>JAFXDG010000042.1 GCA_017521285.1 Bacteroidaceae bacterium | reverse complement strand
GAAGACAGCAACCGCCCATCCGGCAGATGAGATTTGCAAGGGGTAAGGGGAGTCCCACCCTAAGAGGGGTGTCATAATTTACTTTTTAGACGCAGATAAAGAATAAAAAGAAGGCATTTTGACACACCCCCGACTGAAATAGACCAATCAATAAAATAGTAAATAATAGTAAATCGAAAATAACAAAATAGTAAATAACAAATTCCTCTCCCTTTGGGGGAGCTTGAGGGACTTCTGAAAATTATGATACGGCATTATTTGAGTCTGGCATGGCAGCAACTGGAAAAGTACCGCCTGCAATCATTGGTCAGCATCATCAGCCTGGCCATCGGCTTTGCCTGCTTCGCGCTGGCAAGCATGTGGATTAAGTATGAAACGACGTATGACGCATTTCATAAGGATGCGGAGAATCTGTATATTGTCAGATGTGATAGAGAGTACAATGTATCACGATGGATAAACGTGCAGAAATTACACGAAATGCCCCAATTGGAGCAATTGACCCAAATTTATCAACTGCTTTCAGATTCTATCAATGGTTTGGATTGGAAAGAATCCCGTCGGCAAGGAGAATGGGTGGTACTCGATACCAATTTTGTATCGCTGGTCGGTTTGCGCATAAAGGAAGGGACAACCTCGTTTGTACACAATCCTCAAGAGGTAGCCGTTAGCGATGTGTTGGCAGCCCGTTTGTGGGGAGATGAATCACCAATAGGGAAAACATTGACAACCGTAGAATGTTTTAATAAAGGAACTTTCAGACGCACACGCACCGTGTCGGCCGTGTTTTACTCATGGGGAAGGCATTCCAATTTCAGATTTGATAAAGTCAGTTGCTTCACACCTGAAGTACCCAAAGAATGCTATAGCGGATACTCATACATGATGGCTCATATCTCTCCGAAAGTAGATATTGACGAACTGAACAGCCGATTGGACACTACCCAATTGAGGAATAAGGATGGATTCGAACACTTTGAACGTGCGAATGTAGTCCCCATCACCAAGTTGCGCCATTCGACGGAATCATACAAGCACAGTGGTCAGGCCAAAATCAATCACATTTATTTGTTTGCCTTTGCCAGCTGTTTGCTGATATTGTGTGGATTGCTGAATTACCTGACCATGTTCATCAACCGTCTTTTCATCCGAAAGCGCGAGATAGCCCTTCGCACAGTGTTTGGTGCCACAGGACGCGACCTGATACTGCAATTCCTGACCGAATATGGCCTGTTGTTGGCCATTGCCATGTTCGCCGGCCTTATGGTAATCAATCTTTCCTTAGAATGGTTTCTGGCAATAACTGAATTGCCTCGAGATACGGAATTCATTTATGGCGAAACCATTGTTTACCTCTTGTCTGTGAGCGTCATTTCCCTGCTCATTTCGATTCCGGCCATTTGGTATTTCCGCCGCCAGTCATTGCAAAGCAGCATTACTGGAGTAGGCGCCCTCACCCGCTACTACATTTTCCGCCGTTTCAGTACAGGGCTGCAAATAGCCATCAGCATCTTCTGCATCTTCTGCACAGTCGTATTCATGAAACAATTGAACAGTTTGCGTAGTAATAAAAAGGGGTTTGAAATAGAGAATCGCATGATATTGAGATGCCATAGTAGAGATCGGAGTGAAGAGAATGTCGAATTGCTGCACTTCTTAAAACAATGTCCTGAAGTGGACACTGTCTTTTATTCCATGACTTCATATTTTCCTTATACTGGTAGTGGTATGCGGCATGTTTCACCGAGAGAATGCCCAGATTTAAAGGATCATACAATGATTGTAGATCAGAACATATCCAAAGAACTCGTTGATTTTTACGGAATCCAACTTGTTGAAGGACGTTGGTTGAATGATGCTGATTTAATAAGGGATGAGGGCAGTGACTGGTTATATTGTAATTGCATTTTAATCAATGAAGCCCTTGTTCATCTGTTAGGGTGGACAGATCCTTTGGAGAAGACTTTTATCGGTGATAAAATCGTAGGTGTAGTGAAGGACGTTTATAACCAATCGCCCACTACACCAGCCAGACCAACCATGTACAGGTTCAATCCTTTTGAAGCGGATATAAAGTATATGTCCTTTATTTTGGTAAAATACAAACCTAACATGAAACAGGTTGTGAAGGATAAAGTAGAAGCATATGCCGAAAAGCGTGGACTTAAAAATTACAATACCAATTATTGGATGGATTGTGAAGAAGCATACGAAAAAATTATTCAAAGCGAGCGTAATCTGCAAAAACTCCTCAATATCATCACCAGCGTCTGCATCCTCATCGCCCTCTTCGGTGTGTGGTCGATGATTATGCTCACCTGTGAGCAACGGCGGAAAGAGATTGCCGTACGCAAGGTGTTCGGTGCTACGACAAAAGACATCCTGGACATGTTCATCGTTGAATACATGGCGCTGCAAGGAGTGGCCGCCCTCGTGGCCTTCCCCATCAGCTATGCCTGCATAAAACCATGGCTGGAGCAATATGTGGTGCAGACCGAAATCCCGTGGTGGATTTACGTCGGCATCTTCCTCATGGTGGCCCTGCTCGTCGCCCTCTGCGTCGGTTGGCGCGTGTGGAAGACAGCAACGGCCCATCCGGCAGATGAGATTTGCAAGGGATAAGAAGAATCAGGAAAAAATGTAAAAAGAGTCTATGCTAAAACTAAAAAGGCTAAAACATTGTTTGTATTCAAGAAAATAATATCTATCTTTGCGCCATGAAAAAGGAATTCGGTAAATGGTTAATGGATATTGCCAAGTACATTACAACGGCAGTTATCCTTACTTCCATATTCGGCGAGATAGAACAGAAATGGATTATCTATGCCGGAGGTATCGTTTCTATATCATTAACACTCGGTATCGGGCTTTGGCTCGTTCGGGATAATAAAGAGAAAGGAAAGTAAATATGGGAGCACTGATTATGTTCGGTTTTGTGTCGCTCATCGCCATCGTTGGCGGCATATATTTCTATTTGGAAGAAAAGAAAGAAGTTCATACCAGATAAAGGATATGAAAACTGTTGTTCGTGTAATCAAAGATTTGACATCATGATTTACACCTCAAACTGTACGGAATCAAGTTCGAGCATCAGATTGTTCGAACTTTTTTCGTTATATATATAATTTCCATCTTTATCAACAACAAATAAAGGTTTGATAATAGTTTTCCCACATAAATTCTGTATTTTTGCAGTTCAGAAAGTAAAGGCCCGAAACCCCTCCCTAACCCTCCCCGAAGGAGAGGAAATTGGAATACAAGACATCATTCATTAAGTTCTCCCTTTGAAGGAGGATTTAGGAGGGGGCAGTAAATAAACAGTAAATCGTAAATAACCAAATAGTAAATCAAAGCAGTTCCCTTGAATCCTCCCCCTTTGGGGAAGTTAGAGGGGGCTTTAACAGAACAAAAAACATGAAAGATTTCATCTATTATGCCCCCACCGAAGTGGTCTTCGGAAAGGAGTCGGAAGAACAGGTGGCCCGTCTGGTAAAGAAGTATGGCGGACACAAAGTGTTGGTACACTATGGCGGACAGAGCGCCATCAAGTCGGGCTTGCTGGACAAGATGTGCAACTTGCTGGACGAAGCCGGTATTGAATACGTGAAGTTAGGTGGCGTGGTGCCCAATCCGCGCTTGTCGAAGATTTACGAAGGAATCGACCTTTGCCGCAAAGAAGGAGTGGACTTCATTCTGGCCGTAGGTGGAGGTAGCGTTATCGACTCAGCCAAAGGTATTGCCTACGGTGTGCCTTACGAGGGTGACGTATGGGACTTCTACTTGGGAAAGGACAATGCACAGACATGCTTGCCGTTGGCTTGTGTGCTCACCATCCCTGCAGCAGGCAGCGAAATGAGCGAAGCCAGTGTGGTGACCAAGGAAGAGGGTGACGTGAAGTTGGGATATTCCAATGACATCTCGCGTCCGAAGTTTGCCATCATGAATCCCTGCCGCACCTTTACCCTCCCACCCTATCAGACGGCAGCAGGTGTGACCGACATGATTATGCACACCATGGAGCGCTACTTCACCCACGACGATGACATGACGCTGACGACCGAAGTGGCCGAAGCCATCATGCGTACACTGATGGACAGCGTGTTTGCCGTGCTGAAGAATCCCGAAGACTACCGCAACCGTGCCCAAATCATGTGGGGCGGCAGCATTGCCCACAACGGACTGACAGGCTGTGGTGTGGAAGATGACTGGGCTACCCACCAATTGGAACATGAGCTGAGCGGTATGTTCGACGTGACCCATGGTGCCGGCCTTGCAGCCGTATGGCCTGCTTGGGCACGCTATGTATATAAGGAGAATGTGAGCCGCTTCGTGCGCTTTGCCGTCAATGTGTTGGGTGTGCCCAACGACTTCTCTGACCCTGAAGGCACAGCACTGAAGGGCATCGAAGCCATGGAGCGCTTCTACCACGCTATCGGTATGCCCATCAACATCCACGAACTCATCGGACGCGACATCACCGACGATGAAATCAAGGAGATGGTGCGCAAGTGCAGCCGCGACTACCGTGCCACCCAAGGAAGCTTCAAGGTGCTCCGTGCGGAGGACATGGAAGCAATCTACAAGATGGCGAAGTAAATTCATGAAAGTGTGTCGTAGCCCACAAAAAGAGGCTGTGCCAACACCAGCGGCACAGCCTCTTCTTTTCAGAACCGTTATCTACAATCTAATTACTTAATCATAAGTTTACGAACCTTACCGTCTGTAGTGACGATGATGTTCAAGCCCTTCTGCAATGACTCGCGGCGTACACCATTGATGTCATAGATAGCCTTCGTCGTAGCAGGAGTGGATATTATATTCTCAATACCATCAGGCTCGCTATTGATACGGCATTCCAACAGCAGGAACTCTTCAAAGCCACCACCCGCATTCTGGAAACGGATGACATAGTTGCCTGCGTCAGTAATGTTGAAATCCAACTCATACAATCGGGCAGAAGTAAGGTTGGCTGCCGTATTTCCTTCGGCATTGGGTGTTGCCGTATGTGTAGCCGATGTGACTACCGCCTTGCCTGTACTCTTGTTGAGGATGCTCACCTTGTATTGCGGAGTATATTTCCAAGCAGCCATAGCATAGCTCAGCTTGTACTTTCCTGCTTTCAGAGTAAGCGGATAACCACTCTGCATACCATACTCGGCCTTGCCCACACGCCAATAGAGGGCCTTGCCCTGATAACCGTTGAAACCAACAAAGGTACGTGAACCAGAACCGTAAGAATTGGGATAGTCATGAATACCGTTATCCTCCTGTGTAACACGCCAACCTTCGGGGATAGTACCGTTCAGCACAGTTGTATAGTCAAGAGCATACATGGCTGTCTGGTCGGCAAAGAGGGGTTGCAAAGTTACGATGTCGTCGGGCATTACAAACGAGTTGTCGTCACCAATGGTCACATTACCGTGAATGATTTCCCATCCCACATGGGCATAACCTTCAGCGGGCGTAACGTTGAGCTGTACTTTCTGACCTTCAGCGGCCTCTGTCACCTCAGCTGAAACACTTCCACCTTCAGCTTCGCGAAGAGTCACTTGGAACTTCTCGGCTTCAATACCTGCGGGTGTATAGATAATCTGGTCGATATACATGGCTGCACCGCCCACGTTGGTAATGATAAGGTTATTCTTTCCTTCCTTCAAATTAGTCGTCACAAATACTTTGCGCCATTCGTTCGTAGCAGTCTTCTCGCACTTCACGGTCTTCTTTATTCCATTGATAGTAATAGAGATATTGCCCGCCTTCGACGGAGAAGTATAACGCACGAAAACAGTGTGTTCACCAGGATTCTTGCAATTCAGCTGATGACGGAGCGAACCGCTCGTATTGGTTCCCATGTCGGCAAAGCCATTACCGGCATGACCAAATACAGTAGGATACCATCCATAGGGATCAGTCACACAACTCTTGATGCTCTTGAAGTCCATATCTTCGGCTTCAATGATGATTTTACCACGAAAAGCCTCGGGCTGTTGGGGAATGCCAAGGGGAGCAATGGCAGGAGCATCGGCCAACTTGCCTTCAGGTTCGCTTGTTCCTTCTGTCTTGATGACCAAATCTACACCACCCATGTGCTTCACGTTCAATTTATAGACTTTAGCGGCTTCGTCCCAAGAGTCTGTGGCCGTAACAGAAGTAAGGTAACGTTTCTTCACTGCAAAAGTCGGTTCTTTCTCCACGCCACGAAGAACAATCTGATCGATTTGCATAGCAGTAGAGTCAGAACGATAGTTATTCAAGTAGAATACGATACTGTCTCTGTATTCACGGATAGTACCCGTACTGAGTTTGCCATAATTCAATTCCAATGTATCGCAACGGTTGTAGAGCAAAGGAATCTCAGCCGATGCCTTCTTTTTCTTATTCAAATAGGTATAAGGAGTGTAAGTGATAAGCTGGTTTCCGCGACGTGACACATAAAGGTCTCCCTTGCTCACCTCGGGATATTGCTTGTTGAAATCATTGACTTTGGCAGTCTGAGTACCCCAACGTGACTGGTAAGCCGATTTCTTTACCTGTACGGGAATAGCTTTTGCTACCGAGTCATAGAGACCGATAACGATAGGAATAGCAGCATAACGGCCCGTCTTCTTGAAATAGCAGAAGTTGTCCATCCATTGACCATTGCCCCGGTTGAAGGGATCGTCCTGTTTGTACAATCCGTCATACAGACTACCCCAAGCTGCATAGCTCTGTTCGTAATCCGTATTGTTTATGTCGTTCACCACCACAATTTTGGTATTCTCCACAACCTCTTGGCGTGTAGGAATGTACATGGTTCCATCAATAATCTTGCGGAACATGTCAATCCATCCGCCCTTGAAACTGTTGAAAGTTCCCCAGTTGCGACGGGTGTAACCATCTACATTTGTGTTGCTCAGGTTCTGGAAGTCCTCTGTCCATATCAATTCCGGACCATCCCATACAGCTCCACCATTCACACATGTCTGTTCCATCACTGTACCTAATCCGGCCGCTGTAGGATATTTCTTGCCGTGTCCTTCGCCCAAAATGGCATCCAATGCTCCGTTCCAGCCACAGTTGTCGTAACGCACACCATAGCTGGTGGCCAAACCGCTGATGAAGGGAGACATGGTTACACTCTCGTTGTTGTAGAAACAAGACGAGGTGGTGTATTTATAAAGCCACAAGCAAGCCTCGGGATAATCTTTACAAGCCTTCAACAGATCCTTGTTGCGCTTCATCATACCGATGGGATTAAGTCCATGTGACCAAATGTTTCCACAGAAACTGATAGTCAGGAAGCCGCCATACTTGTGAGCCATGGGCACCAACTTGGCAAACAAAGCCAGACGGTCAGTTTGTGAACTGGAACTTTTGTCGTTAGGTTCATCGAAGCCCCAGAACTGTTCGCAATAATTCCAACCAAGGAAGTTGGGGTAAGTCTTGTAGAAGTATTCAAATATCTCCAAATCATCGTCGCGAAGATGGGTATGTCCGCCACTCGCCGGCTGGCAAGTGAACCACATGCCATTGTGCTGACACACCGATGCCCACGACTTATAAGTCGGGATGGCATTCTGCGGCATCTTATAGACTTCCCGTTCCGTGTCATAACCACACGAAAGTGACAGATTCAAGCAGACGTAAGGCTTGATGTCATCAGGAATCAAGTCAATAATCTTTTGCGGGTCTGCCTTGTTCCACACATCCACATGCACTAACCACAAAGGGTTCTTGTTGTCAATCGGTCGGCGTTGCTGTGCCGCCACATCCTTTCCCGCCACCATCATCAGCAGGAAGAGGAAGAGAAAAGAGTAAAATCGTTTGTTCATATATTAATTGTTTTGTTAATCTGTGCTGCAAAAGTAACACAAAATGGCCGAACAGCCAATAACAAGCGTTTCATTTCCTTTTCTATATGTTTTTAGATACCACTATTCAACGTTTTCCAAAGCCTCAGCAATATCTCCCAAAAGGGATTCACTCCCCTTTAAAGCAAACTTTTTCAGTGCCTTGAATCTACAAATACAGCCATTCCCTCTTCTTGAATATCCAAAAATCAACATTTGTGATAACCATTTCAACATTTGTAGTATCAACATTGGTTTCTTTTCTGTAAATTTGCAAAAAAATAGTAGGACTTGCAATATCTATAATTATTACATACAGAGTTTTAAAACATGAGAAGAAAATCTTTATTCGGAAAATCCATCATCCTGTTGGCCTTAAATCTGATAGGAATACATGGTGAAGAATTGAATGCACAGACGGTGACCTTCTATACACCGCGTACTGTGCGAGTGGAAAAACCACAGGACGGACAAAGCACCCGTCAGTCGCTCGTTGTCATAGCCCAACCTGAAAAGGTTAAAGTAAAACAAAGTACAGTGAATGGAGCTACGGTCTATAAAAGTGCGTTTTTGACCGTGACGGTAAAGGATGGCAAAGTTTCATTTGCCGACAACCATGGCAATATGCTCACCTCTGAGGTTGAGACCCGATTCACTCCCATCACCCAAGGACCTGACAAAGGGGCTTTCAAAGTAAAACAATCTTTTTCAATGGATGCCGACGAAGGTATCTACGGTGTAGGTCTGTTACAAAATGGCAAGATGTCCCAACGAGACGAAAACCGCAATATGCAACAGAGCAATCTGGAGGATTACGCTCATGTATTCCAAAGCATCAAGGGGTATGGCATCTATTGGGACAACTACTCTCCCACCCGCTTCATCACTCCCAAGAAAGGTGTCAGTGGAGAAATGGTATTGGAAAGTGAAGTGGGCAAAGGTGTTGATTACTACTTCATCTATGGCGGCGATGCCGACGGTGTCATTGCACAGATGCGCCAGCTTACCGGAAAGGTTCCCATGCTACCGTTATGGACATACGGTTTTCACCAAAGTCGCGAACGCTACAAAAGCCAACACGAGACATTGGAAGTGGTGCGTAAATACCGCGAACTGGGTGTACCCTTCGACGGAATCATTCAGGATTGGCAATATTGGGGTTCAAACTACACTTGGAATGCCATGGAGTTCCTCAACGATGAATTTGGCGACGCACAGCGCATGATTAACGAAATACATGATAAGAATGCACACATTTCCATCTCTATCTGGTCTTCGTTCGGTCCCGAAACCAAACCTTATAAGGAACTGAAAGAAAAGGGACACATGATGTCATTCGAAACATGGCCTGAAAGCGGACTTAGTTTTTGGCCTCCTCGCAGAGATTACCCGAGTGGTGTACGCTGCTATGATGTATATTCAGAAGAAGCACGCGACATTTATTGGAAACACCTCACTCGTCTGCACAAAATGGGTATCGATGCCTGGTGGATGGACTCTACAGACCCGGACCACATGCAATACAAAGATTCTGACCTCGACGAATTGACGGCAATGGGTTCATGGCGTTCAGTACGCAATCTGTATCCTTTCATGGCCGTTGGTGGTGTTGATGAACACCAACGTGCTGTTGATTCAACCAAGCGTGTATTTATCCTCACACGCAGCTACTTTGCCGGGCAGCAGCGCTATGGTGCCAACACATGGAGTGGCGACGTTGGCTCATCGTGGGAAAATCTGCGCAAACAAATTCCCATCTGCCTCAACTATACATTGACAGCCAACCCCAATACAAATACCGACATCGGTGGTTTCTTTGCAGGTTCGTATAACACCCAAGGACGCAACTCTGCTACCCGCAACCCACAGTATCAGGAACTCTACGTCCGTTGGATGCAATACGGAGCCTTTACTCCTATGATGCGTAGCCACGGAACCGATGTGTATCGCGAAATCTACTACTACGGCAAACCTGGTGAACCGGTTTATGACGCATTGGTCGATGCCATCAAATTGCGTTACCGCCTGATGCCCTACACTTACAGCCTCTCATGGCAAGTAAGCAAGAACGACGACTCTTTCATGCGTCCGCTTATGATGGATTTCAAGGAAGACAAGAATGTCTGGGACATGGGTGACGAGTATATGTACGGCCGTAATATATTGGTGTGCCCCGTTGCCCATCCTCTTTACACAGAAGAACGCATCGTCCGCACCGACGAACTTTCAGGATGGAACAAGAATGAGGCCACAGGGGAACTCTATCGTCCTGTGAACTGGAAGGAGATGAAAACTTACGAAGTATATCTGCCTGCAGGAGCCCAATGGTACGACTTCTGGACAAACAAGTTGTATGATGGTGGACAAAACGTGAAAGCCAATGCTCCCCTCGCTTATTCTCCATTGTACATCAAGGCCGGTTCTATCATCCCAGTAGGTCCTGAAGTACAATATACCACAGAAAAGCCTTGGGACAACCTCGACATCGTTGTCTATCCCGGTGCAAATGCTGAATTTACGCTCTATGAAGATGAAGGTGACAATTACAACTACCAGAAGGGGCTGTACTCTACCATCACCTTCAAGTGGAACGATAAAGCACAGACTCTCACCATCGATCGTCGTCAAGGCGAATATCCGGGTATGATACAGAACCGCACATTCAATGTAAAGATTGCCGGTGGAATAGAAAAAACAGTAAATTACAACGGCCGCCGTGTACGTGTAAAACTGTAACCAACCGTTGTTCCGTAATTTCCTAAATGCAAAGGAAGGTGTCAAAATGACCTCATTTCATTCTGACACCTTCTTTGTATTTTGTATATCAAATGTGGTACAGTTCTTTTTTGATATACATCTGTTTATAACAGAATCACATCAACGGACTATACCTATTAATTAATAATAAGGTATATAACAAAGCGACGCACGATCAATCCCGCTTGAATACATCGCGGGTATAGACCTTTTGGCAGACATCATCCAACGAGGAGTCGTAACGATTGGCTATGATGGAATCGGACAGACGCTTGAATTCGCTCAAATCGTTTACAATGCGGCTACCAAAAAAGGTGCTTCCATCTTCTAATGCAGGTTCATAAATGATGACAGTAGCCCCCTTGGCCTTGATGCGCTTCATGATTCCTTGAATGGCACTTTGGCGGAAATTGTCGGAATTTGACTTCATGGTAAGGCGATAGACACCTATGATACATTCCTTTTCGTGTGCCTTGTCATAGCGATTCTGTTCACTATAGCTGTAATAGCCCGCCTTATGCAGTACTTGGTCGGCAATAAAGTCCTTACGGGTACGGTTACTCTCTACAATGGCAGTCATCATGTTCTGGGGCACATCGTTGTAGTTAGCCAACAATTGCTTGGTGTCCTTAGGAAGGCAATAGCCGCCATATCCGAAAGAGGGATTGTTGTAGTGAGTTCCAATACGGGGATCCAGACCTACCCCATTGATGATGGCTTGTGTATCCAGACCTTTCATTTCGGCATAGGTGTCCAGTTCGTTGAAATAGCTCACCCGGAGAGCCAGATAGGTGTTAGCAAAGAGTTTTACGGCTTCCGCCTCCTTCAACCCCATGAACAAGGTGTCAATATCAGGCTTGACGGCTCCTTCTTGTAACAGGGCAGCAAACTGGTGGGCTACTTCTTCCAAATGGTTGCCGGCAATGGCACGGATAGCATCATTTTCTTCATCATAATGCTCTATCATTTTGGGATAACCTACAATGATACGGCTGGGATACAGATTGTCGTACAAAGCTTTACTTTCGCGCAAGAATTCGGGTGAAAAGAGCAGGCGGAGCTTATGTGTTGTGTCCCATCCGCGCTCCTTGAACTTACGGGCATACCTTACATAGAGTGAGCGACAATACCCTACAGGAATCGTACTCTTGATGACCATTGTGGCTTCAGGATTCACCTCCAACACCAAGTCAATGACATCCTCGATGTGGTGCGTATCGAAGAAATTTTTCTGAGGATCGTAGTTGGTAGGAGCAGCAATGATGACAAAGTCTGCATCGCGGTAAGCAGTCGCCCCATCCAATGTTGCGGTCAGTTGAAGAGGCTTTTCGGCAAAGAATTGTTCGATATACTCATCCTGAATGGGACTGATGCGCTGATTGATTTTCTCCACTTTCTCCGGTATCACATCCACCGCCACTACGGGATGATGCTGAGCCAACAAGGTAGCCATGGACAAACCTACATAACCGGTACCGGCTACTGCAATTCTTATGTCTTTCAGTTCTTTCATACGTTCATTTTTTCTGGGTTTGATTATTTATGCAAATATAACGGATTATTCCCTCCATACATGCTTTCATTATAATTATTTAGTGAATTGGTATAGGGGAAAGAGGGAAAAAGCACAAACATTGCACATAAAATCAAAAAATGTGCCGTTTTTATTTGGAGTACGAAGAAAATACTATATATTTGCACAATCTAAGCAATAATGTGCAAATTATGGACAATACTTTTATAGGTCAAATAGAAGGTACCTTGAAGCAGAATTGGGACTTGGATGCCTTGACCGACTATAATGGAAGCACACTACAATACAAGGATGTAGCGCGCAAAATTGAGAAAATGCATATCCTCATGGCTGAGGGTGGTGTAGAAAAAGGTGACAAGATTGCCATCTGTGGACGTAACTCTTCCCATTGGGGAGTGGCTTTCTTGGCAACTGTGACTTATGGTGCTGTAGCAGTTCCTATCTTGCATGAATTTACCCCTGAGGTGGTACACAACATTGTGAACCATTCCGATGCCAAGTTCATGTTTGTAGGTGATGCCGTATGGCCCACTTTGGATGCAGAACAGATGCCAGCTTTGCAAGGCATCATTCTGGTAAACGACTTTTCCCTGTTGGTGAGCCGTTCGGAGAAATTGACCTATGCCCGTGAACACCTCAATGAAATGTTCGGCAAGAAATATCCCAAGAACTTCCGCATCGAACATATCCACTATGAACACGAAAGTTCGCCAGACCAACTGGCCATCATCAACTATACTTCAGGCAGTACAGGACTTTCAAAGGGTGTAATGCTTCCTTTCCGTTCACTGTTATCAAACGTAGAGTTTGCCAAAGAAGTCATCAATCTGAAACCAGGAAGCAGTGTAGTGTCCATGCTCCCCATGGCTCACATGTACGGCATGGCCTTTGAATTTCTGTATGAGTTCTGTCAAGGCTTACACATCTACTTCTTGACCCGTGTACCCAGTCCGAAAATTATTTTCCAGGCATTTGCCGACGTGAAGCCCCACATTGTCATTGCCGTACCGTTGATTATTGAAAAAATCATCAAGAAAGCCGTATTGCCCAAGTTGCAAACCCCGACCATGAAGATATTGTTGAAAGTGCCCATCATCAACGACAAGATTAAGGCATCTGTACGTCAAAAGGTAATTGAAGCTTTTGGCGGACGTTTCTACGAAGTCATTGTGGGTGGTGCAGCCTTCAACCAAGATGTGGAGAAGTTCCTTCGCATGATAGATTTCCCCTATACCGTAGGCTATGGTATGACGGAGTGCGGCCCTATCATCTGCTATGAGGACTGGAAGCGTTTCAAGATGGCTTCATGCGGAAAGGCTGCCCCGCGTATGGAGGTGAAGGTGCTAAGTCCAGACCCCGAAAATATAGTGGGCGAGATTGTTTGCCGTGGCGCCAACGTAATGCTTGGCTACTACAAGAATGAAGAAGCAACCCGTGAAGCCATTGATGCCGAAGGATGGTTGCATACGGGAGACTTGGGTGTGATTGATGCCGAAGGAAACATCACCATCAAAGGCCGTTCAAAGAATATGTTGCTGAGCGCATCGGGCCAAAACATCTATCCTGAAGAAATTGAGGACAAGCTGAACAACCTGCATCTGGTTTCAGAGTCCATCATCATCCAAAAGGGAGACAAATTAGTAGCCCTTATCCATCCCGATTACGACGAAGCCGGTGAAATGCCGGAAGAGGAATTGAAACAGGTAATGCAGACCAACGTGCAGGAACTGAACACCATGATTCCTCACTACTCACAAATCTCACGTTTCGTCATTATGAAAGACGAGTTTGAGAAAACACCGAAGAAGAGTATCAAACGTTTCCTTTATCAGAATGCAGCCGACTAATGAGTCTATGTAAGTAAAAAGTTAAAACACTATAAATATATCCTCCAAAAGTTCTTCATTCTTTTGGAGGATTATTTTTTTCACTATATTTGCGGCTCGTACAAAACAACTATGACCATGAATAAGAAATGGAAATTGACCCGCCTGCTATTAGCATGCATCACACTGATGACAAATCCTTGTATAGGAACCATCAATGCACAACAACCCTTATCGCCCCAAACGGACAGTCTGGCACAGTTCGTGAGGAATATTGTGACGTATAACAATATGTTCGTCCAGGAGAAAGTATATCTGCATTTCGATAATACCGGTTACTTCATGGGCGAAACCATCTGGTTCAAGGCTTACGTAGTAAATCCTATGAACAACCGCCCCAACATATTGAGTCGTGTGCTCTATGTCGAGTTACTGACCCCGGAAGGACGTGTTATACAGTCGCATAAATTCAAGATTGAAAACGGACAATGCAGCGGACAACTCTCGCTGAAAGATATTCTCCATTCAGGATATTACGAAGTGAGAGCCTACACGGCCGCGATGCTCAACTGGCCTGACGCTCCCATTTTCTCACGCGTATTCCCAGTTTTCAATGCTCCCCAAACCGAAGGAATGGGCATGTACAAGGATCCTTTCATGGTTCCATCCCCCTTCAGTGAACGTCGGCCAGACATGCGTGCCAAACAGCCCAAAGCAGAAAAAGTGAACGTCGCATTCTTTCCTGAAGGAGGAAACTTAGTGCAGGGAGTTGATAACCGCATTGCCTTCAAGGTTACAGACAAACAAGGAAATCCGCTTGCAACCAATGCCATCATCTACAACAGCAAGCAGGAATCTGTGGCCACAGCCCAAGTCGTCCATCAGGGCATGGGCAGTTTCAACCTGACACCCACAGAAGGCGAAACCTACTATATGGAGGTACAGACAGAGGGGAAAAAATCCCAACCATTCAATCTGCCAGTCCCCATGACACAGGGTATAGCCATGAAGGCTGACAACATGAAGACAGAGAACCTCACCATAAAACTGGAGCACAACGGACGCATCGACACAACACGCGCCTTGGGATTGACAGTCATGTGTAGAGGAGTCGTAGTCCGCTTTGACCAAATCAAATGGAATGGCCAAACCAGTACCACTTTGGAAATACCCAAGAATACTCTGCCCGAGGGTGTGAACCAACTCACCCTGTTCGATACTGAAGGACGCATCTATGCCGACCGCCTCTTCTTCATCAAACCCACAAAGCAAGTACAGTTCGCTCTTGAAAACAAGAAGAACATATATCAACCGCGTGAAAAGGTGGAGATGAATTTCAAACTGACCGACAACGAAGGGAATCCCCTACACACCATGTTCTCACTCGCTGTACGCGATGCTGATACCGAAACACCAACCAACCAAGCCAACGGAGGTAACATCACAGCCAACCTGTTGCTCGGTTCGGAAGTGAAGGGATATATCCACGACATTGGTTACTACTTCGAAGCCGACGATGCCACCCACCGTCAGGCCCTTGACCTGTTACTGTGTACGCAAGGATGGCGTCGGTATGATTGGAAACAAATGACCCGTCCCGAAGATTTCACTGTGACCCATCCGGTAGAAGAGGGAATACTCATCCGAGGCAATCTCACCTCCATCTTCCGCAATAAGAAGAAAGACGAGACAGACATCAGGATATTCCTCTACAACGGTTCAGGCCGCTCATTGAAAGGTTCTTGCCTGACCGACTCATTGGGAGAGTTTGCTTTCCTGTCCGAAGACTTCAACGGACGTTGGCAAATGAACATACAGACGTATGAGAATGACAAGTTGAAAGAGATGAACGTCAACCTGCATAAGACTCCCTCACCACAGGGACGCTTGTTCAATGCTGAAGAAATGACTCTCTTCAAGAATACGGAAGATACCCAAAAGGAGTTCGTACAAGTAGAAGACTCCACGAAATTGTACGACGAAAAAGGAAGAACACGTTGGGAAAACCTGCTTCCTACCGTAGAGGTTGAGGAAGATCGGGAGTGGCACTCAGATCTGGTGCGCAAGTGGCACAACATGATATACGAAATGGAGGATGAGCGTATGCGCATTGACGAGACAGGCGAAGAGTATCTGGTAGAGTTTTACCGATGGTTGGAAAAGACCAATCCTTACTTTACATTCGACCTCGACATGGACTCAAGCGGTCTTTCTGCTCGTTACAAAGGACGTCCCGTTCGCTTCCTCATCAGTCGCGTCGGTACTGGAAGTTGGTTGGTGGAACAGAATGTCAGTATCAACATAGAGGATTTGACTATTCACGATGTGGAGGCCATTGCCATTAGCGACAAACCCAACGTAGAGATGGCTTTGGCACGCTACGGACTGGATTCGGTCAACACTCAAGGCCATACGGTGGTTATCTCTATCTTCGTGCGCAACGACTACTTCCGTCACAAGGAATACAAGGGTGTGCGCCGTACCAAGATTCAGGGATACACCCCGGCATTATACTTCTACCAGCCCGACTACAGCTATGCCGACCTGCCTGACGAAAAGGACTTCCGCCGTACCCTCTATTGGGCACCCTATGTGACCACAAACAAGCAGGGCGAAGCCAGCGTCACTTTCTACAACAGTCCGTATAGCAAACGGCTCAAAGTCAGCGCAGAGACCATCACCTTTGGTGGTTTGATGGGCAGTTTTGAGTATTGATACTCCTATAGAACAAAAAAGAATCGGGGGTGTGTCAAAATGCCCTCATTTCATTCTTTAGACGCAGATGACGCGGATAACGCAGATAAATTATAACCTAATCAGGTATAATAATTAAGATAAATCCGCGTCATCCGCGTCATCTGCGTCTGAAAAGTTACTTATTAAACATTCCCCCATAAGTATCGGGATTCCCATTGTGGGGGGATTATCATGAATTTTCGCAATCTTCTCCTTTTAATCGGGGCAAGCCCAAGTGGTATTTAACAGCTAAAATCCGCACAAGGAAAACGCTGAAACCACTGAGACATTGGGTCAGTACCAAATCGACATTCAACCAATTGAACAGGCCATAGAAAAGGCCACCGATGATACAGGCCAAAGCATAAATCTCTTTGCGAAAAATGAGGGGAATTTCATTGATAAACACATCGCGAAACACTCCACCTGCCGCTCCTGTAATGGTACCCATGATGACAGCCACCCACAGAGGAAAGCCCAAACCGAGAGCCTTCTCAACACCAACGACCGTAAACAAGGCCAATCCGATAGTATCGAATATAAAAAATGTGACTTCTTGACGGACAAGTTTCTTTTCGAACAAGATCACCCATAACAAGGCTATACCGGAACAGATGAGGTACATAGGATTAATCATCCAAATGGGGGTGACACCTAACATGAGGTCACGCAAAGTACCACCTCCGATAGCTGTTACTACACCCACGACGTAGGCCCCGAATAAATCAAATTGCTTGGCAGAAGCCAACCGTATGCCACTAATTGCGAAAGCGAAGGTACCAATAAAATCAAGTACCTCCATAAAACTGGGGAATTCCATAGTTATAGATACATAGTATTATATTCCTTTTTGAAAAGAAAGATATGCAGTCTCTCTTATTGGAGCATTCTCACTGTGCCACATTATTCACCGGTGTACCGGCAATGTATTGGCGCAAGTTCTCCACCGCCACTTCCATCAGACGGGTACGCGCTTCTACAGTAGCCCATGCAATATGCGGAGTGATAAAGCAATTTCGTGCAGTCAGCAAAGGATTGTCTGCTTGCGGTGGTTCTTGTGACAAGACATCAAGCCCGGCAGCCATGAGACGCCCTTGATTCAGAGCATCCGCCAAATCCTGTTCGTTCACCAATGGTCCTCGTCCCGTATTGATTAGTATTGCCGTGGGCTTCATTGTCCGCAGACGGGCAGCATTTACCAAATGATGAGTATCCGCAGTGAGCGGACAATGCAAACTCACGACATCAGCAGTGGCAAACAGTTCATCCATAGAGCATGGAGTAAATCCTTGAGGAAGTTCCTCTGCCTGTTTGGACGTATATGCTGCAACTTCCATGCCAAAAGCTAATGCGATACGTGCAGTAGCCATACCCGTATTCCCTAAACCTACGATTCCCATACGCTTACCTGCCAATTCCATGAGGGGAGTGTCCCAATAACAGAAATCGGAGCAGGAAGACCATCGGCCTCGTGTATTCTCTTCTGCATAGTGCCCAACACGTTGTGTGATGTGTAGCAAATGGGCAAAGACCATCTGTGCTACAGAGTTTGTACTGTAAGCCGGTATGTTGGTTACAATAATGCCTCGCTGACGAGCTGCATCGATATCTACAACATTGTAACCCGTAGCCAACACTCCGATATACTTCAGTGAGGGCAGATTGCCCATATCTGAAGCTGTTATCACCGTCTTGTTGGTCAACAAGACTTCAGCACCGGCAACTCGTTGTAACAATTCATCGGGAGTGGTCCGGTCGTACACGACACACTCTCCTAACTGTTGCAGCGATTCCCATGACAAGTCTCCCGGATTGGCAGCCAGGCCATCCAATACACAAATGGTCATATTCTTTTTGTTCATACTCTTGTTCCTCCTTATTTATATCTGTCTCCCCACAACATCATCATCCGCTCTTTCAGCTTGGATTCGGCTGCATTCTCCTGTGGTTGCCAGAAGCGTGCGTTATTAACTTCGTCGGGTAAGAATTGCTGTTCGACAAAGTGATTTTCGTAATTATGGGCATACTTATAGTCTTTTCCATATCCCAACTGTTTCATCAGTTTGGTCGGTGCATTGCGCAGATGCAGGGGGACAGGACAATTACCGGTAGCACGCACTGTTTCTAAAGCTGCTCCAATACCCATATAAGTCGAATTACTCTTGGGACTGGTAGCCAGATAGACCGTCACCTCAGCCAACGGAATACGTCCTTCAGGCCATCCGATCTTCATCACGGCATCAAAAGCTGCATTGGCCAACAGCAAAGCATTGGGATTGGCCAGTCCAATGTCTTCAGCAGCCGAGATGAGCAGGCGGCGGGCTATGAAGGCAGGGTCTTCCCCACCCTCTATCATACGGGCCAACCAATAGAGTGCCCCATCAGGGTCACTGCCCCGGATACTTTTGATGAAGGCCGAGATGATGTCGTAGTGCATCTCCCCATCCTTGTCGTATGCCAATGGATTCTGTTGCAGCCGCTCCACCACTTTCTCATCAGTAATCACCACCTCTTTGTCCGCATCGGCCTCCACTACCAGTTCGAGAATGTTCAGCAACTTGCGTGCATCACCTCCCGAATAGCGTAGCAAAGCATCCGTTTCGCTAAGCGTTATGTGGCGGCTTTTCATCTGCTCATCCGTCGTGATAGCCCGCTGGAGCAGTTCCATCAGGTCATCCTTCTCCAACGACTTCAACACATACAGCTGACACCGAGAAAGCAACGGACGTATCACCTCGAACGACGGATTCTCCGTGGTAGCACCAATCAGTGTCACCACTCCCTTCTCCACCGCCCCCAACAATGAATCCTGCTGCGATTTGCTGAAACGGTGAATTTCGTCGATGAACAAAATAGGGCTTGCTTGTGAAAAAAAGCGGTTGCTCTGTGCCCGCTCTATGACCTCACGCACATCTTTCACACCCGAAGTGACAGCACTCAGTGTATAGAACGGAGTTTCCAATTTGTTTGCGATAATCTGAGCCAATGTGGTTTTTCCCACTCCCGGCGGTCCCCATAAGATAAACGAAGAGATACGCCCCGCATCAATCATCTTGCGAAGCACAGCCCCCTGTCCCACCAAATGTTTCTGACCTATGTATTCATCCAGCGTCCTCGGTCTCAGACGCTCAGCTAACGGTTGTCCCATTGATTAAACATCTACAATTATTACACCTCTTCACACACCTTTGACTTAAAAATATCAAGAATCAAGTGCTTTAACAGTCTTGTCCACAAAGTAACAATCATCTCTGCGGACACTGGCAAAATTGGACATCCCGTATGGGATTCTCTTCCGATAGTTGGACGGTGAAGGTATCATAACTTTTAATCTTTGGGGCAAAGATAGTGCAAACCGAGAGAAATACAAAATAAATATTTATTTTTATTTCAGAGGTGAAGGCTATCTTCGCATAGCAAAAGAATAAAGGTATATCATAATTAACTTTTTAGACGCAGATAACGCGGATGACGCAGATTTGTTTTTAATTATTACACCAAAGTTATACAAATAATAAATATACTACAATCAGAACTTGAACTGAAGCGACATGCGGACACCGTGTTTGTTGACATCGGGGAGGTTCAAGTAGGTGAGGCGACGGAAATATTCGACGCGAAGAATCTTGAAGACATTGTGCACTCCCACGTGATATTCGATGTAGGGGACATCGGGGTCCATGGCAAAACTGGTGACACGGCCATCGCGCTGAGGGAAAAGAAAGAGATCTTCGTCAAACGGACAGACAGCGGGATTGTTCTTGTCTGAAAGACTACCATAGAGAATATTCACCCCAAAAACCTCGCGCCACTTCAAACGCTTTATCAAGGGGATACGATTGAGCAGGACGCCATTCAAATCGGCCGTCAAATCGAGAGAGGCATAACGGTCGTTGAGAAATTCCATGTTGTTTATCAGGTGGAAATGGTTCAACTGGATGATGTAAGACTGGTTAGTAGCAGGGAAAGAGAGGAGCGGGAAAGGCACTTTGTCCCACACTACCCCACCCTTCAATGTGGCATTGATCCGTCCCCACGAGGAGAGCCAGAATCGTTTGTAAAGACTCAGTTCGGTAATCTGGTAATTGTAATCGCTACCCAACAGCCCTTTCAGACCGACAGTGTGGGTAAGGGAAAGGACTGAAGCATTGCGATTGACAGCCATACGTCCTTGTTTGGAATTGACAAACGTCTCTCCCGGAGCATAGCGGAAGGTGACAGATGCTTCGGCGGTGGTAATGTCGCGGACAGCATTCATTCCCGTTCCGTCGTGGCGGATATAGGCCAGTTTTCCAACAGGACGGTCGTTAACGTGGCGCAACTCAAGACGGGTGGAAAAATTGGTGACAGTCTCATAATTGAATGTCAGAATGGTTTTGCGCATAAAAGACATTTGGTCCACGGTGTTCGATTTGAAAGAGAGGAACATATTGTCCTTGTCTGTCACCAAATATTTGTCGCTGGGCGACATGACGTCGTACTGATGGGAAAGCGACACCGAGCGACGGGGAAACTCAAAAGGCAAGCGCTTTTTCTTGGCAAAGGAGTATTCCACTTCAGCCTTGTACTTGGGTTTGCCATCCTTGAAGCCATAGGCTGCATAACCATTGAAAAAGAGGTGTGGATTCAAGGCGGCTGTAGTCTTTCCGCTCAATCGCAGACGAAGGCCGTCGATATAGTTGCTTGAGACCATCGTGTTCACAGGGCCGATGTCGAACTTGCTGGGTTGGTCACCCCTTCCTGTCTCGATGAAGTTCTCCACCAATGCCCGCGCAGCAAATATCAGATATTTGTATCCTGACATTCGCTTGATGTCATCGACGAAGCGTTTCATTCCATTCTCTTTCTCTGTCAGAGGAACCGGACGATGTTTGTCCCAAAAGATTTGATCCTGAATCTGTGCATCAGCATGTACCTCCTCCTTCAATTTACTTTGAAAAAGCGAAGCCTCCAACGGTGCAAAAGAGTAGCCCGTATAGCGTGTCGTGCGTTGCACCTGTACCCCTTGCAACATATCCACCAACGAAAGGTTCACACGCAAATCATCGGTTTTCATTCCCCACGAACCATCCGGCAGTTGCTGATACTCCTGCAGGATGTCTATTTCATCGACAAAATTCACGCCGGTCTTCCGCGGTAATGTCATGCGACACATCTTTACCTGGTAAGAGGAGTCCTTTACGATGTAGAGGTGGCCACTGAAGCCGAAATCCTGGCTGTTCATGGGCACAAATGTCAAATGGATGCAACTGTCGGATTCCACCTTCAGCGTGTCCATAATATAGTATTTGTAGAAAGAAATGGCGCCAGTGGATGCAATGGGGCTGATGAAACGCTTTTCCAGCAGGTCGATATCCTCGTCGTAGATGTCAATCTGTCCGAAGATACTCTCCATAATGGTAGTCATTCCTTCGCCTACACTCAACAGGTTGTTCACACCTACACTCTTCTGTCCCAACACAATGGATTTTTCGGCCTTCGGCGAACGGCGCCAGACATAGCGTGTAACCGTTTCGTCCATGGCTACAGGCAGAACCATCCGTTTCGTGGCAGAATCCATCTCCACCTGCTCTTTCAAGAAAGGCATCTGCCGGAAAACACCTTCGTCCAACATGGCTGGAGTGACATCGTCCAGTGATGTGGTCATCTTCTGATAACCATAGTAACTGTACCAATCATGGTTGCGCAAATCAGCCTTTTTCTTGTTGGCTATCACCTTACGGATAAGTTCTACGGCCGGATTATTCTTGCGGGAATACCGTTCGCGACGAGGCTTCACCATCACTTCAGACAAGGCATGGGCAGTTTCACTCAACTTCATATTGACACGTTTGACTTCCCTTGGTTTCACTACAACCATCTTCTTGCCATATCCAATAGAAGAAAAGACAAGCACAGCAGGCTTGCCACCTGAGGGAGAGGGCAATTCATAACGGCCACGGTCATCCGTCTGGGTTCCGATGGAAGTACCTTCGTAATAGACCTGTACGAAAGATATGGGATTCAGGGTCAATGAGTCGGTAACAGTGCCACGCACCTGTGCCCTTGCGCCCACAGCCATCATCAACAAGACTCCGAAAAGGAGCAACCTTCCCGCCATATATATTTTCTGGTTCTCTCTCATAATTCGCGGCAAAGGTACGGATAAAGAATGAAGTAGAAAGAAGGAAAGGGAGGAATTAAAGTCCAATTTGCGAAAAAATAAGAGAAATTCTGATAATTCCATCAAAATTAACTATCTTCGCACCCAAGAATTGGAGATAGAGATGATTTCGATATTGATTCCTGCATACAATTATGTGGCCTATCCTTTGGCCAAAGAATTGTCCAGACAAGCCGACGGGCTGGCCGGAGAGCCTGACGTATCTCCCAATGACATCGAAATCATTGTGGCTGACGATGCCTCAACGAACAACACTTGCCGGCGGGCCAACGAAGCCATTGCCTCTCTGCCACACTGCAGATTCATCGGTCTGACAGAGAATATGGGTCGCTCGCGCATCCGCAATTTTTTGGCTGACCAAGCGCAAAGGGAATGGATGCTGGTAGCCGATTGTGACGGATTGCCGACAGATGACCAATTTCTGAAACGATACATAGAGGCCATTCAAGCCAATCCTGATGTAAATGTCATTTGCGGCGGTATCATTCATCCGTCGTCTTTACCATCGCCCGAAGTTTCTTTGCGTTATTCCTACGAAAAAGCAGCAGAAAAGAATTATACAGCGGCCAAGCGCAACCTGCAGCCTTACGCTTCGTTCCGCACATTCAATGTGTTGATAAAGAGCAATGCCTTCAACCATGTACGGTTCGACGAGGATTTTCGCCAATACGGATACGAAGATGTGTTGTTCGGAATGCATTTGAAAGAAGCGGGTTTCAACATTCTGCACATCGACAATCCCTTGGAGAATCAAGACATTGAACCAAACAGCATCTTCCTGAAAAAGACAGAGGAGGCCATACAGACTTTGTCTGAACAGGCTGACAAATTAGGGGAATCCGTATATCTCCACAAAATTTATACACACTTGAAGAGATTCGGCCTGACACCACTCATCCGCATGATTTTCCAATGGTCACGCCCTTTACTCAAGCGAAACTTGACAGGGACATCACCCAACCTTCTTCTTTTTGCCTTCTACAAACTGGGCTATTATTCCGTTTTACGAAAAAAAATGGCTGAAAGCTGAAAAAAACAGAAAGAAACTATTTCATTTCCCAAAAATCCACTACCTTTGCCCCCGACATAGACAAAGGGGTGCCCCGGATAGGGGGCTGAGATTATACCCTCGAACCTGATGCAGGTCATGCTGCCGTAGGAATTGTGGATATTTTGTATGTAACGTCTGTGCCCGTCAAGGGCATTTTTTCTATCCGGGCTTCCCCTTTGTTGACATTTTTAGGAACCAACAAATTCTTGGGAAGCATGAAACTGAAAGTCAACAATCAAGAGATTTGCACAGAAGCCGACACGCTGAGCGGGTTGGCTACGGAATTGTCGTGGCCATCACGGGGTGTGGCTGTGGCTGTAAACCAATGTATGGTACCTCGCATCAAATGGGAAGCTTTTACCCTGAATGAAGGTGACAATATTCTTATCATCAAGGCGGTATGCGGAGGGTAAGAGTGAAGAACGAAGAATGAAGAAGAAAGAATTAAAGGAGAAATCCCGAGTACAATTTATCACACATTTTACCGACCGGTACACCTATCTCGACTCGGTGCGCATCGCCCTTGAAGGCGGATGCCGATGGATTCAGCTCCGAATGAAGGAAACAACACCTGAAGATATGATGCCCATAGCCAAGGAGGCTATGGCAATGTGTCGCAAATACGGAGCGACATTCATCATTGATGATCATGTGAAGCTGGTGAAACAGATTGGAGCTGATGGCGTACATCTTGGAAAGAAAATATGCCTGTCAGCAAAGCCCGGCAGATATTGGGAAAAGAGTTTATTATCGGTGGAACAGCAAACACAATTGACGACGTACGCAGACTGTCGGCCGAAGGAGCGGACTACATCGGATGCGGACCATTCCGTTTCACAACCACCAAGAGGAATCTGTCCCCCATTCTGGGCATGGAAGGTTATACCGATATTGTGTCACACATGAAAGCGGAAGGCATCAACCTCCCCATCGTAGCCATTGGCGGTATCACAAAAGAAGACATCTCCGCACTGATACAGACAGGCATCACTGGCATTGCCATCAGCGGTTCGATTCTACGGGCAGAAAATCCGATAGAGGAAATGAAAGAAATAATAAAAAAAATAACATTATGGAAAAACTGATCATTGCCGGACGCGAATTCAATTCACGTCTGTTTCTGGGAACCGGAAAGTTCCCCGACAACCAACTGATGAAGGAGGCCATTGCAGCTTCCAAGACCGAAATGGTAACCGTTGCCATGAAGCGTATTGAGCTCCATGACAAAGAGGACGACCTGCTCAACCATATCGTACATCCGGACATCCAATTACTGCCTAATACAAGTGGAGTACGTACGGCCGAAGAAGCCATATTTGCAGCACAGATGGCCCGCGAAGCTTTCGGAACCAATTGGCTGAAGTTGGAGATTCACCCCGATCCGAAATACCTCTTGCCTGACTCTGTTGAAACATTGAAAGCCACAGAGCAATTGGTAAAAATGGGATTCGTAGTACTCCCCTACTGTCAGGCAGACCCCACGCTGTGCCGTCAATTGGAGGAAGCCGGAGCAGCCACGGTCATGCCACTCGGTGCACCCATTGGGACAAACAAGGGATTGCAGACACGCGATTTCTTGCGCATCATCATTGAGCAAGCAGGTGTGCCAGTGGTGGTAGATGCAGGTATCGGTGCACCCAGCCATGCAGCCGAAGCGATGGAATTGGGAGCCTCGGCCTGTCTGGTGAATACGGCAATAGCCATCGCGAGTAATCCCGTAGAAATGGCCATCGCATTTAAAGAAGCAGTCATTGCAGGCCGAAAGGCCTACGAAGCTGGTTTGGGAGCTACAGCCACAGGAATGATGGCATCAGCCTCGTCACCACTCACCGCTTTCTTGGGTGAATAGAACAATAATTATCAACATCTAAATACAGAAGAAAAAGGAAATGAATAACGAACATACATTCGCACGCCGCGAAAAGGCATACATTCAAGGCTGCATATTTCCCGACATACGTGTAGGAATGCAGCGCGTAAACCTGACACCGACCGTTGACATCATCAACGGCGAACGGGTAACAACGGAGAATCCACCTATTTATATATATGACACCGGCGGCCCGTTTACTGACACCCACACGTGCAACGACATGAAAGAAGCACTGCCACGCATCCGTGAGCCATGGATCAGGGAACGTCACAAGAAAGGACAGCCCGTGGGACAGTTGGCTTGCGCCCGTGCCGGTATCATCACCCCCGAAATGGAATACGTCAGCATCCGTGAAACAATGAATGCACACGAATTGGGTATCGAGACAAACATCACCCCGGAGTTTGTCCGTCAAGAGATTGCAGCAGGACGATCAGTCATCCCCGCCAACATAAGACACCCCGAAGCGGAACCTATGATTATCGGACGGGCATTCCGTGTGAAAATCAACACCAACATCGGGAACTCGGCCACCACATCGGGCATTGCCGAAGAGGTGGAAAAAGCCATGTGGAGCTGCCGATGGGGGGGCGACACCCTGATGGACCTCTCCACAGGTCCGGCTATTCACGAAACACGCGAAGCCATCCTGCGCCACACCCCCGTACCCGTAGGCACTGTCCCCATCTATCAGGCATTGGAAAAGGTTGGTGGCGAGGTGGAAGCATTGGACTGGGAAGTCTATCGCGACACACTCATCGAACAGTGTGAACAGGGAGTTGACTACTTCACGATTCATGCCGGAGTACTGAAAGAGAATGTCAGCCTGGCAGCCAAACGCCTGACAGGTATCGTCAGTCGGGGCGGAAGCATTCTGAGCAAATGGTGTATGGTGAAGGGGAAAGAAAACTTTCTATATACCCACTTTGATGACATCCTCGACATTTTAGCCACCTATGATGTGGCAGTGAGTTTGGGCGACGGTCTCCGTCCTGGTTCGATAGCCGATGCCAACGATGCTGCCCAGTTTGCCGAATTAGACGTATTGGGAACCCTTGTCGAACGTGCTTGGGCCAAGGGTGTGCAAGCTTTCGTCGAAGGTCCGGGCCACGTGCCGATGCACAAGATTCAGGAAAATATGGAACGACAGGAATCTGTCTGTCACGGAGCACCCTTCTACACACTGGGGCCGCTCGTCAC
Organism: Bacteroidaceae bacterium; assembly: GCA_017521285.1. Lineage (GTDB taxonomy): Bacteria > Bacteroidota > Bacteroidia > Bacteroidales > Bacteroidaceae > Phocaeicola_A. Next base: position 21,804 of record JAFXDG010000042.1, on the reverse strand, counting down.
AGACATTGCCCCAGCCTACGACCACATCACTTCGGCCATCGGGGCTGCACAGATTGCGTGGTATGGCACGGCCATGCTCTGCTATGTCACTCCCAAGGAACACCTCGGACTGCCCAATTTGGAAGATATGCGCACGGGCATCATGGCATACAAGATAGCAGCCCATGCCGCCGACTTGGCCAAAGGACATCCAGCCGCACAAATACGCGACAATGCCTTGAGCAAAGCCCGCTTTGAATTCCGTTGGAGAGACCAATTCCACCTCTCGCTTGCCCCCGAACGTGCCGAAGAATATTTCCGCGAAGGCAAACACCTCGACGGTGAATACTGCACGATGTGCGGTCCCAACTTCTGTGCCATGCGATTGAGTCGAGACATCCGAAAGAAATAACATCCGACAAGACTTATGTTCAGCGAAGAAATCACCAACTATTCGTGGAAAGAGACCACGGAACAGATTTATGCCATGACCGATGCCGACGTGCGCCGTGCACTCACCAAAGAGCACTGCTGCATCGATGACTTCATGGCTCTTGTTTCACCCGCCGCAGCCCCGTATCTGGAACAGATGGCGACACTGAGCAAGCGCTATACCGAAGAGCGGTTCGGACACACCATGTCGCTCTTTATCCCTCTCTATCTCACCAACTCATGTGCCAATTCGTGCGTCTATTGCGGCTTTCACATATCGAACCCCATGCCACGCACCATCCTCACTCCCGAGGAAATGGAGAACGAATACAAAGCCATCAAACAGCTCGGCCCATTCGAGAATCTGCTACTCGTCACCGGTGAAAACCCCGCCAAAGCAGGAGTGCCCTATCTGGCCCGTGCACTCGACAAGGCAAAGGAGTATTTTGCCAACTTGAAAATTGAGGTCATGCCCCTCAAGACTGAGGAATACAAGGAGTTGACCAATCACGGTCTGAATGGCGTCATCTGTTTTCAAGAGACGTACAACGCCGCGCGGTACAACATCTACCATCCCCGAGGCATGAAGTCGAAGTTCGACTGGCGCGTCAATGCCCCCGACCGCATGGGTATGGCCGGCGTACACAGCATCGGTATGGGAGTACTCATCGGCTTGGAAGAGTGGCGCACCGATGTCACCATGATGGCCCGCCATCTGCGCTATCTGCAACGGAAGTACTGGCGCACCAAGTACAGTGTGAATTTTCCCCGTCTGCGTCCATCCGACAATGGCGGCTTCCAACCAAACGTTGTGATGACCGACCGCGAACTGGCACAACTCACCTTTGCCATGCGCATCTTCGACCACGATGTGGACATCTCCTACTCTACTCGCGAGACGGCACACTTCCGTGACCACATGGCCCCGCTGGGTGTCACCACCATGAGTGCCGAGAGCCACACCGAACCGGGCGGCTATGCCACCTATCCCGAAGCGCTGGAGCAGTTTGCCATCAGCGACAATCGCACCGCTGTGGAAGTATGCAAGCGATTGAAGGAGCTCGGTATCGAACCAGTATGGAAAGATTGGGATGCAAGTTTCGATTACAAACAACAGACAATATGAATGAACGTTACCACCGCCAGATCCTCCTTCCCGAAGTCGGAGAGGAGGGACAACAAAAGATATCACACGCCAGCGCACTCATTGTAGGCGCTGGCGGCCTCGGATGCCCCATCTCCCTCTATCTGGCAGGAGCTGGCATCGGCCGGTTGGGAATCATCGACGACGATGTTGTCAGCCCCAGCAATCTGCACCGTCAGATACTCTATACCGAAGACGAAGTGGGACAAAGTAAGGTACACTGCGCCGCCCGACGGCTCCGCCAACTCAACAGTGCCCTCTGTATCGATGCATATCCCCTTCGCCTCACAGCTGACAATGCTACCGGAATCATCAGCCGCTACGACCTCGTTGTCGATGGATGCGACAATCATGCCACACGCTACCTCATCAGCGATGTATGTCACCGCCTCGGCAAACCATACGTCTATGCCGCCATCGGCAGTCTCTCGGGACAAGTGGCTCTCCTCTGTCACCATCCCGATGCCCCCACCTATCGCGACATATATCCGGAAGAGACTGCGACCAGCCACCAAGCGGAGCAAGGAGTCATCGGCACCACCCCTGCCATCATCGGAAGCATAGCTGCCAACGAAGCACTCAAGTACATCACCGGCATCCCCTCCCCCCTCCTCTCCCACCTCCTCACCTTCGACCTTTTGACCATGCAGAGCCACATTATTTCGCTCCAATCATAGGAAATATGGGGGATAATTCGTACTTTTGCGGCCGAAAACGTTATCTGATGATATGAAACTGATATTGATAACAACCCCAAAGTTCTTCATCGAGGAAGATCAGATTATCACCGCACTCTTCGAAGAGGGTCTGGATGTCCTGCACCTGAGGAAGCCGGACACGGCCCCCATGTTCTCCGAACGCCTGCTGACACTCATCCCCAAGCAGTACCACAAGCGTATCGTCACCCACGACCACTTCTACCTGAAGGAAGAATTCAACCTGATGGGGGTCCATCTGAACAGCCGTAACCCCGATGTCCCTCTCAACTACAAGGGCCACGTCAGTTGTTCATGCCACTCCTTGGAAGAGGTGAAACAGAAGAAAGGACATTTCAACTACGTGTTCATGAGTCCCATCTTCGACAGCATCTCCAAAAAGGAATACCTGAGTAATTTCTCGTTCGACGAATTGAAGGCAGCCTCCAAAAGCGGCATCATCGACAAGAAGGTAATTGCCTTGGGAGGCATTCGTCCCGAAAGCATCCGCCTCATCCGTAAATTGGGGTTTGGTGGAGCTGCCGTCCTCGGTGACATTTGGGACCGTTTTGACGAGCACAACGCCATTAATTATGCCGAAGTACTGCAACGCTTCAAACAATTGAAGAAATTGGCGGACTAAAAGGACAAGAAATCAAAATATATTTCATACCTTTGCACAAATTTTAAAATACAGGTCGAGAAACCAGCCATATAATCATGAACGAAAAACCCTCTTTCATGGTATTCTCGGGCACAAAGTCGAGATACCTTGCCGAAAAAATCTGCGCCAGCCTCGGATGTCCATTGGGCAACCTGAACATCATGCATTTTGCCGACGGCGAGTTTGCAGTCTCATACGAAGAGTCCATCCGCGGACGCGACGTATTCCTTGTACAGTCAACCTTCCCCAACTCCGACAACCTGATGGAGCTGTTGCTGATGATTGATGCCGCCAAGCGTGCATCTGCCAAAAGCATCGTAGCCGTCATCCCCTATTTCGGATGGGCACGTCAGGATCGTAAGGACAAGCCCCGTGTATCTATCGGAGCCAAGTTGATAGCAGACATGTTGAGCGTAGCCGGCATCGACCGTCTCATAACCATGGACCTTCATGCCGACCAGATTCAAGGATTCTTCGACATCCCCGTTGACCACCTGTATGCCAGCGGTGTGTTCGTTCCCTATATCGCTTCATTGAAATTGGAGAATCTGGTAATTGCCGCCCCGACGTAGGTGGTTCCAAGCGTGCCAGTTCATACGCCAAATACTTCAACGTTCCCCTCGTACTCTGCAACAAACAGCGCTTGAAAGCCAACGAAGTGGCCTCCATGCAGATTATCGGTGACGTGAAAGGCAAGAACGTCATCATTCTGGACGACATGGTAGATACCGCCGGTACCATCACCAAAGCAGCCGACATCATGATGGAAGCCGGAGCCGCCAGTGTGCGTGCCATTGCATCGCACTGCGTCATGTCAGGTCCTGCCAGCGACCGTGTTCAGGCATCAGCTCTCGAAGAGATGGTCTTCACCGACAGCATCCCCTACACCAACCGTTGCGCCAAGGTGAAGCAGCTCAGCATTGCCGACCTCTTTGCCGAGACCATCCGCCGCGTAGAGTCAAACGAGAGTATAAGCTCACAGTATCTGATTTGATTTTTCCCAATTCTGACTATAAACAAAAAAAGGGATACGACCCGCAAAGGTCGCATCCCTTTTTTGATGGATTAAGCAATAGCTGCTGTATAACGTCAGCACTTATGGTGTTTGCTCATCAGCCATCGCCATTAGCCATAGTTTCTCAAACAATCGCCTCCTCTATCACACTTTCGGATGTTTATCCAACAACATGCTGATCCCTTGACTTGTCAATGAGACGAATGCATTTCTCTGATAGATTTTACTATATTTCCAGGAAGAGCGGATAAAATTCATGGCAAGTTCTATACGGAATTGTATTCTGGAAGAATACTTTTTATTATACAAGGTATCACCTTCCCACATATCATTCAGAATCAGCCCTGCATGATATTCATCCTCTTTCAGTTCACTGCAAAGTTCCACTCCCAGGTAGTGGTGACAGATATAGTTCAAACTATTCACAAAGCGGGTATAGTGCATCTTGTCACACCACTGGTAAAACACCTTCCAGTTTACATGCTGCTGCTCAGCTTTCAAGAACAAAGCCCAATCACACATATTCCGCAAGCGGATAGTTTCATAGAGGAAATGATTCATGGCATGAGCCGTCAGGAACAACGCATTGAAGTCCGCCGACGGCATAATCAGTCGGGTTCCCTCCACATACTTTACCTCTTCCGTTGCCGGCAAAGCCACACTGCGTAAATGTCTTTCCAACTCCTTCACATCTTTTTTTCCTCGGACAGGCAGAAAGAACTGATGGTTCTCTATCTGCATCCGTTTATACACCACATGCGAGTGTTTGTAATGTCCCCGTTCCACTTTGGCTCCTGCGTTTTCAGCAGCCACATTTCCCGGTTCATACCCACTTCCCCACTGTGCATCCGGCAGTTCACCTTTAAACAGATAGCAATCCAAATCTCCAAACTCCCGATGCGCCGGTATCGGATAATAAGTGCCGACAGCCAATCCCTTCAACACCATAGTATGCAGTCCACTATCCTCCATCCGTTCTGCAAAATCAGCGGAAGCTTGTAGTCTGTGAGCATACTCATTCTCTACCCCTACAGCCGCTCCAAACCACTGTATCTTCAATTGTTTGGGAATCGGTACCGCTGCCGACAGTTTGCTCACGGCTTCAAATGCCACAGCCTTCACGCCTTGTCTGGCCGACAAGCGAAACAATTCAGCCCATTCCTGTCCAGTCAAAGCCGAAAATTCCGTTTCATCTAAAGGCACTCCATTGATTGCCGCATGTATGATTTTTAGAAGTTTAGATTTCATAGCCTCCCAAATTCATTTGTTAGTTTCAAAAGCCTTTATCACATCCACATACTTCTGTGTTCCGACCGCCCTCGTCAGATTATCCAAGATGAACTGCCGACCGTTTTCTCCCATTTCTTTGCAAAGACTTCTATTCTTATACATGGTAAGGATTGCCTCTCTGAAAGCGGCCTTATCACCTGCTGCAGTGAATATACCACATTTATTTTTATCAATAATGCTTTTCAGTTCATTTTCATCAAAATTGGCCAAAACAGGACGTGATGCAGAAAGTATGCTCCATGTCTTGCTCGGCACCGAGTTCTCTCCTACCCCAGGCTTGGAGATGACAAGTCCTGCATCCCCCAAACTAAAGACATGACTGATATCTTCGTATGGTTGAAAAGGTAACAATGTTACATTCTTTATATTCTTTTCTTTAATTATCACCTTTACTTCTTCCTTATAGGCTCCTTCTCCAATCAATACAAATTGTATATTAGGTTCATTCTCCAATTCTTTTGCAACATCAAGTAACATATCCATATTTTGTGTCAGTCCAATATTGCCACAATATGTAATATAGAACTTGCTGCGGTCAAGGCCATACACATCGAACAATTTATTATTCTCTCTTGGTACATGCTTCACCGCCTCTTCATCCACCCAATTATACACTACCACAATTTTCTCTTCCGGAACTCCTTTCGCCATAATATTGCGTTTGAAGTCCTCAGAAATTACGATAATTTTATCTGCATTTCGATAGGTAAAATCCTCTATCACACGGCCAATCTTCCATAATAATCCACCCTTCTTAGCAAGACCTGCGCCTACCAACGAATCGGGGAAGATGTCTTGCAAATTATACACGAAAGGAATTTTTTTTATTTTTTTCAGTAAACCACCCAATACTCCTTGAATAGGAGGTGTACTCACCAAATAAATCAAATCAATATTCTCGACCGATAATGATTTATAAAATTGCAGTCCACAGCAAAACATATACCTAAATGCTCTTCCTATCGGATTTCGACCTTCTTTATACATGGAAAAACGATACACTTCCATTTGACCGTGATACATCGTTTCAAATTTTCGATTACGGTATTCATTTCTTACTGCATCATCAATTCCTCGAGTAGGAGTTGAAACATGGCATATCATATAAAAACCATTATCTGCAAATGCGTGATAACGATTATCATCTAAATGTGAACTAGCTGTTTGTTCAGGAATAAAATATGGTGGCAAAAATAATATTCTCATATCTATCCTTTTATAATAGCAACAAATGTCCTAAAAATCAATTTAATATCATACCACAATGAGTGTTCATTCACATACTCTAAATTAATTTTCAATTTATCTTGCATAATTACCTCCACATAAAATTTATTAGGATCTTCTGACTTTTCAAGTAATTCATTTTCGTTCCTATAACGAATAGAGGCTAAATCTGTGATTCCAGGACGAACATTCAACACCTTCATTTGTTCAGGCGTATATAAATTGACATATTTACGAACTTCCGGTCGTGGTCCGACAAGACTCATATCCCCAATAAATACGTTAATCAATTGAGGCAATTCATCCAACTTATATTTACGAATATAATAACCAGATCTTGTAACCCTTGGATCGCGCCCACCTATGGTAATGAGTCCTGCTTTATCAGCTCCAACTCGCATACTACGAAATTTGAATAAACCAAAATCTTCATTATTTTTTCCAACTCGAATTTGTTTATAAAAGATTGGTCCAAAAGAATCCAATTTAATCCAAATTGCAATAATTATAAAAATAGGACATAATATAACCAAACCACATCCACTTGCTACAATATCAAATAACCGTTTCACTCGTATTCAAATTTTTAATAAGACGATACATTTTTCTATTAGGATAAGCGACAAAATCATACAATATAGAATACCCCATTTTACTGTAAAAAGCAATAGCAGATTCATTATTGTAAAAATCAGTTGTAAGCGAGACTTTATAAACGCCATTTTTAATCAGAAATTCTTCCGTCGCTGTTAACAACACTTTACCGACCCCCCTTCCTTGTGCTATCTTAGAGACCCCTATAGAATATAATTCTGCATAATCTTCAGGTTCATTTACACTTTCACTCTTTTTTGTAAAATTTTTAATTAATCGCAACAAGGCGTCTGGTCGTGTAAACAATAACTTCAAACCTACCCATCCAAAGCGAAACAGATTTTCTTTCAATAGTTTCGAATTAAATCCACTACAATATTTCGTAACAGCTGAGAACCCCAAAATCTCATCATTCTCAACTACACAAAACATTCCCGTTTCTTTATTACGAAGAAAAGCACCGTAATAAAAATTTAGGAACATAGGGCCCAAACTCGTCAAAAAGAAATCTTCAAATGCGTCACTATGAATCTCAACAATTTGTGACACATCATTCAATGTAGCCTTTCTAATTATCATAAAGAATCAACAAATTCCACAAAATTAGTAATCACATACTCCACCTCTTCATCCGTCAATCGGGTATGCAACGGTAGGGTAATTTCATTTCGATACTGGTTATAGGCATTAGGATAATCCTTGATGTCAAAGCCCAAATTCTTATAGGCAGTCATCATGGGCAGTGGTTTATAGTGCACATTGCAGGCTATTCCCCGCTCTGCCATCTTGATGATAACTTCGTTGCGGTATTCCACATCCTTACCTGTCAGACGAACCAAATACAGATGACCACTTGAAGCATGGTCTGTTCCATAATGTTCCAACACTTTCACCTGACAATCTTTCAGTCCCTCATTGTAACGGCTGATGATTTCCTTCCTCCGCTCCAACATTTCCGGATAGCGTTTGAACTGCATCAATCCGATGGCAGCCATAACATCCGTCATGTTACACTTGTAATTGGGTGCCACAATATCATACTCCCATGCTCCCAACTGCGTTTTGGCCAGTGCATCCTTACTCTGTCCGTGAAGCGAGAGCAACTGGAACTGTTTGTATATCCATTCATTGTCAATGCCTGGAATATTCCGCCATGTCACGGCACCACCCTCTGCTGTTGTCAAGTTCTTCACCGCATGGAAAGAGAAACTGGTAAAGTCTGCAATCTCACCGCACATTTTTCCCTGACGCTGCGCTCCGAAAGCATGAGCCGCATCGGCCATCACCACAACCCGACCAAAAGCCCGTTGGATATCGTTTACAGGACGGAACAAATGCTTCTTACTCTCAACAGCAGCAAACACCTTGTCATAGTCACATACAATACCTGCCAAATCCACGGGGATAATCACTTTGGTACGTTCCGTAATGGCATTCGCCAATTTGTCGTAATCCATTTCAAATGATTCTGGTGCAGTATCTACCATCACCACCTTGGCCCCTACATGACATGTCACACTGGCCGTAGCCGTATAGGTGTAGGCACATGTAATCACTTCATCACCCGGCCCGACACCCAACAGATGCAACACCTGTTCCATACAAGCCGTAGCCGAATTGAGACATACAGCCTTTTCTGTATGACAATAAGCTGCTATCTGTCGTTCAAACTCTTTAGTTCGTGGTCCTGTAGTAATCCATCCCGAACGGATTGCTTCAACCACTTCATCAGCCTCCAATTGAGTCATATCAGGAGGACTGAATGGAATATTTCTTAGTTTCATATCTTTCTTTTTTAGTTTATATAATTTCCTAATTTGCATATTCTGTCACCCTGCCACTATAAAACAGGAACTCTCAGAATACAACTTTATCAGCAGGAGTTCGCTTATTACTGCAACAAAGACACTGATGAGAGTTCCTGCCAACACATATTCCGTTTTAGGTGTATCTCCATCCTTATCATATTACAAAAACTATACCGCAAATATACAAAGAAATATCTAACAAACAGTAGATAACTCAGAAATATCTAACAAATAATTAATAATTAGCGAATACCGACTATTTTTTCTATTACTTATTATTGCTGAAGTACAGTCCGTTTTAAGGTGGGTTCTCTAAATTATTCGAGCACAGCTCTCATCAACTCGTCCCACAGATTATTAACAATGGCAAGAACTTTTATCTTTTTTCAGTTTCAAGTTCAAAGCTTCAGGTTGAGCTAAGAAGTCTCTCAACGTATAAACGAATTCAACCATAGTTCATTAACGTTTCAACTTTATATCATGATTAGGCTTGGGGCCTGTATTCTTCTCACCCAAATATGAAATTTCACCCAAATGCTTACCCCGATGATTCAATAATTCAAATGCTCGTTTTTCAAAATCAATACTCAAAAAAGCCGCATCTTTATCTTTAAACTTTTTAGGACGGAACACATGCCTCATTTTTTGAGAAGTAGAATTGATTTCAGACAAATTCTTATCTTTTTCCCAACCATTCAATTGAGCCACATGAGTTCCCTCTTGAATAAACAAGTAATTTTTCTCTTCTTTAGATAACCCTATCAAACTAGGCAATGTATCATAATACTTTTTTGTTTTTTCCACATTCCATATAGGATTCGATTGGGGGTTCAATTCACGCGGTGGAATTCCAGTAAGAAAGAATTCTTTATATATTTCCAGATTCTCAACATGTAGATTCTTAAGAATCACAGTTTTTCCTTTTTCTTTCCGACTGTTAAACAGACAAGCCTTAAACGAATCGCAAACAAAGGCATTGTCATACAGAATGCTTACAGTGGGAACTTTCTCACTATAAGCCACGGTTAACAGCACCGCTACGCTTTCTTTCATCTTCACCTCCCGACAAATATATTCCTCTGAAAAAGAGGAGACTGTGTATTTTTCAATATACTTATCATAAAAGGTTTTCATTCTCTGCTGCTCTGTTCTGGATTGTAGCGCATAAATTTCCTTTTGAAGGTCAGATGCATCACTTTTGGTGAATAGGATTTTTTGAATGTCGTATTCATTGGCCAAGGTTTTGACCAATTGTTCAAATTCATTCCACGGCTCATTTCCAATAAAAGTTTCAGACCTTATAGCTGCCGCCCACTCATTCAACGGTAATTTCATGACAGTTCACTTAGCCGATTAATGAATCCAAAGCCTTTTCCCATTCATCAAAAAAGCCTTGAGGCCAACAGTCCAATTCCCCATCATTATTCAGTACAATCCGTTGGGCATCATGACAACCGTCATGTTCTACAAAATATTGGATAGCTACATTATCCGATGATATTTGGCCATTTTTTGCTGCTACACGTATCCCATTCAACAAATGATCGCTATGTGTCTCCACAATCAACTGAATACCCTGTTCTGCAGCCATAGCAAGAAGTTTTCCCAATCTGAATTGTGCAGCAGGATGCAAATGCGCCTCAGGATTTTCCAATAAAATCAGTCCTCCTTTTTTCGCTGTCAGCACAGCTACAATGATTGGTAACAGATAAGAATTTCCAAAAGCTGTATTCAACGGAGAAAAGACATTTTCCTTGGCCACATCACCGACCGTATAAGTCAAGCGCAAATCCTCACTGTTCACTTTTTCAACTTTCGCAGTAATCTTTGTCCCCATAATGTATCCCAACCATGCAGACACATTATCTCCCACACGATTGGAAGCAGCTGTTTCAGCCTTTAATGCGACAATGTTCAAATCATCCACCTTATCAATAGCATCAAACAATACCCCCACCGCCTTGTCGCCATGACGGTTTCCCATGCGGCTGTAATTCTTTTCAGATGAATTGGTCGGTTTATAATAAATCTGTGGTGACAAACGTTCTGCATTCAAATACACAAAATCATCTTCTAACAAAAGCAGTCCTTTTTTAGTGTATCCCTCCGGAGATATTTCCATCAGTTGCAGATGGTTATCGTTTTCCACCTTTGGCAATGTAAAAATGTATTCGTCTTCTTCATCTTCAATTCGTACTTCTACACACTCGTCATTTGCCTGATTATACAACAAAGCACTTCCATTTATCAGATTCACAAGCTCACCGTTCAGCGATATATAACCATCTTGCAGATACCGTGCAACAAAACTCTGCCGTATAATCAACAGCGATTGGATCAATGTTGATTTTCCAACTCCATTCATACCCGTTACGAGAGTCAACGGAGCCAAACGAATCTGGAGTTCATCAAAGCATTTGAAGTTCTTTAAGACAATATATTCAAGCATCGTATTCATATTCACCATTTAATCTCTTAAAAATAAGTTCCAGCACCTCTTTGGGCAACTCTGTTGTCAGCACATATCCGATTACAGGAGTATTCATAAACCGGCGCTTCACAGCAAAAGGGAAATTTCTGAAAAATTTATCTTCATAATCAGGCGACAATAAATTCAAATCCTTTAAAGGGAACGCATTATTTACAAAATCCTCTATGGCACATAGCCGCTCCACACCATCCAAAACTGTCCACCGCGGTTTCGAACCATCAAAATAGACAGAAGCAATGGGAATGCCCGATAATACGGATTCAATAAAGTTCATTTGCTTTTGTCTATTCCATTGTTTCCGAAGCACTCTCTTACCGATCAACTGCTCATCATCCATTCTCTGCATCAATTCCCGAATGGTAAAATACTGCATTCTGAAATCCGTACTGCCTATAGTGTTATTCATTAAACAATTCTATCTTATAATGTTCATTTTCAATATAAACTTTGCAAAGGAACATATTTCCCTTCAAAATTCCAAAGGAATAACGTTTTTTATTACTGAAGTACAGCCCATTTCACCTGAAACCTGAAACTTTCACCAACCACTCCACCGCCTGCATACTGACTATCCGAAAGCACGCATCACCGGACATCGCGACTTGCCGGGGGTGAAGAAGGAATGTCCTTGTTTTGAGGTTTAAAGTTTCAAGTTCAAGGAGTCTTGCCTTAGATTCTTCCAACGAATAGCACTCAGCCTCCAATGTTTCCCGGGAGATTCATTTTGCCGAATTTGGAGTCGTATCCATACACCCATACGCCACCGCAGGGTCGGCGGCGACAGTTGGTTCTGATTCTATCGGTCTGTATTCTTTCCCCAACAAACCTTTAGCCACAAATTCTTGTCCAAGAATACACAATATCCACTATGAGTTTTCGACGTATATCCTTTGTCAACCAGCAACGCTGAAGCTATCTGAAACAACGCATAATACAAACAATTGGCAGCCAGACTCCAATGTTTCATTTTCGCATTGTCACGAGCCTCAATCATTGTTTTTCGTGACTTTTCAATCCTATATGCGATAATTGCTTTTTTCTCATCAATTGTCAAAGCCATAGTTCTATTCTGTCTTTTTGTACATTTTTGTAAAAGGTAGTAAAATATCTCTTTTCCCAATCACTGTAAGTGTACAGAATCGGATTGATTTCAACACCAAGTTTCCATCCAAGTTCAACTATTGGATAAGCGATAGTATCAAAATCTTCATTCTTAATCCTTTCCTTATCTAACAGAATCAAAATATCCCAATCCGAATCCACTCGCGCATCTCCACGAGCTTGCGAACCAAATAGAAACATACGTCCTCCACATGGCATTGCAGTCTTAGCCACACCACGTATTTCAGTCAATACATCAGAATGTTTCAACACTTCTTTCATCGCATTTCTTTTTTCTATCTGCAAAGAAACACATTTTCTTTCAGAAAACAAGAAAATAACAGATTAAAGTTCCAAGTTTCAAATTTCAGGTGGTACTTGAAACCAGTGCGCAAGCACACATGGAACCTGAAACCTGAAACTTGAAACTTGGAACTTGAAACTTGGAATCAGGAATCTAAATTGCATAAAGTGCATTGAAACTCGGAACCTGAAACTATAGACACTCCTCGTTCATCCATTCCTTTCCATACATAGGAAAAATGGAAATAAATCAGTTAGTATTCTCCTTTACTATTTTGGCCGGATTGCCAGCAATGATCACATTATCCGGAAACTCCCCATGTACAACGCTTCCAGCTCCCACAACCACATTTCGCCCTAAAGTAGTTCCTTTCAGAATGATGGAATTAGCACCAATGAAACAACCATCTCCGATTTTTATCGGTTTGGTCTTTATATCTTCATGTTTTTGTGGATTTCTAAGGTCCTCATGCAATGGATGAAAATCATTATCGATATTTTACAATTTCCTCCAACAAGTACCCTTTCACCAATCTCTATCCGATTCATTGCATAAATGGTACTCCCACTTATACCACATCCTCTACCAATACTAATCTTACCACCAAACGTGCCACAATAATAGTTCGCTGGTATAAGCCGACTAAGTTACTTACAAAATCGCTGTTTTCACAATCGTTTTTCTTTCAGTTCGCTTAAATTCTATTACAGAACCAGAAAAAGCAAAACAGACTGTATATCCATTAAACATTACAGCATGACGATATTTGATTTTAGCCTGCCAATATTTAAGTTGTAAACCTAATCTACGAATTAGTTAAAAGTTTCTTCCAAATCAACATCAATTGACTCCAAACAACATCCATTGAATAACACTCTAAAACTCTATTTTTTGCATTCTCTCCATACTCTTTTGCCATTTCCTCATTATCCAATAATTTCACGATTGCCTCTCTTAACGGTTCAATCGTTCGAGGAGCAATACATATTCCACATTTTAAATCCCCATAGAAATTCAACATTTCAGGAATTGCACCTACAGGAGTTGTGATTATAGGACAAGCACAACACATACTCTCAAGTATCACATTCGGAAATCCTTCTGTATACGTGGGCAATACAAAAACAGAACAAGATAACATTTCCATAATAACATTTTCAAATGGTATATTATCCGTTATAACAAGTTTACCTCTTCCTTTTTCCCAACATTTTTCGAGTTTCCTTTTATTTTCAGGCAAAACCTTCCCGACCAATTTTAATTCTATATCAGGAATATCGACACACGCATTAACTAATTCAAAAATCCCTTTTGTTTTTATAACATGTCCAGCGAAAAGTATTTTACGTTTTTCACGCATTGTAAATTTGCCTTTTACCAAATCTTCTACTTGAGGAGATAATGGATTAGGTAAAAAGTAAACATTAGTAAATCCTTCTTTAATCAGAACCTCATATGAATACTTATCAATTACTATAACCGCAGTAGATATACCTACAACTTTTTTCAATAATTTCCATTCCCAGTTTTGCATTTCATACAATTGTGGGATTCTACCAAAATGAAAGTGTATAATAGTTTTTATTTCTTTTCTTTTTAGCATCCAAAGTATATACAAGTCCTTCATTAAACTTATTGATGCGCTCGAAGCTATATGTACAATACTATAATCACCGGTCTTTACTCTATACATTAATTCATTAATTAATTTTGTATAGTCTTTTATACCCCATATAACACGACGAACAATAGAATTTATATTTAGAATATATTTGGAACGATCCATTGCAAAAAAATCAAGTTCAATGGATTCATCCATAATACTCTCGTAATACCTCTTTATATGCTTTGTCCACTGCGTTATTCCCCCTTGTACATTTAAAGGAGAGCATAACAAAATTTTATTTACACGTTGTTTCATTTATATTGCTTTAATATCTTTTCCAAATCTTCTCTTGTATATCTTTCATCCTCAGAATACAATTCTTTTTCATGATATAAAATCTCATCTATTGACCATATAACTTTTATAACCTTTGCAGGTATACCAGCAGCAATACAATATGGTGGAATACTTTTAGTCACAACAGCACCTGCAGCAATGGTACACCCTCTACCAATTGTAACCCCCATCAAAATAGTAACATTACTTCCTATCCAAACATCCTCTTCTATTACCACATCATCATCATATCCTAACGGCTTGTTCTTTTCTGTAATATCAGAAACAAATTTACCAATTACTCTTGCATGATTTCCAGAATGAATAGTTAATCCTTCGGCCACAGCTGTATGACCTTTGAAGATTACTTTTGCATTAGGAGTAGAAATAAAGCTATTAGGACCGATACCAACATTATCATATATGAATAAATTCTTCTTATGAAAAAAATAAGGAGGAGTTATTTTGACATTCTTTCCTATATAACCAAATTCTGGACGATGTGCGGAAAAATAAGAACTCCATAATCTCCAGCATCCTCTCACAAATCTATTTTCTTTGGCTCTCTCTATTAACATTATTTTATAATTTTTAAATATTTTTCAATAAACAAACTTGATGAAAGTTTCTCTTCTGCAATAATACGACTCTTTTTCGAATATGTATAATAAAAATGCTCTTCCATATTCAATGCGCATATAATTTTATCGGCAATATTTTCTGGAGAATTGGGATCAAATAAGAAACCATTTTCATTTTCATACACATAAATAGAATTATCACAAACATTACTGCACAATACAGGAAGACCACATGAAATTGCTTCACAAATCACATTAGGAGTTCCTTCATAAAAAGAAGGTAAACAAAAAAAATCTGCTTCATCATATTTCCTCTTTATATCTTTACTCTTATCTAATAAATGAACACAATCATCTAAGGAAAGCGCCTTTATTTTTTGCAAAGATTTATTAAAATAATCAATATTTAAATTTGACTTTCCATACCATTTGACTTCAAAACCAAATCCTCTATCCTTAACAATTTTAAGCGCATCTATGAATCCTAAGGTATTTTTAGAAGGCCAAATACTAGCTGCGACCATAATTGTAGGTTTCTGTTTTCTTACTCTTTTCACAGGTGAAAAATTCTGTAAGTCCACAAAATTTGATATGGTGATTATTTTATAAGCCAATTTAGGACAACATTTCTTTATATATTCTCCCTGAGAATAAGAATTAGGAACAATATAATCAACCCATTTATATAGGAAAAAACGAAGTTTGGTTTTAAGGTCTAACACTTGTGTAGTATTACGCTCTGATACAATTATCTTTATCTTAGGTAATACCATTTTTATAAAACAAGCTATCAGAGATGGTGTTTCTTGGTAGGCAATCAGTGTATCTGGATTGTTTTGCTTTACGAATTTCAAAACTTTTAAAATCCGCCTTATAGGTCTTTGGACATTTTGCAACAAAACATAATTGACTGCGTATTTCTGTAACAAAGGAAGATAAAATTCATCATTGTGATAAGTTAATACAGTAACATCAAAACTTTTCTCCTGTAACAATTGTGCTAATCCTACAATTTGACGTTGTGCTCCACCTGCACCTAAAGAGTCTGTAAATAAAATTACTCTATTCATATTATATATCTTATCTAAGATTCTCTTGTCCAAAACAATTTTAGTTCTTATTAGTTCTTGCAAAAATTTTTATATCCATTAAAAGAGTAAACATATCCCATAAAAAAAAGATTTACAAACATAATTGGCGAAGTAAACCCCATTGAAAATATAGATTTAACAAACCAAATTGACACAATTGAGATTAAAACATATTTTTTCCTTTTTCCTTTGATTATAAATATTTGTTTAATATAATCTTTTAAAATAAGGAAATAGAAAACAATACCTATTAGACCATAATTTACAAGAATTTCCAGCCAATCACTGTGAGCATGTATTTTCATAGCTGGATGATTTACAGTCGTATCATATCCGTATCCCAATAACATATTATAAAAATATTCAGAATTAGCCCATATCCCCCAAGCTTTTGCATATATATAATCACGATTAGAACTATCCCCTTCAACTGTATCATCTATTCTTTCTAATAAATAGTCATTTCCTTCTATTTGACTCATAAAAATGAAACATGATACTATTAAAAGAATGAATAATAAGATTTTTTCACGAATTTTAGTTCCGCGATCCGTTAAAATATATTTAACGAACAAAAAACAAGGAATTACAGCACAAACAAGATTGCCTCTTTTAGCACCAAATAACAAAAACAGGATACATAATACAAAAGCTATAAAAGATAGAATCTTATTTTTGACACATAATATAAAAGGTAAAAGAAACAAAAAAACAGTACCAGAATTATTCGTTACCTCTTCATCATTATTACCTTGTAAATCAGTCGCAACTCGAAATCCATCAATAAAATAACCTATTCCTGCAATAAACAACAAAATGAAAGAAACTATTATAAATTTATTTGTAAATACTCCCTTTCGTCCTAATGAAGTGAATAAAGGTATTGCAAGTAAAGTACAAATAATATTACCAATTTGTGTAAAAGAAGGATTTTTAAGCCAATTAAAACTTATTATAAAGTATAATAAATTAAAACATAAAAAAACAATAGCAAGTTTTTCATGTTTCTCTAGTTCATTTATTCTATATGATGTTGCAATCAATGCAATAACAACAAATAAAAGTCGCCAAATTATAGGGGGAAATGGGAACATAAAATATAATAAATAACCCATAGTTACTAATAAAGTCATGTCTCTAAGTATAACATACTTATTAAAAGATATTTTCATAATGAATTTAATTCAAATAGTAGTGTACAACAAATATCTAATTAATAATCAACAATCATTCTCTCCCCATCCAAACGTAAATATATAGATTATAATTTTAGTCAAGATTAGATAAAAAAGAAAGATATAGCCATTAGAATATTACGACAAATTTATCAAATCGCCTAATTTGTAATCCCATTCCTTTGGAGTAAATGCACCAATACCACTTGCAGGATAAAAAGTAATTTCGCCAAAATAAATTACATTATTAACTATATATAAATCTATGCGAGAAAATGGAATGTTTTTACTTAATTCTCGGCAAATATCAATCATTGTATCCAAATGAACAGGTTTAGCCACAGGAGTTGAACCATTACTTACATTAGGATTCAAACCAACAAATGGCATATGCTTCCATTGCATGTCATAAAAATCTATTGTTTCATTTGTTTTACGATCACGAATCACCTGACAATAAGTAGGTTTACCATCAAAACAATAAAATTTATAGTCTACCAAATCAGCATTTCCTTTATCAGATATAAACTTCTCAGCAATAATACGTTTGTGAACATTCTTATATGGCCATTCACGCAGTTTAACATAGATTGAATGTTTCATAGAGTGTTCTAGCTTTTTGCAAGCTTCTTGTTTATTAAACTTAATTTTATCTCTACAAATGATAACACCACCACCACCACCACCATGTGTAGTTTTTAACACAAATTGATTAGGAAGATTTTTCCAATCAATATCGTCTATTCGTTCCCATACGCCAAGAGTTGGAATAATATACTTATCTCCTATTTTATCTGCGACATAACGTTTTACTGCATATTTATCCACCATTATGGTATATTCTGGACAACGATTATATAACTTCAACCATTGTAGTTTCTCACAAAACGATTTGGGATTCTTCAAATCTAATTTCTTCCCCATCTCAAAACGATAAAGAAGTTGTAAATACAATTTATCTGACCATATTCGAGCCGTTTCATGCAAAATCTTTACAATTATTTTACTTGGATTTTTTAATGCTAGTTTTATACGTTCTAACAACATATTAATTTATATTACTACCTATTATGGCTTATTTGATATTGAAATAATACATTTTACTAATTTACAAACATTATAATGTTATATATAAAATAGTTCAACATAAATAGTTATGTTTTAAACTATTTATAAGCCTTTCAATGTGGGCCTCACATTTTAAATAATTAGCTAACATCAACAGCCTATCTTTCGTCAAAAATGAAGGCAACAATCCTTTACAATATAAAGCCTTCATATATCTATTTTGATATGGTTCCAAAGCCAACAAATACCCTTTTGATGTTCTATCCATAAAAGACTTAAATTCTATTTTTAGTTTCGTATTATCCGATATTATTTCATTTAAACAAGATATGTTTTTAGAAAAAACATCCTTATCTTCTATTATTCTCACCCCTGTTTCATCATTACCTTGAATATAAGGAATCAATTCAAAATCAATTGCAAACTCATTCATTGTTAACGTAACCATAAAACCTTCATTCCAAAGAGGAACACATTTATTAATTCTATCAAAACAGAAATTACCCAAACCATAGAAAATAGGTTTACTATTATAAACTTCATATCCACTATAACAATGTTGGTGATGGTTAATCACAGCATCAGCACCAGCATCCACAAAGAAACGATAAGTCTCCTTCATTCTTGGACTTGGCAATTGATACATTTCGTGTCCACCATGAACTATGACCACTACATAATCAGCCTTTTCTTTTGCTTCTCGTATTGCATAATACTGCTGAATGGGATTTAAAGGATTAGAACCTCCTGAATTGTCAGTAGCTATTGAAAATTCATGTTCACAACAATTGATTATAGCCACTTGAGAACCTTTAATATTAATATATGCAGTTTGTGAAGCTTCATAGAGATTCATTCCACCACCTACTGTCGCAATCCCTCCTTTTTCACAGGCGACTAATGTATCTTTTACACCTGCCTCTCCGTAATCAAAAAAATGATTATTAGCAAGAGTAACCATATCAAAACCTGCATATTTCAAGGCTTTAACAGCTTTAGAAGTACATTTCAAATTTGGACCACATTTCTCAATTGGTTTAGCAGGAGATTCAACAACAGGTGCTTCTAAATTCACAATAGAATAATCAACTTTTGATGTGTATTCTATTACTTCACCAAATACTGCATGATAATCTTCTTTTTCTATAAGATCTTGTACTCGATTTTGGGGACAGAAATCTCCTGCAATCAATAATTTAAACATATCTATAATTTGATTTTTTGCATAAATGAAAATAACATCCGACGCTCAGTAAGAAAACATACTATAACAGTAAAATAAACAATTGCACATGCAATAATTGAGATTACTTGCCACCAAATGGATTGATTTATCATCAATAAGCCATGGGATACAAAAGCCATTATTATAGCAGATAGACAAGAAGCTGAAATATTTCTACACATACTCCATACGGAAATATGTACAACAAAATACATGATTATAAGATTTACTAAAATCAATTCTAATCTTACCAATGAGCGTGAAATATATAATGCCTCAAAGCCATATTTTACCGCTATTAAAACAACAGGCCACAACACTATGAGGTGTAAGATTTGTGCTAAGACTGAAAGTTTGGGTTGTCCCTTTGCTCTGTATATCTCACTACTATAATGTGACAATACTATCGTTATGGAACTTGTCAATCCCCACAAACCAATAAAACCAGCGGCTTCTGTCCATTGTTCTCCCAAAATTAAAACAATCAAATCACTAAAACAATAAATTCCAACTCCTACAGGAATGACTAATATTCCAATCAATTTTTGAAACTTGAAGAACATTTCTTGAAAAGCTTTTTCATCGGTTTGCAAACGTGACAATGAAGAGAATAATATAGGAGTTGTTGCAGCTGTTATCAATCCCATAATTTGACCAACAACAGTGATGGATGTCTTGTATAATCCCAAATAATATTCATTCAAATAGACTCCAATAATAAAGACATCAACATAACTTGTCATCCATATAGAAACAGCCTCAATCATTGACCAAATTGTAAACGAAAGCATCTCCTTCAATTTTGCAAAGGAGTAATATAACGAAGGTTTCCACTTGGAATATACTGTTAAAAGCACCGCATTAACCAGATTTGAAGCAATAGTACCAACAACAAGTGCCCAATAATTCTTCAGCCACAATGCCAACGGTACCGTAACAACCAATGGGATACAGATTCCAACTATACGAACCTTAAATAAGGTTTTAAAATCAAAATCACGTTTATACAATGCCATCTGTATGCTGGAGAACGCAGCAAGAGGTATTGAGACACATGCAATGGTCAATACATGCCCTAATCCCGGATTTCCTACCATAGTAGCTAAGGGTTCACAAAACACCCCTATGAGAAGCCATATCAACAATGACATTACCAAATTACTCCAAAATGCGACATTGGTACTTTGCGTTCTATCCACTTCATCCTTGAACTCATGCTGAATCAGATATTTTTGAAAGCCTGCATCAGTAAATATTTCAGCAAAAGTTATCACCATGGTCAATGTAGTCACCACTCCGAAAGCTTCGGGAGTCAACAACCGAGCCAATAGAATACTTGTAATAGGCGTTATCAATTTAGCCACAATCTCAGTGATTGATGACCATTTGGTAGCTTTTACTATTTGATTATTAAGATCTGACATATTTTTAATCTAATCTGTAATAGAACATTCGTTAATTATTAAACATTCACCAAAACATTGTGGAGAACGAATGAATGACTCTATAGTCGTTTTAATGAAAGTAGCATCCTCGGACTTACCCCCAAAGGAATCGTGAAAAAGGAAGCAGTATCCGAGGGATGCTATAGCACTTCGTGCGGTTGAGAGGGTGAGTTTCGTTGAGGCGTTGAGAGGTGAGAGGTCAAAGGACGAAGGACTGTTTACCATTTACAATGTAGGCGATGGCTGTTAGCGATGGCAATGGCGTATTTCGTTGAAACGTTGAGTTTCGTTGAAGCTTGCTTAATTGACCAGAGAAGATAGCTTACTTGGCCGGAGAAGATAGCTTACTTTGCCGAAGAAGATAGCTTACTTGATCGGAGAAGATAGCTGCTTGTCTTTTCCTGATTTCAGTAGACGGTTATCTGTTTCATTAACTACATTCGTAGACGCTTTTATTGAAAGCTCCCTGAAAGTCTTTACACTTCCGTCATTTCCATCCTGATATTGTTTACACCTGCGTAAAGATGGACAAG
>JAFXDG010000041.1 GCA_017521285.1 Bacteroidaceae bacterium | reverse complement strand
GGCTACGTTCCCCCTCATTTATCTCGACATTACCCCCGATGCCTTCATCCGTGGTGATGCCCACATCAAGTTCTCGGCACAGGCACCCAAGTTGAAGGGTAGCATGTGGTCGAAACTTGAAATCAACAACTGGTGGCCCTCAATGTCTGTCGGTCTGGGTAATCCTAACGGCGACGCCTACTGGGACGCAACGGAGAAAGGCAGCGCAGGTCTCTCTGTAGAACTCAACGGCTTCATACAGGCCGGCATGCTGTTCCCCATGAAGTTCAAGAGTCTTCCTGTCCTCAAGAAATTGTTTGCCGCTGACATCGGCGGTACATGGTTTATAGGACCGAAGGTGGCAGGTGCCATAGCCCTCGACCTGACGAATCCTCCTGGAACCGATACCGGTGCCTATAACCTGATGAAGAACACCAAGTTGTCGCTCCATATCGTAGATGCCGACTTCGAGGTGAAAGGCACTGTGAAGACCGCCTTCAGTGACAAGCAGGAAGTGACCTTGGCCGACGGAAGCATCAGCCTGTTCCCGCCCCTTGATGCCGCCTTCGTGCCCGAGTTTGGTGATTGCGAGGTGTCGGCCGAGAAACTGTTTTTCCACAAGGCCGACCAGAAAGCATGGAGTGCAGCCCCCGACAATCTGGAGGGCACCCAGCAGGCATGCCGTGTGTTTGCCTTCGAGCCCTCAGGCGCCGTGCTCTCACCCGTCACTACGGGTACGGCCCTCTTCAAGAAAAACGAGGAAGGCAAATACGAACTCGTGGAGTCGCAGAAGTGGCCCCGTTCCTACTACCACATCCATCAGCTGCTGGGACAGGAAGTGCCCAAGAACATTTACCCCCAGTTCATCCTGTGGGATAACAAGGAACTGTCGCCCTATCCCGACGGAGCCTACAAGGTCTACCCCGTAGTCGAGATGTTTGGCAAAGAGTGGCTGGGTGAACCCGCTTACGACTTCACCATCGGCGAGGCCATACCTGCATCCATCACCCACCATCCGGCATTCTTCCCCATGGAGTTCAAGATGGATAGTTACAATCCTGAAGAGAAAGAGTACTACTCGCATCACACGCCCGAAGCGACCGACGGCATCTATATCGATGGCTGGACAGAAGACGTGGAGAACGCCATGAAGGATGCCAAAGTGCTGCCCAACGATGCAGGCACCATCAACTATGCTAAGGACGGCCTCTCTATGACCGGCACCTACAACAAAGATACCAACAAGGGTGAAGGCACCTTCACGCTCAGCACATCCTACAGCAAGGAGGTGATGAATGTGGCAGATGTAGAGACCTATTTCTCGACCGTTGATGGCTACATAGAGTACCTTGTTAAAAACAATAATGTTATAAGTCTTATGATGTCGGGCGACATCAAGCACGACATTAAGGGTACCTTCACTGTAGAGAAGAGGAGTTCGGGCTACGCTTACACTTTCAAGGGCGAAGGTCCGTTTGAACTCAATGGCACAGCGCTTTCAGCTGTCATAAATCCAGTATGGCTACAAGATTATAGCGGTTACGAATTTCCGCCAATGGAAGTTCAAACCACAACCGTCACGAAAACGGGCAATACCAAGATGGAGTATGAGTTGAAGGTGAAAGAATGAACCAAACGAAGAAAGTAATGTATATGAAACAAAGAATCATCCTATCCGCTCTTTTGAGCGTGCTCACACTGACCATCCATGCTGCCGATGTGAGCGAACAGCAGGCCAGGCAGATTGCAGCCAAGGCGATGGCGGGCTTCAGCGCTGTCACGCATCGCGCCAGTGGTGCCCCGCATCGCGCCAGTGGTGCCGCTCCATCCTTGGCGTATATTGCCGACGAGGGCGGCCGTAACAACCTCTACGTGTTCAACAATGAGGCCGGTGAGGGATTCGTCATCGTCTCAGGCAGTGATCAGACCACAGCCTCTGTCCTCGGCTATTCCGACAAGGGACGTTTCGACATAGAGCAGGCACCTGAGAATCTGAAGTTCCTGCTTGCCATGTACGAGGAGCAGATTATCGCCGTCCGTTCGAAGGGAACGGAAGCCAACAGAAGGGCTCCCAGCAGTGACGAGTTAGGCAATGTGGTGGTAGAGCCTCTGCTGAAAACCACATGGAACCAGGCTGGGCCCTACAATAAATACTTAACAATGGAAGATGCTGCTACTGGTTGTGTACCAACAGCAATGGCTCAGGTGATGGCCTACTGGAAGTATCCCAAGCAGGGGCGTGGCAGTCATGCCTATGATGATAGCGGCTCCAGTTATTATGCTGATTTCAGTTCCTCGGTGTACGACTGGGACAATATGCTCAATGGCTATGCCGATGTGGCGTACAGCGAGGCTCAGGCCAATGCAGTGGCACGGCTGATGGCCGACTGCGGCATCAGTATTGAGGCCCACTATGGTGGGATTTTTGGCACAGGTGCGATGACGTATGATGTCCCCATAGCCTTAGTGAAGTATTTCGGCTATAGCATGAATTATAGATGTCTCGCTTCTTCGGAATATGAAACGCAGGAGTGGGAAGACATGATGCGTGCCGAACTCGATGCCAAACGTCCCTTCCTGTATTCAGGTAGTCCGCGAAGTGATGAATACTATCCTCCCGTAGGCCATACCTTTGTGTGCGACGGATATACCGATAATGGCTACTTCCATTTCAATTTGGGATGGGAAGGCAAAGGCAACGGCTGGTATATGACGTCAGCCATCACAGGTTATGATGAATCTTGGGACTTCACAAACTATCAGGAGATGGTAATAGGCATACAGCCGGATGAACGGCAGACAGAGCAGAATAATGTGTTCTATGCTGCCATCAACGATGAGGAGGCTGTGGTGATAGGTTGCAATGAGTCCGACTGCTACGAACTGGATATAGCCTCTACCGTTGATATAGAAGGGAAACCCTATCAGGTGACCGACATTTGGCTCTATGCCTTCCATACCAATACCAGTAACTTTAATCCGGCAAGTATCAATAGCATCAAAATACCGGGAACGGTCAAGTCGATTACCGATAGCCTCTTTATCAATTGTCAAACACTCTCTAATGTGGTGATAGAAAACGGACCAAAGCGCATCGGGAACTATGCCTTCAAATACTGTACCAGTCTCCCGCAAATCAATATCCCTGCATCCGTTACGTCCATCGGCGATTGGGCTTTTCATGGTTGTAATTCGTTGGAGGATTTTTATCTTAAATATGCATCCAAAATCGGCAAAGGTGCTTTCGGAGGATGCACGGCACTGGAATATATCAGTGTGGACGCTGAAGAGGTTGGTGAAGTAGCTTTTGTAAATTGCAGGGCACTTAAAGATGTCAGCATAGGAGCCAACGTCAAGAATTGGGGCGACAGAGTCTTTCAGGGGTGCAATAAAGTGCAAGCCATCCATGTGGATGCCGGCAACCCTGCTTTTACGTCAGTAGACGCTGTGCTCTATAACAAAGACATGACCACTATAATCTACAGTTCCCCCTTGAATCGCGGGCAATATGGCTACGGCGTCAGAGGCGAGTTCGTCATCCCTGAGACGGTGACGCGAGTGGCTGCTACTGATGCCTTTGGCGACCTCACTTCGCTGACCATCCCCTCTACGCTGGTCAATATCGGTGAAAACACCTTCCGCGGGTGCGCGAGTCTGAAAGACGTCTACAACTATGCCACCACGCCACAGCAGATTAATGCTGCGTTCAATGGTCAAGTGTTCGACCGCCCCGACTGGAACAAATGCAAGCTCCACGTGCTGCCCGGATGCAAGGCCGCCTATCAGGCAGCAGAAGGATGGAAGGATTTTGAAGTGATAGAAGAAGACCTGACGCTCGACGACACCGTAGCCGAGGAT
>JAFXDG010000040.1 GCA_017521285.1 Bacteroidaceae bacterium | reverse complement strand
CGGAATTTGTCGCTCGTTGTAAACGGATGTAAACCCTTGTCAACTATCTACACGAAATGACAAAAAATAAGCTCCGCAAATTCTCCACGTCAGAAATATGTATCAAAAATATGTGGAAATTTGGGAACCATCAAAAAGCAGCTTGAAAGTGTTAAATTTTAGAATACACTGATAATTAAAGGTTTATACTTGGTTATTTCTGGTTGTTTTTGGTTGTTTTGGGCTTCTAAATACAATTACTAAAAGCAGCTTCTCCTATGGTTGCTGTGGTAGCCGGTATAACTACTTTGGGCAACATGTTACAACCTTGAAAAGCATAGCTTCCTAAGGATATCAATTCTTTGGGGAGAATAACGGGTTCGGTCAAACGTTGATTACCAGCAAATGCATTTCTATTGATTTTCAGAATCTCACTATTCTCCGGAAATATAATACTAGAAAAATTATTATAAAAAAAACAAAGTTCAGGTATGACCTGAATCTGGCTAGGAATGCAGAGTTCACCTTGAAAACCACAATAATAAAAAGCCTCGGCCCCTATTTCTTTCAAGCTATTGGGAAGAATCAATTGTCCATGAAAATTTGAACAATTAAAAAATGCAGCAGCTCCAATGGTAGTTACTCCTTCAGGAATAATCAAATCTCCTGTAAATCCACAATCGCTAAAACAGCTATTATCTATCACTTTTATTTTAGAAGGGATGATAAGAGAGCCAGACAGCATTCTACATCCATTAAAAGCACCGTTTCCCAACTCTTCTAATGATTCCGGTAAAGACAAAGTGCCAGCCAAAGAAGCACAATATTCAAATGCACAACCACCAATTTCTTTCAAATTATGAGGTAATTCCAACGAACTAATATTGGTATTAGCAAAGGCACTTGCTCCAATTTCCGTTACATCATTAGGTATTACCAATGCACCAGATAATAATGTACTGTTAAAAGCAGAAGCACCAATCTTAGTTACTTTTTCCGGGAATGAAAAATATACAAGCGTTGATTTTTCCCAAAATGCATCTCTTGGTATTTCATTATCTTTGCCAATTTCGCTGGCATGAGATACCCACCAATCACCATTCAGCAAGTCTGAATATTTCTCGCGAAGCATATCCATTCTTTCTGATTCTGATTCTGGCATTTTACCTTCAAAATACAGCTGTTTAAATTTTCCATTTAAGTAAATTTCAAAGTACCAGGAACATACAATGGTACTTTCCTTCATATTCACCGCCTGAAGAATCTCCATATTATCACGCATAAAATAGAAGTCATTAGCTCCCACTTTCCCCGAAATTTTCAAGTTCTTAATCTTATTCGGATTTTTCTTGTCGGCAGCAATCAGTTCACCCAATGTACCTGGCTTTTCCATGTGCACTACATAGTATTGACGAGCCTCGCCTCCATGAGTATCCAAATCGGCAATCCATTCGGAGATTTCGGTATTCACCAACGTAAATTCATACTCACCAGTCATTTTCTTACGATCTACCTTCAGAGTAAACTTGCTCTGCTTACCCGACTGATAGACAAACGACTTATCCTTCTTGAAACGATATGTAATGCCATCCACGGTAATGGCAAACAAAGTGGTATTGGCCTCCACCGTCTGAGGAATCACAACGGCACGGAATCCATCCTGACCGTCCATCATCAAGATACCTTTGGAAAAAGGTTCTCCGGTGGCTGTCACCTTACCGGTCGCCAAATTGATGGTAGAGGTAGGAGTTGTGTTCATTACTATGACTGATTTTTCCAACTTGGCGAATTCACCATCGGCAAAGCCAGTTCCTTCGGTCAGAATCACATTAGCACACGACAATCGATGCGAAAAGTGCAAACGGACATTGTTTTCACTCGGTTCTACCTTCTCAGCCTTCGCCCAGAGGAAATCCGAAGCCGCATATCCTCCGTTGTTGTTTTGGTCCATAGCCACCTCGAACTCATAAGCCGACGTACTGCTAGGCGAACCATACGGATAATAGGCATAAAGGTCGATGTGGGTATTCACGTCCTTGTAATAGGCCGGAGTGGTAGAAGTCCACTTGAAGTTCTTTTCATCGTACGTATAGCGGATATTATCCACTTGGTTACCTTCATCCTGTAAGGTACCTGCCACGGTATTGCCATCGGTGTAATTCACCCCATACAAACCGATTTGGTCACCATCACAGAATCCACCGTCATCCACACGCGAGTGATACTGTTGATTAATTTTACCCTCAATGGCAATTTCAAGACCCTCCTGAGGTTTATCCACATTCAGGTCTTCGTCCATCTGGTCCGTACAGCCCATCATGGCCGCAGCCCAACCAAACAATAGTAAATGTTTTATTTTCATCATCTTAAATTTTAGTTTCTTATAAAAACAGCGCAATTTATAACATTTTTTATAGAAAAGCAAATAAAAAGTCCTGTAAAATTTTACAGAAAATTCTGGACGGCCTGCTTTTGTTTATATTTCCAAAAAAAAAAAAAAATCTATCTCTCTCCCCCTGCGAAGGGGGGAGAGAGATAGATTTACCAATCCCGATACTCATCCCATATCAGCAAGCCCTCCAGCTCGTTAGGAGAAAGCTCCACAGGTTTTGTCCGGGCATACGAACGCTTGCCGGGGAAAGCGAGGTCGTACCCCTCACGGATGGCCGTCATGTCCACCTCCCCGTACGGGATGCCGCACTCCATGGTGGTCATGGCTGCCACGAGCCTTTCCAGCCTGTCCGTATCAACCCCTCGGGAAGGTTGCGGCAGATGCTCGTTGCCTCCCAGTCCCGTGAGGCGAAGCACGGTGCGGATGTAGGTTTGCGTGTCGTTCTCCGTGGGCGGTGCCCAGCGGGCGATGATGTTCACCACATTATAATTTTGCTTGGTGCGATGGAAATGCTTCCAGTACGATTCGAGCACCTTCCATGCGGCGCGGTAGCCGTATGCCATGGTCTGGAACTGCACGAAGTCGGTGTCGGTCTGTGTTGCGGCTTTTCCCTGCCACTTGTCTTTGGAGTGGCGGATGTTGAGCGGGTTGTTGTTGCGTTGTCCTCTGGTCATTTTTTTGAGTTATGAGTTATGAGTTTTGAGTTATGAGTTGAAAACTGAAAACGCTGAAAACGGTCAGCGTTGCGGATGCTTGCGCAAGTACTCCTCGGTCTTGATGTAGCGCTGTCGGTTGA
Organism: Bacteroidaceae bacterium; assembly: GCA_017521285.1. Classification (GTDB taxonomy): domain Bacteria; phylum Bacteroidota; class Bacteroidia; order Bacteroidales; family Bacteroidaceae; genus Phocaeicola_A. Next base: position 10,220 of record JAFXDG010000040.1, on the reverse strand, counting down.
GGTCCTGCTTGGGCAGCTCCTCGCCATATAGCTCGATGTAGCCCCGGTACGTCCAGTTGCCCAGCATCTGACGGAGCGAACCGCTGCGGATGCCCATGCGCTGGCGCATCAGTCCCGCTTCCTCGCGGGTGAAGACTTCGGGCAGCTGGTCGAGCAGGTTCTGAGGACCCTTGGCGGGCAGCTTCAGGCCTCCCTCCTCCTGCGCCTCGATGGCCTCGCCGAAGAACCGCATCTTGCACCACAGGTCGTACTGCAACGACCATCGCACGAAGTCCTCCATCTCCTCCGTCCATACCTCGCCGTGGGCCACGTAGAGCACCATCGCCTTGAGGAAGGCTATCACGTTTCCACGGAAGCTGAAGTTCTCGTACACACGGCTCTGCGAGAGGCGGGCAAAGTCGGCACACTCCTCCACCAGCCTGCGTGACAGGGCGCTGGCCTCGGGGCACTCCACCAGTCCGCGGGCAGCGTTCAGCCTCTCGATGTAGGGTTTCAGTTCCTCGGCAAAGGTGTCGTCGTAGGTGCCGTACACGGGCATTTCCGAGCCGATGGGGCGCTCCGGTATGGTGCAGATGTTGATGCGCGAGAGCGGTCCGTCGGTCAGCACGTTGCGGAAGAAGTGCTGCCCCTTGCGGATGGTGGTGCTCACGTTGTAGTTGAAGCGCACGGTCACCTTCTCGCTGACGGATGCCGCGCTGATGCGTGTCTGTCCGTACAGGTTGCCGTAGTCGAAGCAGAAGCACAGCAGGTCGAACACGTTGTGCGAGTTTCCCCGGCTGGAGAGGTTGTACAGCTGCTCTATCTCGTTCATCCTGGCGTAGAGGAAACGTCCCTCGGCATCGGCCATGCGCTGCACGAAGGCCGCCGACGTGATGTCCGCATCGATGCACTGGATGACGATTCCCTCGGGTCGCTGCTTCTTGTCCTTGTTGGCTCCCTTGCTCTGCGTGTCTCGCTTCCAGTTGCGCTCCTTCTCCATGTTCAGTTCGTCGCGCTTGCGGATGTCGGCCATGATGTAGTCGATGGGCGTGTTCACGCTGCTCTTTCCGCTGCCCGTGCCCGCCATGAGCAGGGTGGCGAGGGTGGCTTCGTGGTAGCAGTTGTCGATGTAGCGGAAGCGGGTGTTGTACAGGTGTGCGCCCAGCGAGGGGAACACGGCGTGTGCCACGGCAGGCCGATAAATCTCCGGTGTGCGGCTCACCAGCAGGCGGATGAGGGGCGGCAGGTTCTTCGGCATCTCGGGCGGAACTTGGGAGTCGGCCTCCGACTGAGTTATAAGTTCTGAGTTGCGCTTACAGATGGCTAACGTGCGCTTGATGATGCGCGGCATCTGCTTAGTCTGTATGCGTTGGCAGGCACTCTTCACGGTGGCGATGAACTTCTCCTTTTCCTCGCCGTAGGTGGGCAGCACTTGGGCTATCCACTCGGGGTCGTCGTTGCAGATGTAGCGCAGGTGGCACGCCATGGAGAAGATGAAGTTGTTGCGCGAGCCTACATCGGGCTTGCCGCCCATCTGCTCTTCGAGGGTCTCGATGATTTCCGTGTAGGGGATGCCGGCATACTCTTTTTGGCACGGATTACACGGATTACACGGATTTTCATACCTTTGTGTTTCCGTAGCCTCCGGCTGATGGTCGCAGACCTCGTTAGGCAGCGGACGGGATCCGTGCAATCCGTGAAATCCGTGCCTAAATTTGTCAACGTCAACCGGTGAAAAAAGAGCCTCATTCACGAAAAGCGTATGCTCCGCCGGCACCATGTAGATGCACCGTGCCACATCCTTCAGTGCAGGGTCGGCGGTGAAGCCCACGTCCTCCGAGAAGCGCTGTTGTGCCTCCTGCGGAGTCATCCCTTGGGGGAGGGTTATCAGCACGTGCGTACCTTTACGTACGCTCTCTTCCACGAGCAGTATTTCCCATCGTCCTTCTTTATGGAGTCGCAACGATTTCTCCAGTATTTCCTTCGAATGTCCTTTCTCGTCGAAGTCCAGCATCAGTCTCGGCAGGGGCTTCAAGACATCCTTCACGGCGCGGTGGTTGCCCTTGAACTCCACACAGGCGGGTGTCCAGATGGGGAGCTTGCCCTTCAGCTTCTCCTCGCCGGCGACGATGCGTCGGCACATGTGTGCCAGCCATTTTTCGTTTCTCAGTTTTTCCCAAGCCTCGCGTGTGGCAGGGATGGCAGGAGCGCCGTGGCTCTTGCCGATGCAGGTAAAACAGGTGTTTGTCATATTGGATTGGTTTTAATTGTTTTTGGATTTGGGTTATCCCCCTTGTGAAGGGAAAGAGCACGAAGTGCAGGGGGATGTTCCTTCCGCATGGCTAGGCTTCATGGCCATACTGCTTGCATACATATCTTATGGAACATCCCCCTAGCCCCCTTCGCAAGGGGGAGGAAGCTGAATCAGTTCGCCATCTTCGGGTTCAGCAAGCGGTGGATGAACTCACGTCCGCGCTCGGTCCATACCAGGTACGTCTCGGTGAGCACGATGCCGTCCTTCACGTTGTGCATGCGTGTGCGGCTCTTGGCGAAACCCTGTCGGGCATAGTCGGCATAGAGCATGTATTGTCCGCTTTGCCAGTACTGGATGCGCATCTCGCAAAGTCGGCGGTTCAGCTGTTGGGCGGTCATGTCCAGCTCCTTGGCCAGCTGGGTGGTGGTGATGCAGGTGATGGAGTCCAGCACATGGTCGGCATAGTCGGCCCGGGGCTGCAGACGGGCTATCTGCTCGTCGCGGCGGGTCAGGGTGGACTGCACAATCTGCAACGCCCGCTTCATGATTTCCTTTTCCGACTCGCCTTTCTTGGCCAACATGTATCCGCCCTGCTTGCGGATGGCGGGAAGCACCTCGCCGGTGACCCATCGCTTGAACCGCTTGGCGTTGTCGAGCTTCGATGAGAGGATGAGGGCATAGAGACCGGACTCGTTGATGAAGATGGCTTGCTGGGTTCTGCCCAGTCGGTCGATGACTCCCTGTTTTAGGGAGTCATCTTCATCGACATGCTGGGCTATTGCATTATTTACCTTTTTATATCCCAACGCATCGCATACATCCTTGGCGCAAAACATCGGTTCGCCCTGTGGATTGCTCATGGTGCGGATGGCACCGAATTCTGCATTTCTGAAAGTCATCATTCCGTTCATAAATCTGATGTTTTAAAGAGTTAATAAATCTTGATTGCGAGAGCAAAGTTAAGTACAAAAAAAGCCGATGAAGAATGATTCCCCATCGGCGTAAAGTTTCTGAAAGTTTGATGTAAAGAAGTGGATTTCTCGGGACATCGGCTGAAAGTTTTCCGATGTCTATTCCCCGTGAGCGCGAAAGTTTCTGAAAGTTTTCCGAAAGTTTTCCAAGTTGTCCTAGAGCACTTCCTGCATCCTTCTGGCAATGTCGCAATAGTTGCGGAAACGCTTCCCCGAGACGGGCGCATTCAGTTCATTCCAATACTTCACGGGCTTGCTGAAGCTGAGCACGGCCAGGCGTTGCAGGTCGATGGCCTTGGGCAGGCACTTGTGTTCCGGCACATCCTCTTCCAGCCAGCGCACAAAGGTGTCGAAGGCATTCTCGCGCAACACGCTGCGGTCCACCAGCACCCGATACACCGCAAACCACATACGCGAGTTGGTGACGTAGGGTGCCACGCAACGGATGGCCTCCACCACCTCCTGCTTGGTGGGGAGTTGCGCTTCGCGGAGCCTGTTCCGGGTACGTTCCACCACTTTTCTGATTTCGTTGAATCCCATGCGCGGATTCGTCTTGACGTGCTGCACCACCTTTCCCATGCGGCACGACGTCATCTCATCGGTCAGCCTGAAAGCCTCGAAGTCGGGATTGTGGGGCACGAGCCATGCGTCGCCGTTCTCGTCCGTCATGTACGACTTCAGGGTCGATTCGCCGTCGATGGTGGCCACCACGATGTCCCCGTCCACGATGCCCGTGTCATAATCCACCACAATCCGGTCGCCCGGACAGAAGCCTGCATCTCGCATCGACTCCCCCTTCACCTTCAGCATCAGCATGGTGGAGTTCACCAAATCCTCTGGCATCCATACCATTCCCACCGGGGTGATGTCGCCCGGGTCCGTCGGGATTCCTGCCTGCACCGTCACATCGAAATACGGTACGGGCTTGTCGCAAAGCTGCGGATTCATGCCTGCCTCTTCCAGCAGCATGAAAATGTCTCTCATTTCTTCGTTCATAAATTCCTTCATTTTATTGCTTATAATAAATTAGGTATCTGCGTGCAAAAGTAAAGGTGCGCTGTACCATAGCTCGGTACAGGTGAGAGTTTTTTTACTGAAATATTGAAAATGGTGAAATTGGTGGCTGAAGGAGGGTGATTCAGAAAGGCAAGTCACTAATGTCGTTTTTAGTCGTAAATTTAGTCATAAATAGTCATTTTTATCGTTTTTAGTCGTAAAATCGACTAAAACGAATATTAGAAAGGCAAATTATTATAAAAACTCAAGCCCGAGTAATAAAATCCGGGCTTGATTAATTTATACTAAAAAAGAAAGGCACTATGACTAGAACTAGGAATTACACTATATTCCCCTGCAAAAGGAAAGTTTTTTTGCACTTATGGACAAATTATTCCTCAAGCACTCTTCCCAATACCGTATCCCTATAAGCATTAAAAATATTCAGTTTCACCATCTTGTATTCCGGAAGACTTTCCAAGTATTCCAATTCGAATACCAAGCGAGGTTCCTTGTCCCCTGTCTCAGGATGAATCTCAGCTTTGTTGCCTATACGGGCAATGCGGATAAGGTAAAGGTCACGCACACCTTTTCCTTTAATGTAGGGCATGAAATAATAGAGTTTATTCAAGGCGATGGTCGAAGGAAACGAACGAGTCTTGCCTGTATAATATATCTTGGAAGGTGTCTTGTCCAAGAAATAGTCCTCGTTATCCTTCTTTACCAAACCAATAAGCAAATGCTTGGCCTTATCCAAAGTATATTTCTTCTTGGGCACGTTCACTACGATGTTTTCCTTTTCTTCCGCAAAGAGGTCAAGGCTAAGCATCGGTTGAGCATCACGGGCAGTATAGATGGGTTTTGAAGAGACAGGTTCTTCTCCATAGATAAAACGATACAAACTCTTGCCAATCTGCTCCACAATACCGCACACTAAGGCATTTCCCATCAAGAAAGCACGGCGACCATCCGAAACATCCGAATGGAGCGTATGATTGTCGGGGAACATGTTAAGACGTTCCAATTCCAACGGAATAAGTCGGCGACAACGTCCTGATGGTGTCTGGACTACGTGCTTAAATCGGGATGGAGCACTCCCACCCTCACCGGTAATCATCGTACGCGAAGGTCTGTCCAGATAGTCAGGAAAAGCCATTCCACCTTCCGAGAATACGTATTGAAAACCTTCTTTAGAGGTGCGGTTTATCTTCTTGGCACCCTTTTCATACTGCCACTTCGGCAATTCTGTTTCTGAAATAAAGAACTCTTCGGGTACCAATTCTTCGTCCACCAAATTGCCACCCAAAGTCTGACAAGGACCATCGTAAACGGGCAAAGCATCCACCGAATATACCTTACGGTCAACCATCAACCCGGCATTGCCGAACGGACTTTCCTTCTTGCCTTTGTTGAAACTGGCAGATACTTCGGGTATAGTTCCTTCTATATCGAATTCAGACAGAGTTCCTGCTTTCTGCGTGAATGGGAAAGCTTTGGCCAATACACCATCGTAGTTCACCCAATCGGACATTTTCTCCATCTGACCTGCTACGACCGACTCCTTGCGATAGCCCACGATATAAGTACGGCGACGACGCTGGGGCATCCCATAATCGGCTGCATTGATGATGCGCCATTCTACCACATAACCCAAATCGGACAAAGAAGCAAGGATGATGGCAAAGTCGCGTCCGCGTTGAGTAGCCGGTGAATTGAGCAAACGATCCACATTCTCGAAGAAAATGTATGGAGGACGCTTGTCTTCCTTTTCTTTCAAGATGCGGTAAATTTGCCACCAAAGCACCCCTTTCTTGCCTTCAATTCCTCCCGATCGACTGAGTGAAGCTGCTACGGAATAGTCCTGACAAGGGAATCCGCCCACCAACAAATCGTGGTCAGGAATGTCGCTTGTAGGCACTAGGTTAATGTCTTTGTTGGAATGTCCCTTTCGTCCGAAACGTGCCTGATAGACGATGGACGCATCTTGATGGACGGTAGAGGGTTCCCATTGGTTATTCCAGATGGTATCGAAAGCATCGGATGCACCTTCCAAGCCGATGCGGAATCCACCCACACCGGCAAAAAGTTCTGCTACCCGTATATGTTTATTTCCTTTTTGCATAATTTTTACAATTTCTGATTTAGATAAAAGTCCAGTGTAGCGCGTTTGGAAAGCCATACCTCTTGTGGAAGCATTCGCAGACCGTTTATCTCTAATGTTTTGTACTTGTCGCTAGAATTGGTTGCACTTCCTCTTAAAAACACGTCACACTCAGCCTCTTTCGGAAAATTAGGTGATTCTTTTTGTACACCGCTCTTGGGGTTAATGATTGGCATACCATCCTTGCGGAATTTCTTTTCGACAGTCAACCGATTTTCCTTGATGAGCGAACGTACTTCTGTCCAACATCTTTGCACTTCCGTATCAATGAACTCATCCGTTATCATCACTCGTTTGAAGCCTACAAATTCAATGGTTGCCGGATTCTTATTTTCTTTATCCTTATATTGATAGACAATGAAAAGGAACTGATTCTCGGCAAAATAGTCTCGCAAGAAGGAATCTTCGAAAGATTCTTCGTTTACCCATTCTTCAAAATCTGGCATAAACATTTTCATCGATTCCTTTGGGAAGCCTTTGTAATTCAGCGGGAGGCTTTTGGCTATCAATCCAATCTTTGCGAAATCATCTATATCGTTCAAGCTATTCGCTTTTCCTCCAAACATCTTTAGTACAACTAATTCTGCAAAATTCTTTGTTTCATATCCCTTTTTATTACGAGTTTTTAATGATACTCCAAGCGATTCTGCTATCTCTGCAAAACTCTTTCCAACATAAGTCTTGTTCAATTCCTCACATTTCGCATCGATGTCGGCATACTTGGTAATGGGAGTCGCTAATTTCTCGAGTTCTTTTTTTCTAGAGAAATAAGAATTCGCAATGATTGTGGCAAACGAGCGTTTCAAACGAAAACGTGGCGGATTGGGGTACTTTGGTGCCGTATCTATCAACATCAGTTGGCTTCGCAATTCGTGTGACAAACGTGGATATTGCGCCTCACGCTCAGTTTGCGAGGGATAGTCACGATGAATCACAATCAAGAAATCGCGCACCACCAGCCAGTCCTGCTTCAAACGAAGACGGTCCTCTTCTTCAAATTCGTAGAATTGGAATCCCAATATGGGGAAATTCTTATACCCATCCAACTTCACCGTCGTAGGCGAATTGTACCAATAATATACCCACAACATGTGAGCCAACTTGTGCCAAAAATTAGAGGTCTCGAATTCTTCTTTGACAATTACAGGGATAGATACAGCTGTAATGCTAACCGGTTCTTTACATTCAAACAGATAGGGAGAATCTTTTTTCTTGGGCTTAATTAATCCCGTAGTTTTTAGTTCCACCTGCACACCATCCACTACGATGTCAGGCTCTTGCTTAGAGTCCCTTTCACATCCCAACACGGAAATTTCGATGATGTCTCCCGCTATCCCCGTTACCTTCGACTTGCCTTCGTGCAAAACAAACAACCCAGCCTTGTCGACTTGTTCCAAGGTCTGTCCTACAGAGGCAGATAGCAGACTATCAATCTCTTGTCTTGTGAATATTCTTGCAGATGATTTTTGTTCTCCCATATTTATTGCGCATTAGGTTGCAAAAGTATAGAAATTCTTTGAATGAGGCAAAAAAATGATTAGCTTCAAAAAGCTTCCCCAATCTTCGTTTTCTTTTTTCGTCAACAATAAAAACGACCCGCACATTTGAGCATCGTTGAGAGGCTTGGCGGGTTCTGGTAGTGCAAAGGTACGGAAAAATCAGAAACTCCAAACTTTCTCCTTTCTTCAATATCAAGAATTCATTGGCGAGACGAGAAATCCAACCATTTTCTGCACATCCTTATAACTCTTTATCCTAGGGACAAGCTTCATATCAAAAAAGGCAATGTTAAGAAAATAGCGGTGTCCGGAAGTGGTATAAAAGTACAATCCCGCGTCGCTCCTCTCTATCTTCTCAATCTCATTCCACAGCATTTCCACGCTGCGATTGACCGCCAGAATCTCCCTGAATCTTGTCTTCTGCCGATTCCTGGAAGAATCTCCGAAAGTCTTTACGGGGCCTTTCAGCGTGATCGACTGGGGATTCAGAATAATCTTCGAGCCGAGGAAGGTGCAAGAAAACAGTACGAACCAAGCCAAAACCAGCCCTGCTATCGCCAGAACAATCCAGTCAACGGTATCGGTTATCTTTTCTACACCTAAATATATAAAAAGCCCCAAACAACTGCCAAAAAGCAAAATGCAGAATATAGCTCCTCCATTTCCGGAGAAAACGATTTCCTTGTCGCTCTTTTCAAGGCGTCGTTCATAATACTTCTCAAATGAATTTATCACCAATTTGGTAATTACTTGATGAATCATACTCCGCTGCTTCTGACTTATAATACTTTTTACAAAGATAAACATTTTCTGCCGAAAATCTCACAATCTTTGGCCAATCGCACAAAAATCAAGTCATTTCCAGGCAATTCCACCTTTTCACCGTGACTATCTCCAGAAAAGATTGACTAGGAAGTTGTATGTCCGGCCAATATCCTGACCAAATCGAGAACACATTCCATCAAGCCTCATCCTCCCCTAAAAACGAGCACCGAAAAAGTTGCATTTCCGGATGATTACACCTAATTTTGCAAACATAGGAAACGACATTTTTCCTAAAACAACATAACTGTCAACAATTATGAACCTTACAAAATCAGCCATAACCCTCCTGTCCGTCATCACATTGCTGATGACCGGCTGCGGCGCGGAGACCGGAAGCCCGTACAATGAGTTCACGGAATTTGTCAAGAAAACCAACCTCCTGAAGTCCGGCAAGCTCAGGATGACCCCCATACCGGGGACGGACCGGTCTCACATTCCCGGCGAGGCCGTGGACGAGTACATCCGTCTCTTCGACCGCCTGCAATGCACCAGGGATTCGGCCTTCATCCTGTGCTACTACCATGACGACGGTCTGGGCGGAGAGCCTCACCTGGTGGCCAGCACCACCCGCACATCGCCCGACGACTGGATGCAGACGGACGACCGCTCCATCTATGAGTGGATAGAAGAGAATGATGCCCAAAAATTCATGGTGCCCAAGGAAGACACGCCCATGGCCTACTTCCAGTACCTTTTCTTCCAGGTGTACGGCGAGCAGTTCGCCCTGTATTGGCATGCCAACTACAACAGACGGGAAATCCTGCTGGAGCATCCCGAAAAAGGGATGTCCTCGTCCCGGGAGCCCCTCATCGATGTCGCGCTGAAAGAAGACCAATGCATCGTCACCCTGTACGAGGAGAACCACGAGGACATTTCCCAGGTCACGTTCGGGATTGGCCGCAAGGCACCCTGGGTCATCACACGCGAGGACCGCGTCATCACGGAAAAGCCGAAAGTGATGTATTGAAAGGAACAAGACATCTTATGTTCCATCCCAATATTCTCCCGCAAAACTAAAAAGATTACGGTTCACATCAGACAATACACTATTTCCAGCAGTATTCCTGTAAAAAAACTTATCGCATTACACAACAAGCTGTACAAAAAAGACAGCTTCCAATTTTTCAGTAGACAGTGATATCCTACGGCCTCAATCAGGACAATACTAATTTCAGCCCACAAGATATGCATAAGACCCAAATCAAGACATATACCCATAAGGTTGAGGGGTATATTGGTCAAAGCATTCAAGAATATGGACAAAAGGAGTATTTCTTTCTTTTTCTCGTAAAGACAGACCAACACTCCATATTCAATCAAGCAGGTCAAGATAAACGCATATGCCAATCTCAAGACAATCATCATCCATCAAAGCAAAGCATATAAATAATATCGGTTCTTCTTTAATTTAGTTGAAAAGTTGTTATTTAGATAATCCTTGTTCCTATAAGAGTTTTCTTGATTTAATTATTTGAAATACAATAATATAACAATAAAAAAGCTAGGATATTCTGATTATTTTTAGTATCTTTATG
>JAFXDG010000039.1 GCA_017521285.1 Bacteroidaceae bacterium | reverse complement strand
GCAGCGCGTGGCCATTGCCCGTGCCGTGGTGGGCGGACCGAAACTCATCCTTGCCGACGAGCCTACGGGTAACCTCGACTCAAAGAACGGCCACGAGGTGATGACCCTCCTCAGCCAGCTCCACAAGGAAGGTTGCACCGTGGTGATGGTGACCCACTCGCGCCACGATGCCGGCTATGCCGACCGCATCGTCAACCTGTTCGACGGTCAGGTGGTGGAAGAGATGCACTTGTAAAGGAGAGTTCCTCCCCTTACCCTCCCAAGGGGAGGAACTATTTCCTTATGTTTTGGTACAAAAAGAGAAGCGTTTTCTGGCAAAGAAGATAAATAAATCCAGCCATTGCGAAGCGCAGATGCAGTTTCCTTCAGAGGAAATCTGTTTTTCCCAGTAGGAAACTCCCGTTTCCGCTAAGGGGAACTCTCGTTCCCAAGTAGGGAAACCATAATTCCCCTAAGGAGAAACTGCCGTTTCCAAGTAGAGAAACGCGAGTTTCCTTAAAAGCGAAAATTCAGGAAACTGTAGAGTATTGAAAATGAGCTGAATAGAAAAATGGTAAATAACTTAAAAAATCCCAGAATCCTCCCCCTTTGGGGGAGCTATAGGGAGCCTGAATTATGATACAACATAATCTAACCCTCGCGTGGCGGCAACTGGTAAAGTACCGCCTGCAATCAGCGGTCAGCGTAGTGAGTCTGGCCATCGGATTTGCCTGCTTCGCACTGGCAAGCATGTGGATAAAGTATGAGACGACGTATGATGCATGTCATAAAGATGCTGACGAGATACACGTCATCATGCAAGACAGGAGTGAGAATATGTATGCAGATGTCAATCCTCAAACCTTACGTGAACTTCCCCAATTGGAGCAACTCTCCCATATGATAAGTATCTCTCACGACTCTATCAATGGAATAGATACACGTTCTCGCGAATGGATGATGAACGATACCAACCTCGTGTCACTGCTCGGTTTGAAGTTCATAGAAGGTAACGACAACTTTGTACACAACGAACACGAAGTGGCTATCAGTGACCGCCTTGCACGCAAGATATGGGGTGAGAAGTCTCCCATCGGAGAGCAATTGGATATCACCTTCAATTTATCTACTGTCATCAATCGGACGGAACAAAAATATTCTTATAACCTCTCGCGCAGGGTATCTGCCGTTTATCGCTACTGGGGTGATCATAGTAATTTTCATAATATTGACATACTTTCTTCCAAACCCTCAAACATCGATTATGGAAAATTCTTTAGTAGTTGTCAGGCCATTGTGATGGCTCGCATTTCTCCTAAGGTAGATATGGATGCACTGAATGCCCACCTCGATACGATGCCGCTATATCGCCATTTGGAGAGTATGGATAATATTCCAAAGGAAGCACTTGGCCGATATTTCTCGCATCAGAAGATGAAGGCTGTCCCCATTACAGAACTACGCCATGCCACAGAAAAGTATGAGATGCACACCCAAACGAAAATCAACCATGTCTACCTGTTTGCCATATCTGGTGGTATGCTCATCTTGTGTGGCTTGCTGAACTATCTGACCATGTTCATCAATCGTCTCTTTATCCGCAAGCGTGAGATAGTCCTGCGCACTGTGTTCGGTGCTTCGGGTGGAAACCTGATGGTACAATTCCTTACTGAATATGGTTTATTGTTGCTCATAGCCCTGTTCTTTGGAAATTATGCGGTGAAGCTCTCACTTGATTGGTTCCTCGAGATGTCGGGTTTACCCGAGAACTGGAATTTCTTCCACCGCGAGAGCCTGATGTATATGTTGGTGGTCTTTGTGGTATCGATACTTATCTCTGTGCCTGCCATCTGGTACTTCCGTCGCCAATCATTACAGAGTAGCATCACAGGAGTGGGCGGATTGATGAAGTACAACATATTCCGCCGCATCAGCACTGGAGTGCAGATAGGAATCAGTTTCCTTTGTATCTTCTGCACCGTAGTACTGCTGAAACAACTGAATACCCTGCGCCATGGTGACATCGGATTCGAACGCGAAAACCGTATGACATTTATTATCTCACAAATGGTGTCGGGAAGTGCGGAAGAGATTACATTCTTCTTAAGACAATGCCACGAAGTAGACACCGCATTCCTCTGTATACAACCAATTTATCCTGTAATGACAGGTTCTTATACGACTATAACTCCTGATGATTTTCCAGAGTTGACAGAATCTTTCAAGATGAGAACCCAATACATATCAGAAGCATTGGTGGATTTTTATGGACTTACCTTGTTGCAAGGACGATGGTTGCACGAGGGAGAAAAGAATGCTATCATGATAAACGAATCTTTAGCAAAGAAAATGGGTTGGGAAAATCCATTGGAGCAATCCATTTGGGGGTTTGATATTGTAGGAGTAGTCAAGGACTTTAATAACATTTCTCCCACCATGAAGGCTGAATGTTATCGTATTCATCATGAATCAGTTGTTAATGATAGCCAGTATCATATGGGGCGTTATCTGGTTGTCCATTACAAACCAGGATGCAAACAGGCTTTGATGGGAAAGATTGAGGCTTTCTTCAAAGAACAAGGACTGTTTTATGCACCCTATCAATGGCAGGACTCAAAGGATGAATACGAAAGGATGTTGAGTTCGGAGAACAAACTACAAACCCTCATCAGTATCACCACAGGTGTCTGCATCCTCATCGCCCTCTTTGGTGTGTGGTCAATGATAATGCTCACGTGCGAACAACGTCGCAAGGAGATTGCCATCCGCAAGGTACATGGCGCCACGGTAAAGGACATCCTCGACATGTTCTTCCTCGAATACATGACCCTGCAAACCATATCGGCTGTAGTGGCCTTCCCCATCGGCTATGCCTGCATGAAGCCGTGGCTGGAGCAATACGTGGTGCAGACGGAGATTTCGTGGTGGATTTATGTAGGCATCTTCCTCCTCGTCGCCCTGCTCGTCGCCCTCTGCATCGGCTGGCGCGTGTGGAAGACGGCAACGGCCCGCCCGGCGGATGAGATTTGCAAGGGGTGAGGGGAGCCCCTCCCTAAGGAGATGTGTCAAAATACCGACGGTCTCTGTCATTCTGAACGAAGTGAAGAATCTGTAAACATCAGCAGAAAATATAAAGCACACGTTATCAGATTCTTCGCTACTCTCAGAATGACAAGAGACCGTCTGGAAATAACAATAAAAGAGCGCATTTGTATATTTAACACACCCTCAACTGGAATAGTCAAATCAATAAAATAGTAAATCGTAAATAACCAAATAGTAAACAAAAATTTCTTCTATGATGAAACAGAAAAAACAATCCGTTGCGATGTGGGCGAGATGCGTCCTGCGCACACTTTCACTGGCAGCAATGCT
>JAFXDG010000038.1 GCA_017521285.1 Bacteroidaceae bacterium | reverse complement strand
TCGCCAACAGCTATAGTTTCAAGTTCAAAGTTCAAAGCCAACAGCCATCCATGAGCATCAGCATCTGTGATGCAATAAACGGATTGCAATCAAACACATAAAAGCGCATCGCAGATGCTGATACTCAAAACATCCTCGTTTGCAACGAGGATGGACAGGATGAAATGAGGATGGACAGGCCTGTGTCAGAATTACCCCATTTCACACAGCTGGCTGTGATGGCCGATGGAGCTGGCTGTGTTGGCCATCGCAGCCTGCTGTATCGGCCAATGCAGCAGGCTGCGTGAAAAAGGAGGGAGATTTCGTTGATACGTTGATGCGTTGAAGCGTTCAAAAACTCATCTTTCTCTAAAAAAGTCCGGTACGATTCAAAGCCAAATATTTGCGGGCTTCTTCGATGATGGTGTCAAGACCACGAGCCATGTCGGCCTCGGTCATATCCACCTGTATATCGGGTTCGATCCCGAACTCCAGTTGCTCCATATCAGGACCATAGACAGGACAGGCCGAGAAACGGACCGCCCAACCATTGGGTAATTCGGAAGAGAATGGCATACCCGAACCACCACCCGTGCGGTCGCCCATGACAGTAACAAGGGGAAACTGGCGCATGGCATTGACAAAATCATTGGTAGCACTGTAGGAACTGCGGTTGGTGAGCAACACCACGGGTTTTTGCCAACGGATGCCGTCGGACGGCTTCACTGTGACAGCTTCGGGCGAAGAAAAGTCGGTGTGCCCCGTACCGGTCTTGTGACACATATAAGCCGTTGTCACCTCCTCGTTGGTGAAACGGGCTGCCAACTTGGCGGCATTGGTGAGCATTCCCCCGCCATTGTCGCGCACATCCAGAATGAGTCCGTTACAGAAGGCCAGTTCGTTGAGCATGTCACTAAGGTTTCCATCGCCCACTCCAGAACTGAAGCTGGCATAATAGACGTAGGCAATATTATCAGGCAAAATGGTGTATTTCAGTCCACCCGCAATACGATAGTCTGTGCCCAAATAGTTGCGTTGGATGCTGTCATTGAAATTGGCGGGATAGTCTTCGTACCACTTCCAGTAGCGGGCCACATCGTAGTTGGAATAGAGGTTGACATGACCGTCGCGCAGCTCGGCCAGCATGTTTCCCAACACTTCGAAAAGTCCCTTCGTGGGCATATCGGGAGTAATCAGACGGGCATAACGATTGTACACCTCGTCCCAATCAAGACCATATTCATTGCGCTTATAATCGAAAAAGCAGTAACGCTCGTCAATCATCTGCCACAGGGCTTCGAAATTTCCTTGGGGGGTGTTATCAAACTCTTCTTCACGGACACATCCCGTGGTCAGCAGAAGGAGAAGAAAAAGGTATCTGAAACGCATTGTTCTATTATTTTTTAGGAGTTAAATGGCGATGGCTAATGGCGATGGCCGATGGCGATGGCTGTTGGCGATGGCTGATGGCGATGGCTATGGCTGATGGTTTTGACCTTAGACCTTTGACTTTTGACCTTAGTCCTTAGACCTTAAACTTTCATAGCGGTACCAACTTCTTTACCAGACCGACCATGAAGGAGTGGCTATAGTCGTGAGAACGGAGGCCGTTGACACGCGCTTGCTGCATATCAGCCATATAGCCTACGCGCAGGGTGAAGCGGCGGAACTTCATGTCGGCCGTGAACCAATGACGCATGGTAGGTTGGCGATAGAACGAAGTGCACACGACCGTACCATCGGAATGGCCGAGGGAGAAGATTTCGTAGTAGGATTGCCCGTATTGGGGAGAGAACATTACCCCCACAAAGGGTGCATCCACCTGATAACGCAACGTAAGGGGACAACGCTTCCACGGAATCGTGTAGCGGGCAATGCCCGAAAGGGCCATATTCGCATACAGACGGGCTTGGGCCGGATTGTTACTATTACGGGTATTGTAGAGAAAGCCCCCATGCAACTGTACCATGGGACCGGCCAGTAAAGACAAACGCCCATCAAGAAGGCGGAAGTTGTAATGGAGAGCATAATTCCAGTTCACCATACCTGCCAACTCGTTAGCTGTCTCGGCCTTGTTCTCTGCCGAAGCCAAATAACCTTGGAAAAGTACCTGACGGGACACATTGCCGTCGAACCAAGGGGTCATACGCGTACTCTCGCGAAGCACACGCACCTGTACCCCACTATACTCCAGAGGGGAGAGGTAGGTGTCGTAGAGGTTCACCATTCCCGCCCCATACATGGTAGAGCGGGCAATGGGACGGAGAGCGTCAGTGCCTCCTTCCGATTGGGCCGTAGCCAAAAGAGCCGACAACCACAGTAACAATATGAAGCTCAGACTTCTTTTCATTCCTTAAAACAATTTCATCTGACCCGTCAGTTCGTCCAAGATGTCACTCTCGCTCTTGCCTGCATCAGGATCTTCATTGATTGGTTCTTCCACCTCTTCTTCAGGCTTGGCCAGTTCCTCTTCCGTGGGGAAACGGACGGGGTCAAGTTCTACAATCTCGGCCACCTCAAAAGTGGTAATACGTTTGCCTTTGGCCTTGAATCCCTTGACAGCAATGAACTCTTCTGCATCTATCACCAACGGCTCACGGAAACTGTCGCCACCACCGAACATGACTTGCAGACGGGGATAGTATTGCACACTGCAGAGGATTTCCTTATTTTTCTTGTTCTCACCCAAGTAGTTCTGCCGCTTGGTGGTAGCATCCATCATGAAACGCTTCAGATAGGGATAGCCACTATTGTCGGCATCGTAGAGCGCCACCGTCCACACCTTTGACGGGTCGTACTTCTCAATGAGTTTGATGTTCGTCTCGTAGTGGTTGTTCACGTCGAAATTGCTGAGGTAGTAGTCTCCACCATCGAGCACAACGAGTATCATATCTTCACTATGGAATTCGCCCAAGAACTGGCCACGCCCATCGTAGTTGAGGCGTTGCACATCCCAGTCGAACCAAACCTGACGACCACCCAACGTAGAACCTCCCCGCTGCTTCAGGCTGATGCGATGCACATCATACTTGGTGAGGATATTTCCTTGCGACTGACGTCCCTTGATATTGATTTCACTGAAGTCCTTCTCCAAAATAATCTTCTTGATGCGCGGATTGGGCTTAAGAGTCACTTTGATGATTTCGGCCTCACCGTTGGGGTTGGCACTGAAATAGACGATACGCGAACCCGGTGTGCCTTGGGTCACATCATATTCACGGTCGCGGGTCATGGTCGTGACAGAGAAACGTTTGATATAGTGGAAGCCCTCCTTGCCATCGCGATAGACCACATTATATACCGTGCGCTTGTCGTTCTTCTTGAAGATGCCCACATGCAACACATTCTTGCCCACGAACATCTTCTCGCACACGCGTACTATCTTATATTTACCATCCTTATAGAAGAGGATGACATCATCAATATCGGAACAGTTATCAACAAATTCGTCCTTCTTCAACGAAGTGCCAATGAAGCCTTCGTCGCGATTGATATAGAGTTTTTCGTTAGCTTCAGCCACCTTGGCTGCCTCGATGGTATCGAAATTCCTGAGTTCGGTCAGTCGCGGGTGCTCCTTGCCATACTTTTCTTTCAGCATTCTGTACCAGTCGCTGGTCACTTCGACCATGCTGTTCAACTTGCGGTCAATCTCCTCAATCTCACCATTCATACGGGCAATAGCTTCGTCGGCCTTATCTTTATTAAAGCGAAGAATACGGGCCATTTTGATTTCCATCAGACGGAGGATGTCGTCCTTAGTCACTTCGCGAATAAATTGGGGATAGAAGGGAGTCAGGCGACTGTCGATATGTGCACAAGCAGCATCCATATCAGGTGCCTGTTCAAACTGTTTGTCCTTATAGATGCGTTCCTCGATGAAGATTTTTTCCAATGAGGCAAAATGGAGCAATTCTTGCAGTTCACCCTTGCGAATCTCCAATTCCTTACGAATCAGAGCCATCGTGTTATCGACCGATTTACGGAGCACATCGCTCACGGTGAGGAAATGAGGTTTGTTGTCGTCAATCACACAGCAGTTGGGCGAAATGCTCACCTCGCAATCGGTGAAGGCATAGAGGGCATCCAATGTCTTGTCACTGGATACGCCAGGTGCCAAATGTACCTGTATTTCCACTTGAGCCGAGGTGTTGTCGTCCACCTTGCGAATCTTTATCTTTCCCTTTTCGGCAGCTTTCAGAATGGATTCAATCAAGGTTGTAGTCGTCTTTCCATAAGGAATCTCGGTGATGACCAAGGTCTTGTTATCGAGTTTGCTGATTTTGGCACGCACCTTCACCGCGCCACCACGCTCACCGTCGTTGTATTTCGAAACGTCGATGCTACCACCTGTCAAAAAGTCGGGATAAAGTTGGAAGGGCTCATCGTGCAAATAGGCAATGGCGGCATCGCACAATTCGTTGAAATTGTGGGGCAAAATCTTGGAAGAGAGTCCGACGGCAATACCCTCCACTCCCTGAGCCAACAGAAGGGGGAACTTCACAGGCAAAGTGATAGGTTCCTTGTTTCGTCCGTCATAGGAGAGTTTCCATTCCGTAGTCTTGGGATTGAACACCACATCCAAAGCAAATTTGGAGAGGCGGGCTTCGATGTATCGCGGAGCTGCCGCCGAGTCGCCCGTAAGGATATTACCCCAGTTTCCTTGGCAATCGACCAACAACTCCTTCTGTCCCAATTGTACCAAAGCGTCACCGATGGAGGCATCGCCGTGGGGATGGAACTGCATGGTATAACCTACAATGTTGGCCACCTTATTATATCGTCCATCGTCCAGCCGCTTCATCGAATGGAGAATACGGCGCTGCACGGGTTTGAATCCGTCGTTGATATGGGGTACGGCACGCTCCAGAATTACATACGAAGCATAGTCCAAGAACCAGTTCTGGTACATACCCGTCAACTGGTACTTCACACTTTCGTCCTTCACATCGGCGGGCTTGTACTCCGAATGTTCCTCCACTCTGTTCTCCATCGACATGTCGTCGTCGATCGGGTCCTTTTCTATGATTTCATCGCTCATAAGATGGTCAGGTTAATGATTTTTGTCCCTAAAATAGTTAAACTGTATTAGTATGCTCGCAAAAGTACGAATTATTTGCAAAAAAATCGCTTACTTTGCAGCAAATTTGGCAGAGAGTGCCGAAAAAACACCGAGAATTGGACAAAAATAACATATAAGAACGGATAAAATAACATATAAAAACAGATAAGACAATGGCACAAGAAGATGTATTCAAGAAAATCGTCTCACATTGCAAGGAGTACGGTTTTGTGTTTCCGTCGAGCGACATCTACGACGGATTGGGCGCCGTATATGATTACGGCCAGATGGGTGTAGAGTTGAAGAACAACATCAAGCAGTACTGGTGGCAAAGCATGGTCCTGCTCCACGAGAACATCGTGGGTATTGACTCTGCCATCTTCATGCACCCCACCATTTGGAAGGCCAGCGGCCATGTGGATGCGTTCAATGACCCCTTGATTGACAACCGCGACAGCAAGAAGCGCTACCGCGCTGACGTGCTCATCGAAGACCAATTGGCCAAGTACGACGACAAGATTAACAAGGAAGTGGCCAAGGCTGCCAAACGTTTCGGTGAAGCATTCGACGAAGCCCAGTTCCGCGCTACCAACGGCCGTGTACTCGAAAATCAGGCCAAACGCGATGCTTTGCACGCCCGTTTCCAAAAGGCTTTGAACGAGAATGATTTGAACGAACTGCGTCAGATTATCCTCGATGAAGAGATTGTATGCCCCATCAGCGGCACCAAGAACTGGACAGAAGTACGCCAGTTCAACCTCATGTTCTCTACCGAGATGGGTTCTACAGCTGACGGAGCCATGAAGGTGTATCTGCGTCCCGAAACAGCACAGGGTATTTTCGTGAACTACATGAATGTGCAGAAGACCGGCCGCATGAAGATTCCTTTTGGTATCGCTCAGATTGGTAAGGCTTTCCGTAACGAGATTGTGGCCCGCCAGTTCATTTTCCGTATGCGCGAATTCGAACAGATGGAAATGCAGTTCTTTGTACGTCCCGGCAGCGAATTGGAGTGGTTCAAGCAGTGGAAAGAGACTCGTCTGAAATGGCACAAGGCCCTCGGCTTCGGCGACGACCACTATCGCTATCACGACCATGACAAATTGGCCCACTATGCCAATGCCGCTACTGACATCGAATTCCTTATGCCCTTTGGCTTCAAGGAAGTGGAAGGTATTCACAGCCGTACGAACTTCGACCTCAGCCAACACGAGAAATACAGCGGCAAGAGCATCAAGTATTTCGACCCCGAACTGAACGAAAGCTATGTTCCTTACGTTATCGAAACCTCTATCGGTGTTGACCGTATGTTCCTCAGCGTCATGTGCGCTTCATACCAAGAAGAGAAGTTGGAAAATGGCGAAAGCCGCGTAGTACTGAAGTTGCCCGCAGCCCTTGCTCCCGTGAAGTTGGCCGTATTGCCGTTGGTAAAGAAAGACGGTCTGCCCGAAAAGGCTCGCGAAATCATCAACGATCTGAAGTTCCACTTCAACTGTCAGTATGACGAAAAGGATTCTATCGGCAAGCGTTACCGTCGTCAGGATGCCATCGGTACCCCTTACTGTATCACCGTGGATCACCAGACACTGGAAGACAATTGCGTAACCCTGCGCAACCGCGACACCATGCAGCAAGAGCGTGTGGCTATCAGCGAACTGAACAACATCATTGCTGACAAGGTAAGCATCACCAGCTTGCTGAAAACATTGTTGTAAAAAGTGATGAGCGACAAGTTGCACTACTGTTCACCAGTAGTTTGCAGCTTGTCACTCATAACCAAATAGTAAACGTATGAAGAAGACCTTATGGCTGCTGTGTGCAGCAGTGATTACCTCGTGCCTCTTTGCCGCATGTGACGAAAGTTCCGAAGCTGGCGAATACGCTGACTGGCGCAATCGCAACCAACGGTTCATTGACTCCATTGCAGCTGTGGCCGAAGAGAATATTGACGGGAACTGGCGGATATACAAGAGTTTTACCCTCCCCGCGGACAATCCCAATGATTTGGGTTTGGTCAAGGATGTCAACGACTATGTCTATTGCCACATTGAACAACGTGGTACAGGCACAGAGTCACCCATCTTCACTGACAGTATCCGCGCCAACTATCGCGTATGGCTCATCAACGATGTACTGATAGACCAATCTTTCCGTGGCGAGTTCAATCCCGACATCAGTGTTCCCGGCAAATTTGCCATGAACAGTACCATCGTAGGATGGACCACTGCCTTGCAACAGATGCACGTAGGCGACTCTTGGACCATCTACATTCCCTACTCTATGGGATATGGGGAACGTGAGAGTGGTATCATTCCGGGCTACTCCACACTTAAATATTGGGTCAATCTGGCAGGTATTTATCCTACTGGCACGGTTGTCCCAGACTGGCAATAAAAAAGATAAATATCTCTATCAGACCTTTGAAGGAGTAAGAGAGTGTGTGTATCTAAATGCCTTCATTCCAATTTTTAGACGAGGATGAACTAAATCCAGTTCCTTATATCTAAGGCGCGGATTACGCAGATTAACGCGGATTATTCTTTGTATCATTTATCGCGTTGTCCGCGCAATCTGCGCCTTACATTTTTTGGAACAGTCCGAAAAATCAGTCATATATAATTATAACACATCTCCTTTTATTTCACCTCCTCAAAGTCAACGTATTCACCTTCGTCTTCGGCAATGATTTTCTTGGGCTTGGATGAAGATTCGGAAGAATCTTGTGATTGAGTTTCACGCTGGCGGGCGCGAGCATTGCCGTCTGTAGCACGACCGGTAGCACGAGAAAAAGGCCCGTTCCCCAATCCGAAAACACGCAACAGAGAGCGTACCAAAGTGATGCCTATCCCCAATACAACGAATAAGATGACAAGAGGCAATACAATAAACAATAATCCGAATATTCCCACAATATAGTATTTCTTTAATAAATAATCAACTAAAGGCAGGCATATACAAAGACCTGCACTCATTTTCTTTACTTATACAGGAAACAACCAGTATGCCAAAAGGGTTGTCTGACACACTTTTTTAAGATTGATTAGGATTTCCGCTGGGTTACCAACGAAAGCAGAGCATACCAAATGATGATAGCAGCCAACCCAGCAATTCCCAAGAACAAGACCAAAGGCACACAACCTAACAGAAAAACGAACTGTACTTTGTTGTCACGCCAAGAAAGATTCTTGAACTTGAGGGAAAACATAGGAATCTCAGCCACCAACAACCACGAAGTAAAGCCGACCAAAAGCAAGAGATAACATGCATTGAAAAGATCGGAAACCAAGAAATCGTGGGCACCGACAACCAAAGCTCCCCAAAAGAGGGCATTGGCAGGTGTGGGCACTCCAATAAAAGAAGATGTCTGACGGGTATCAATGTTGAACTTGGCCAAACGCAAGGCAGAAAAGACTGCTATCAGGAAAGCCGCATACGGCAAATAACCGGCAACGGGAGAAAGAAAAGCGGGCACACTCACTTCCTTGAACAGCGAAAACACAATCATAGAAGGAGCCACACCAAAAGTAATATCATCGGCCAAAGAGTCCAATTCCTTACCCAAAGGGGAATAGGCCTGCAAAGCACGAGCCAACATGCCGTCAAAAAAGTCAAAGACAGCTCCCAAAAGAATAAAGCTGAGGGCAACCTGATAGTTTCCCTGATAAGCCCACACAATAGCAAGACAGCCCGAAAACAGATTACAGCAGGTAACAGTGTTTGGGATGTGACGTGTAATGCAGTTTGCCATAGACTCTGATACCTCCTTATTATTATTTCAATTTGGCAATAATGGTCTGGTTACCCACCGTCCTTTCGTCCATAGAGACAAGCACTTCAGTACCAAGCGGCAGATAAACATCAACACGCGAACCGAATTTGATGAATCCCATGTGTTCGTCGATGTAGCAATCTTCACCCGCTTCGGCATAGGTAACAATGCGACGAGCCATCGCACCGGCAATCTGACGGGCCATCACTTCTGCCCCTTCAGGTGTTTCGATAACGACCATCGAACGCTCATTCTCGGTGCTCGACTTGGGGAGATAGGCAGCCTGGAAACGTCCTTTCTGATGAGCCACCTTCTTGACCAGTCCATCCACCGGATACCAATTGGCATGCACATTCAACGGACTCATAAAGATACTGACCAACAGACGGCGGTCGTGAAAATACTCATGTTCGTCCACCTCTTCGATACAAACGACTTTACCATCTGCCGGAGCCACTACAATCTGCTTGGTTTCACCCTTGAACAGACGGATCGGGCAACGGAAAAAGTTGAGGAGGAGCAACCAAACGACCAATGAGGCCGGAGCCACAATATAGAACGGCCATTTGGATTCTATATAATAATAAAGAGCGGAATTGAGAGCCAACAACAGGATTGCACTGATGATAAGCGTATCAGTTCCCTCATGGTGTATTCTGATTCTTTTCAGTTTCTTCAGCTGTTTCATAGCATTACACTGTATCTTTTACCGTGCAAAGGTAAAAGAATCTTTTAAAATTTGCAAATAAATACCCTTATAAATCCGAACAGTTACTTAAATAAGACAAAAATAAGGCAGAATTGCGAAGTTTTCGTTCCTGAAGTTGGGCATTCGGCAAAAGAGAGCTATCTTTATGCAGTTTTTCAAGTAAAGCAAAGAAACGATGCAAGATTTTGTACACCTACACGTCCATACCCACTACTCGATACTGGACGGACAAGCCAGCATACAGCGCCTTGTTGACAAAGCCATCGCCAATGGAATGCGGGGAATGGCTATAACCGACCATGGAAACATGTTCGGCATCAAGGAGTTCTTCAACTATGTAAACAAGAAGAACGGCGGAACTAACGGCGACATCAAAAAGCTGAAAAAGCGCATCAAGGACCTGGAAGGTGGAGCCGAAGCCGGTGAAGAATGGAACGGCGACGCACAAGCCGAATTGGCTGATTGCCAACAACGCCTGCCCGAACTGCAAAAGAAACTGTTCAAGCCCATCATAGGCTGTGAAATGTACGTAGCCCGCCGACGGTTGTTCAACAAAGAGGGAAGAGAAGACCAAGGAGGTTACCACCTGTTGGTGTTGGCAAAAAACGAGAAAGGCTACCACAACCTCATCAAGTTGGTATCGAAGGCATGGACGGAAGGACACTACAACCGACCGCGTACCGACCGGGTGGAACTGGAGAAATACCACGAAGGGCTCATCGTGTGCAGCGCTTGCATCGGTGGCGAGGTTCCCAGGAAAATTTTAGCCGGACGGCTGAACGATGCCGAAGAGGCCGTACAGTGGTACAAAAACACGTTTGGTGATGACTACTACCTGGAACTACAGCTACACAAGGCTACAGTGCCTCGTGCCAACCATGAGACTTACGGCTTGCAGGTGCAAGTGAACGAAAAACTGATAGAATTCAGTAAAAAGTATGGAATCAAATTGGTTTGCACCAACGACGTACACTTTGTAGAGGAAGAAAACGCCGAAGCCCATGACCGATTGATATGCTTGAGCACGAGCAAAGATCTGGACGACCCGAAGCGAATGCTCTACAGCAAGCAGGAGTGGTTCAAGACGCGCGAAGAGATGAACGCCCTGTTTGCCGACGTGCCCGAGGCGCTGAGCAACACATGCGCCATCTGCGACCAAGTGGAGTTCTACAGTATCGACCACGCCCCCATCATGCCCAACTTTGCTATCCCCGAAGAGTTCGGAACAGAAGAAGGCTACCGCCAGACATTGACCGAGGAAGACCTGTTCAACGAGTTCACCCGCGACGAAAATGGCAACGTGGTGTTGAGTGAAGAGGATGCCAAAGCCAAAATCAAGCGATTGGGCGGATATGACAAATTGTACCGCATCAAATTGGAGGCCGATTACTTGAAGGAACTGACCATGATTGGCGCCAAAAAACTTTATGGCGACCCGCTGAGCGAAGAGGTCATGGAACGATTGAACTTCGAACTGTACATCATGAAGACAATGGGTTTCCCCGGCTACTTCCTCATCGTACAGGACTTCATCGGTGCGGCACGCCGCGAATTGGGTGTATCCGTCGGTCCCGGACGTGGTTCGGCTGCCGGTTCGGCCGTAGCCTACTGCTTGGGGATTACCAAGATAGACCCCATTGCCTACGACTTGCTGTTCGAGCGTTTCTTGAACCCCGACCGTATTTCACTCCCCGATATTGACGTTGACTTCGATGACGACGGACGAGGCGAAGTGCTCCGTTGGGTGACAGAGAAATACGGAGCCGAGAAGGTGGCGCACATCATCACTTACGGCACAATGGCCACCAAACTGGCCATCAAGGATGTGGCCCGCGTCCAGAAATTGCCGTTGGACGAATCAAACCGCCTCTGCAAGCTTATACCCGACAAAATTCCCGACAAGAAATTGAATCTGCCCAATGCCATTGCCTATGTGCAGGAACTGCAAGAGGCCGAGGCATCTCCCAACCCCACCCTGCGCGACACCATCAAGTATGCCAAGATGTTGGAAGGCAATGTGCGCAACACGGGTGTACACGCCTGTGGTACAATCATCTGCCGCGACGACATCACCGACTGGGTCCCCGTCAGCACTGCCGAGGACAAGGAGACTGGCGAAAAGATGCTGGTAACCCAATACGAAGGCAGTGTCATCGAAGACACCGGACTCATCAAGATGGACTTCCTCGGGCTGAAGACCCTCTCCATCATCAAGGAGGCCGTAGAGAACATACGTCTGAGCTTGGGTATAGAGGTGGACATCGATTCCATCGACATCAACGACCCCAAGACCTATCAGCTTTATTGCGAAGGAAAGACTATCGGCACATTCCAGTTCGAGTCGGCCGGAATGCAGAAGTACTTGCGCGAATTGCAGCCCTCGACTTTTGAAGACCTCATCGCCATGAATGCCCTCTACCGGCCGGGACCGATGGACTACATCCCCGACTTCATTGACCGCAAACAAGGACGGAAGCCCATCGAGTATGATATTCCCATCATGGAAAAGTACTTGAAGGACACGTATGGAATCACCGTCTATCAGGAGCAGGTGATGCTTCTGTCGCGCCTTTTGGCCGACTTCACCCGAGGCGAGAGCGACGCCCTCCGTAAAGCGATGGGTAAGAAGTTGCGCGACAAGCTGGACCAGATGAAGCCCAAGTTCATCAAGGGAGGACAAAAGAACGGACACGACCCGAAGGTTCTGGAAAAAATCTGGGCCGACTGGGAGAAATTCGCTTCATACGCCTTCAACAAGAGCCATGCGACGTGCTATTCGTGGGTGGCTTATCAGACGGCCTACCTGAAAGCCAACTACCCCAGCCAGTATATGGCCGCCACCATGAGCCGCAACATCAGCAACATTACCGAAATCACCAAACTGATGGACGAATGCAAGTCGATGGGCATACAGACACTCGGCCCAGACGTGAACGAAAGTAGCCTGAAATTCTCTGTCAATGCAGCCGGTGACATCCGCTTCGGTATGGGAGCCGTCAAAGGAGTGGGCGAAAACGCTGTGGCCTGCATCATCAAAGAACGAAAGGAAAACGGTCCCTATACCGGAATCTTCGATTTCGTACAGCGTGTCAACCTCTCGGCCTGCAACCGCAAGAACATCGAATGTCTGGCGTTGGCCGGAGCTTTCGACAACTTCAAGGAAATCACCCGCGAACAATTCTTTGCCGCCAATGCCAAAGGAGAATCCTTCTGCGACCAGCTCGTCCGCTACGGCAACCTCTACCAGACAGCCAAAGCCGAAGCGGCCAACAGCCTGTTCGGAGGCTTCGACTCTGTGGAAATAGCCACCCCCGAGATTCCTGCCGCCGAAGCATGGAGCGATTTGGAACGCCTCGACAAAGAGCGCGAACTGGTGGGCATCTATCTTTCTGCCCACCCACTGGATGAATATGCCGTCATCCTCGAACACGTCTGCACCACCCACTTGAACGCTTTCGAAGACCTCACCCCGTTGGCCAACCGGGACATCACGGTGGGCGGTATCGTCACAGGCCTGCGCGAGGGATACACCAAAAAGGGCAACCCTTTCGGTATCGCCAAGATAGAAGACTACTCCGGAGCAGCCGAACTCCCCCTTTTCGGACAAGACTGGATAGACTGGGGACGCTATATGCAACAAGGTTGCTTCCTCTTTATCCACGCAAAAGTACAACCCAAGCAATGGAAGCAAGAAGAGTTAGAGGTAAAAATCAACAAGATAGAACTGCTGCCCGACGTTAAGGACAAACTGATTGAGAAGATAACCATCAGCACCAACCTCGATGCCTTGGACAACGCGATGCTGGACGAGATGATTCCCTTCTTCACCCAAAACCCTGGCAATGTAGAGTTGCGAATCCAAGTGAAAGACATCGAGACACAGATGCATACCAACCTGATTTCCAAGACACTGAAAATCTCTGTCGGGAAGGAACTGATTCGCTACCTCAAAGATAATCCGGCCTTGGAGTTCAGCATCAACTGACCTCCACCGCCACAGAATAGCAGCCATGAACGAAAAAAAAGTGAAAATCTTTTGTTCTTCTCTTGGATTGCACTATCTTTGTCGGAGCATTTATAGTATAAACCTTTTAATACAATAGAAAACTATGGCATTAGAAATCACAGACAGCAACTACGAAGAACTGGTTGCACAAGGCAAACCTATCGTATTGGACTTTTGGGCCACTTGGTGCGGTCCTTGCAAGAAGATTGCGCCAGACATCGAAGCCCTGGCCGAAGAATTTGAGGGACAAGTAATTGTCGGAAAGTGTGACGTGGATGAGAACGACGACCTTACTTCACGTTTCGGTGTGCGCAACATCCCCACCGTACTGTTCATCAAGAACGGCGAAGTGGTGGACAAGCAAGTAGGCGCTGCTCCCAAGTCAGCCTTCGCAGACAAGATCAAAGCAATGCTGTAAAGCATATCACATCAACTCAAAAACCTACCACTATGAATTCAGGAGATGACTTTTTGTTGGATGATGCTGCGGAAGACGCAAAGACCATAGCATTCATCAGAAACTATCTGCCACAGGAGTATAAGGAACGGTTCACGGACGAAGACCTGTACTACTTCCTCGACCTCATCATCGACTATTACGCCACCAGCGGATGCCTCGATGCCGAGCCGGACGAAGAAGGATACATCAACATCGACCAGGATGAAATCGTAGAATACCTGCTCACCGAGGCAGAAAAGGACAACATGGGCGGATTCTCTGCTGAAGAATTGCTCTTTGTCGTTCAAGGCGAAATGGAGTACGGGAACAGTTTCACCGAAGAGGAGGACTAAAAGCGGCCCAACCATGAGGGTGTGCCGAAATGCGACTATTCCATTTTTTAGGCGCAGATGAACTAAATCCAGTTCCTTATATGTAAGGCGCGGATTACGCAGATTAACACGGATTATTTTTTGTATCATTCACATCCGTATTGTCCGCGCAATCCGCGCCTTACATTTTTGGAAGAGGCTGACGAATCGCACACAACGAAAAAAGGAACTCGCAATGAGTTCCTTTTCGTGTGGAGCGGAAGACGGGGCTCAAACCCGCGACCCTCAGCTTGGAAGGCTAATGCTCTATCAACTGAGCTACTTCCGCAACTTTATAGTGGGCAAAGATGGATTCGAACCACCGAAGGCGTAAGCCAGCAGATTTACAGTCTGCCCCATTTGGCCACTCTGGTATTTGCCCAAGAGCAATCGAGAAAGTGGGTGGAGGGATGTTCCTTCCTCAATTGCGCTGCAAAGGTACGACTTATTTTTTTAACTTGCAAGAAAAATCTATCATTTTTATAGCAGTGACAGCACATTCGTCGCCTTTATTGCCCAAAGTTCCACCGCAACGGTCCTCTGCCTGCTGCATATTGTTGGTGGTTATCAGTCCATAGATAACGGGGATGTCCGACGTGGCATTCAGTTGGGTAATGCCATTGGTGGCACCCATGCAGACGTAATCAAAATGAGGGGTATCGCCACGCACCACACATCCGATAGCAATCACGGCATCCACTTTGCCGCTCTTTACCATCTGGGCCGAACCGAAGGTCAGTTCAAAACTGCCGGGCACAGTCTGCACCAGGATGTTCTCCTCCTTGGCACCATGCTTCTTCAGTGTGTTCACGGCTCCTTCGAGCAATGCACCCGTAATGTTACTGTTCCATTCCGATACGACGATACCAAACCGCATACCCGACGCGTCAGGAACACTCTCCGCGTCATAATCTGACAAATTGTGAAAGGCTGTAGCCATAATTCTGTATTTAAAATTAAAGGAGTTCAGGAGTCAGGAGTTACAGGAGTTCAGACGACACCATTGCTTCCACAAACCCCAAACTGCCCAAGAATATTATTCAAGTTCTTATACCTTATTATATATAGGAGTACAGGAGGGAGGAGGAAGGAGTGCAGACAATACTTCCGCACCCATTGGGAGGGGGAAGAGTATCATCTACACTCCTGAGCGAAGCGTCACTCCTACACTTCTTACACTCCTTTTTCATAAAGAGAGGCCACACCTCTCCGCTTTGGCGGAAAAAGGTCTGACCTCTCTTTGTTTTATTTCACTCAATATCCATTCGGACGAGCATCTTACTTCATGCTTGCACGCTCGATATACTTGTCGATATCGTAAGCCTGCATAGAGTTGAAGTACTTGTTCTTGATTTGCTTGTAAGCCTCCACAGCCTTGTCGTTCTGGCCCAACTCTTCGTAAATCTGACCAGCCTGCAACAGGTAGATGGGGCTGAGTGAGTGGCTGTCCGACATAGAAGCGGCCTTCATCAGTACAGAGGCAGCCTTGTCGTTCTGACCCAATTGAGCGTAGCAGTTACCCATTGTACCCAAAGCTGCGGGAGCCACCATAGCATCGTCGCCACTGAAGTCGTTCAGATACTTCAAAGCCTCTTCATACTTCTTCAACTGTGCCAATGCCATACCGGCGTAAGCGTTAGCCAAGTTTCCGGCCTCTGTACCACTGTACTCTTCAGCTACAGTAACGAAGCCTACTGCGCCCAAGCTGTCGCCATTGAGGGCCTGCTCGAAGTTGCCGTTGCGGAAATACTGCTCAGCCTGGAACAGAGCTTCCGAAGCCTTCAGTTCGCGGGGAGCCTTCACATAGTTGTTGTAACAGAATACGGCGGCAATGACTACCACTACTGCCACGATACCACCTACGATGGTATTCTTGTTCTTCGTCAAGAATGCTTCAGACTTGTTTACCACTTCCTCCACATTCACCAGTTCTTCTTGTTTTTTTGTTTCTTTTGCCATTTTATTATGTTCTTTTTTATTGTTTTCGGTCAGTGTTTACACATTCAGCGGGCAAATTTAGCCTTTTTCCATAGATTGACGAAATTTGCAGGGCACTTTTTTACATTTATTCAGTCAAATAGGTGTGTTTACTAAAGAATTATGCCTATTTTTGCGTTCAAATTCAAGATTCGGACATGATACTGAAGCGACTTTCCATTTTAAACTACAAGAATATCCGTCAGGCGGAGCTTGCCTTTTCCCCGAAGCTGAACTGCTTCATCGGACACAACGGTGTGGGCAAGACCAACCTGCTGGACACGGTCTATTATCTATCGTTCTGCAAGAGCAGCACCAACCCCATCGACTCGCAAATCATCTGCCACGGCGAAGAGTTTTTCGTGGTGCAGGGATTCTATGAGCAGGAGGACGGCACCCCCGAGGAAATCTACTGCGGCATGAAGCGCGGCCGCAAGAAACAGTTCAAGCGCAACAAGAAGGAGTACCAGCGCCTGGCCGACCACATCGGCTTCATCCCTCTGGTCATCGTCTCGCCGGCCGACTCGGACCTCATTGCGGGAGGCAGCGAGGAGCGCCGCCGCTTCATGGACGTGGTCATTTCGCAGTACGACCGCACGTACCTCGATGCCCTCGTGCGCTACAACAAGGCCCTGCAACAGCGCAACACCCTGCTGAAGGCCGAAGAGGAGCCCGACCCCGAACTGCTCAGCGTGTGGGAGGAGATGATGGCCGCCACAGGCGAACTCATCCACCAACGGCGCAAGGAGTTCATCGACGAGTTCATCCCCACGTTCCGCCGCTTCTACTCCTTCATCTCACAGGACAACGAAGAGGTGAGCCTCAGCTACACCTCGCACGCCCAGCGCGGCCAGCTGCTCGACATCATCCGCCAGAGCCGTGCCAAAGACCGCATTGTGGGTTACTCGCTCCACGGCATCCACAAGGATGAATTGGAAATGAAACTCAGCGAATTCCCCATCAAGCGCGAAGGGTCGCAAGGGCAGAACAAGACCTACCTCATCGCCCTGAAGTTGGCCCAGTTCGACTTCTTGCGCCGCACGGGCAGCCAGACAACACCTATATTATTATTGGACGACATTTTCGACAAGCTCGACGCCTCGCGCGTGGAGCAGATTGTCAAGCTCGTCTCGGGTGACAGCTTCGGCCAGATATTCATCACCGACACCAACCGCGACCACCTCGACCACATCCTCCACTCCATCGACCAGCCCTACACGCTGTTTGTCGTAGAGGATGGGGAGGTGAAAGAGAATATTTAGGAGTGTAGGAGTGAAGGAGTGACGCTTCGCTTAGGAGTGCAGACGAATGTCTTGCTTGCCTGTCGGCTTATCATAGTCGTTACTATCGTCTACACTCCTCTACTTCTCTACTCCTACACTCCTAAAAATAAAAAACAAGAAAAACGAATGAAACGTCAAAATGCCCTACCCATCGGCGACATGATACGCCGCTTCCTGCGCGAGGGGGGACTGGAGTCGCCCCTGAACGAGTACCGCCTCATCCAAGCTTGGGAAACGGTGCTCGGCAAAGCCATTGCCCGCTACACGGGGCAGATGTATATCAAGAACCAGACGCTGTACGTCCACCTCACCTCGCCCGCGCTCAGGCAGAACCTGCAGATGTCGCGCCAAAGTCTGGTCAAGCGCCTCAACGAAGCCGTGGGCGCACAGGTTATCGTTGATATTGTATTCCATTGAGCCGCCTTACCAACAAAATCAAAAGAGCCGCACACAAAAATCAGTTTGTGTGCGGCTCTTTTTAATCTGACTTTAGTCAAAAGTTTAATCAGCACTGCTAATCATATAATCAACAGTGCTAATCACATAATCAGCAGTACTAATCATGTAATCAGCACTACTGATTAAACTTTTCTGTTAAGTCAAAACAAATAATGCGACGGGCAAACTGGTTTTAGTGTGCGGCATTTCGGATTTTGGGTTCTTTCTCATGCTGTCTTTGTTCATTCTCTTTTATTTCAAACGCTGAGACGCGGAGGCGCAGAGATTTCCTGTTTAGAGTCTGAGAGAGACTTGGAGAGTAAAACGCCCTACGAGCGTTTTTGATGTGTGCCACAGGCTGACTTGTCAGCCAAATCTCTGCGCACTCAAGATATTCTCTATCAAATGGAAGGATTCTCTGCGTCTCCGCGTCTCTGCGTTTTTTTATAATAAAAGTCTTCTAATGAATAGTTACGCAGAGGATTTTAATCCTTAACAATTCTTAAAAACATTTCATCTACTATTAAAATAGTTGCACAGTATTTCAGCACCGTTTACCTTTGTCGCCGATAAGAGTGAAGCACTCATAACCCATAATTAGTTCGAGCGTAGCTCTCATCAGCTTCGCAGTCATAATTTAAAATGAAAGAAATGAACCTCGACACCAAACACCGAAGCCTCACCAAGTCGGAACTGCACTTGATGAACCTCTTGTGGGACAAGGGGGAGGCCACCGTCAACGAACTGTTGGAACTGATGCCCGAGCCGCGTCCGGCCTACACCACGGCACTCACCGTGATGCGCGTACTGACCAGCAAAGGCATTGTAGAAGCCAAGCCGGGAAGCGGCAAGGCACACGTCTATACCCCCATCATGACGCGCGAAGAATACACCCAAGGCTTTATGGAGGAGACGCGCAACACCTTGTTCAAAGGCTCCTTCTCGGCCCTGCTCTCCTTCTTTGCCGAACGCGAACGCCTGGCCGCCGACGAAGTGGAGCGCATTGTGGCGCTGCTAAGGAAAAACCAGAGGCCCCCCTCTAACTCCCCCCGAAGGGTGGAGGACAAATGATAGTCCACTTTTGTGTGATTTTTCATACTCTGCGCCAGTTTCACACTTTTGGGTGACACACCCGTGTTTGCAAAAGCTGTACTTTTGCACAGCAATTAAAAAAATCATAATTCATAATTCACAATTCATAATTATTATGTTCTCTCCCATCCTACTCCTTGCAGGCCGTTTCCTGCTGGCATCGGCCCTGCTGATGGCCCTCTACTGGGTCGTGTGGCGCAAGCAAGCCACCTATCGCGCCAAGCGCATGTATCTGCTCACCATGCCCTTCGTGGCATTGGCCATCTCACTGCTACAGGTGGAGGTGTACAAGCCTGAACCGGTGGTAGTGGAAGTAAGCGAACCCAGCGGACCCTCCCCCATCCCCTCCCAAGGGAGGGGCGTAGATACACCTTCTGGTATTGACCTACCCAAAGAGAAAATGGCTGACTCTGAGGTAGTATCTGAGCAATCCACAGATGCAAAAGCCAATAGTGCTGCCCTCTCTGAAGGACAAGGCATTTCACTCCCTCCCCTTGGGGAGGGCAAGGGGTGGGGTCTTGGTCTGTGCCTGCTCTATGCCCTCATCATCCTATTATTCTGCATCCCCTTTGTAGTGAACCTGGTGCTGGTGCGCCGGCTGCGCAAAGAGGCATCCATTGCTGAGGAGGAGAAGGAAGCGGACATTCACATCCTGACGGGCGAAGGGGTACAAGCCCCCTTCTCGTTCCACCGCACCATCTTCCTGCCAACGAACCTGACGGAGGCACAGCGCCGCATGATACTCGCCCACGAACAGGCACACATCCTGCACCGCCACTACGTGGACGTGTGGGTGGCCGAGGCCATTACCCGCCTTCTGTGGTGGAACCCCTTCCTTTGGTGGGCGCGTCAGGAGCTACGCAACGTACACGAGTTCGAGGCCGACAGTAATGTGCTGGCCACGGGCGAAGATGTCTATGCCTATCAGGCCATCCTCATCGAGGAGGTGCTGCATGGCGACATTGTGATAGCCAACGGATTCAACCACTCCTTCATCCGCCGCCGCTTTGTAGAAATGCTGCAAAGCACCAACCGCCGCATGACTTCGCTGGCCAAGGCCGGAACTGCGGCATGGATGCTGCTCGTCATTGCCCTGATGTGCTGCACGGTGGGCGAAGCGGAGACGGTGTATAAAGTAAAGGAACAGAGCCCCCTTTCCAGCCTTCCCCAAGGGGAAGGAGTAGATAGCCACGCCATATCTGAACAAAAAGACATTACACTTCCATCCCCTGCAAAGGAGGAAAAAGAGGTTCCGACAACTACCTTTGAAGAGTCATTTGACACTACATTTACCGTGGAAGCATCATGGGTCGAAGAGGTTGTCATTGATACTACCTATACCACACAAAACGATGCACTGATGCATTTCATAGCCGAATGGTTCGAGTTGAGCGAAAACGCCGTGCATCTCTCAGAGTCGGGATTTGACGAGAAGTATAAGGACTTCCCCAAAGACTTCACATACGAAGATTACAACAAGGGATGGAATGGCACAATCATTCTGCAAATCAATTTCATGTCCAAATGGTTAAACAAGCTGAACAGCGAACTCCGCCCCCAAGTGGAGGCACTGCTCAAACAGCATGGTTGGATTATCCCACGCGACAAGGAGTTTCTGATAACCATTGAGTCCAAGGCTTTCAACAAGACATGGACATTCGTGAAGAAACCCCGCTCATCGCAAATACTCCCATCAGCGACGTTCACAGAAAAAGAACTGACACAAATGAAAATAGCGGCCAGACGGGAAAAAGACAATGAGGTGTGGAAGCAGATTCAAAGATGCTTCTACTCATGGGCAATGCGTTACTCTTCGATGGGAGTATCCATGGAAGAGTATGAAATGGCCAAGAAGGTGAAACCCGATCTGCCTAAAATAGCAGAAGTAAGCCAGAACAAGGAACTCAGATGGACAGTGAAGCAGCTCTACATCGAACACCTTTTGAAGTATGTGGACGAGAAGATTGCCAACCAAGTGAGGGAAGCCATCAAACTCCACAGCACAGATGACTATCTGGAAAGAGAAATATTCATCACCATCGACTTGGGCGAACAGAATGGGTATTTCAAAAAAGAAAAAGGAACAGAACAATTCTACATGATACTGCTACCCAAAGAGCATCCGCTTCCCGAAGAATTCTTGCCGACAGAGAAAGTACAGGCTGCAACCGACACCTCAGCAGACGAATCGGCCATCACCAACGACGCTTCGCTGAGAGAGCAGGACGAAGCATTGCAGATGTTCTTCAGAGGTTGGTTCGACATGAACAAGAGTTCACAGAAGCCCATGTTGACAGAGGAAGAATTTCAGCAAGCAATCAAGACCGAACCCATTCCTCCCGGTTTCGACCCCTCATACAAGGCATACAAAGAGAGAACAAAGAACTTTATAGCGGAAGCAAAGAAGAAAATGGAGGAAGGGCGTGCACGTCTGAACAAGGAAATCCGTCCCCAAGTGGAGGCCGTACTCAAACAGCACGGAATGCAGTTCCCACCTGAACGCCAACTGAAGATTATCATAAGGGCTGCCTACAAGAACGCCACTTGGGAGTTTATGAACAGCCCCAATGCTTACGGCTGTGCAGTAAACACAAACTTTGAGATTGTCGATGACCCGTTGTCACCCGACTACAACAAGTAAAGAACTTTAATTATCAGCAAAATCATAGCTAAAAACGCGCTATCGACAGAGAGGGTCGTGAGACTCTCTTTGTTTTTTATCCGGCTCTCCGTTCAAGAGGCATCAGTCATGGACTATGGAAGTCCACGCCTGCAGTCCAGTAGTCAGGCTGTGGACTTTCATAGTCCATCCGCCCCTGTCGGTTTCTTCGTCTCCATCGTCCATCAATACTCCTTAGCCAACCAATGGGAGAAGAAGTAATCATACACACGATAACCTTCCTCAGAGAGGATGACCCAATCGTGTTTCAACAAAGGCTTCAATGCCGACTGAACAGAACTGGCCGATTGCAGGTTGTATTTCTTTATGAAAGCTGCCGAAGTAATATTCTTTGCAACCCCCTCCTTTGCTATAGCCTGCAAAAGCACACGCTGCTTGGTTGACAGGTTGGACAGCAACTCCTTGTAACTGGGCTCCTGCACCCACACCACATTCCGAAAGGCTGTCTCAAACTTATCCATTCCGCACAATTCGTCATGAGCAGTCATTGAGAAAAGTTCGTTCATCAGCATTTGTACAAACCACGTGTATCCATCGAAAGCCTCATACACGCGCTTTACCAGTTCACGCTCTATCCGCTTGCCACGTTCTTCGAAAAGGCGTGTGGCAAAGTCGGCATACACCTCCATACTTATAGGAGCAAGTCCCATGCTGATGGCACTCTGATAGAAAGGTTTGGATGACGAATTGAACATATTGCTCATCACATGGCGTTTACTTCCCGAGAAGATAAAGACAGTCTGTTTGCATTGCTGAATTTTAGAGCGTAACAAAGCCTCCACATTCTTCTCTTCATAAGTGCCTATCTGTTGGAATTCGTCTATCGCCACAACGCATGGCTTGTCAGCAGCCTCCAAATAGGCAAAGATTTCATCCAGCGTGTTCAAAGGCATCTGTATATCCCCCAAACCAATG
>JAFXDG010000037.1 GCA_017521285.1 Bacteroidaceae bacterium | reverse complement strand
GTATCGTATGCTTCAAGAAGGGTCGCAAGGACAGAAGCTACGTTTCTGTAATTCCTGCTGCTGAGGCATAATCACCCGGCAAAACCAATCAAAAGGTTTTTACTGTCAAAGTAATTACATAAGTAAGGGATGCATCCATTGATGCATCCCTTCTTTGTTTATAATCGTTATTCAAATTTCGCAAGCTCAACTTTCAGGAGTACGAGGGTGTGCATAATTAACTTTTTAGACGCAGATGACGCGGATAACGCGGATTTTCTTAATTATTATACCCGACCATACCCTAATGAAAAAATCAAAAGAGGTTTTCGATGAGCCGAAAGGGCGAATAAAGGTCATAATTTATCTGCGTTATCCGCGTCATCCGCGTCTAAAGAATGAAAAGAAGGCATTTTGACACCCCCACCTCCTACACTCCTGCTACTTCTCTACTTGCGAAACTTGAATATCTTTACTCTTCACACAATCCCCCACGGAAGGTCACGAATGCGCTCGGGAGCACACCCACCTTCAAGAAGACCGTTGATGATATTGTCGCGCAACGAAGCATTCTGATATGCATGCAATTCAAATGCAGGAAGCACCGAATACAGATGCTCCATCAATTCCGCTTGAACAGCTTCGTATTCAGACCACACCTTGTTGTGAGTAAAGCAATAGAGCTGCAAAGGTAATCCGTTTTCAGTAGCCGGCAAAGTGCGCACCATCAAAAGCAATTCGGCATTGATGGCCTTGTGGCGTCTCAAATACAGTGCCAGATAAGCACGCAACAAACCGGCATTCGTGCGGATAGAGCCATCCACCAATCCTTCAGGATTGTGCACATCAACCTCCTCACCACGTGCTGCTTGCCGCTGTTTGGCAGTAATAAAGAGCGCCAAGTCTGCATCAAACATCTTCATCCGTTCCAAGAACTCAGTCGTACAGGGTTTGATGTAATCTGTTACCAGCATCGCTCCACAGGTAATTCTTCGTCCGCCGGAGTGAATCATCCCCCGCCAATTGACAAACGACTCGCTGATGAGGGCATAGGGCGGCACCGTGACGATGGAATTGTCCCAGTTGCGCACCTTCACGATGGTGAGCGACACGTCCGTCACCACTCCGTTCACACCGTTGGCCGGCATCTCTATCCAGTCGCCCAAGTGCACCATGTCGTTCTCGGCCAGCAACACACCAGCCACGAACCCGAGAATGGAATCCTTGAACACCAGCATCAACACGGCCGCAAAAGCTCCCAATCCTGTGATGAGCGTCAGCGGCGAGCGCCCTATCAAGATGGAAACCACCACGATGCCCCCGATGAACACCACCAGCACCTGCAAGATTTGCACCAGTCCCTTCAGCGGACGGTCGTGCAGGGAACTTTTCGACAGCCAGGCAGTCCCCAACGAACGCAGGACTCCATTCACGGCCACCACCACAGCCACCACAAACCATATCCACACAGCGTGTTCCAGCAAAGGGAACCACGAATGGCTGCCATCCACCAACCAAGGCAACCCCACAGCCACCACCAATGGCAGGGCCACCATCAGCAACCGCCGCACAACCTCCGTCTTGAAAGTCAGCCACAGGCGGGCAGGCATACTCAATTTTTCATTCATTGCCTTATCACATCAAAACACGTCCGACAATCAACACTACGGCAATCAGCAACAGGACAAAGACGATGGCCCACACCTTCATCTCCAGTTTTCCCCGCCGGGTACGCGCCGCACGGTCTTCCATTTCACTCAAGTTCATAGTCCTTTATTTTTTCTTTTAGCAACAAACGGGAAGAAAGATGGTTCAAGATGCGCCAGTATCGGCTTTTTTGAGTACCTTCGCCGCGAAAAGGATAAAAAATCACAGAAACAGAAAACACTTGACTGAACAATGAAAACAGCCCTTTACCTCCTTGCAGCCCTCTGCCTTGCGGCTTGCACTCCGAAGCACTCCCCTGTTGCAGACCACATCGCCGTCAGTGGTGGCGGAAACATCTACTACGAAGAGATGGGCACAGGCCCGGCCGTCATCCTCCTGCACGGACATTCGCTCGATACCCGCATGTGGGACGAACAATTCCCCGTTTTTGCAAAAAAACACCGTACCATCCGACTCGACTTCCGGGGCTACGGACGCTCGTCGGAGCAACGCGAAGATTTCCAGCATACCCATGCTGACGACGTGCTGACCGTGATGGACTCCCTCGGCATCGACCGCGCCCACATTGTCGGCCTATCAATGGGGTCCTTCGTGGCGGGCGACATGCTGGCCGTCTGTCCCCAACGCCTGCTCAGCTGCACCCTCGTGAGTGGCGGCATACGCAACAGCCCGGGTCCCAGCGAACCCATGGGCGAGGCTGAAAGCCGCCAACGCGACGAAGAGATTGCAGCCTTGAAGGAGAAAGGCATAGATGCCTACAAGCGCGAATGGCACGACATACTGATGTCATCGGGTGGTTCGCAAAAGGAACGGATGCGCCAGCCACTGTGGCAGATGGTGAGTGACTGGACAGCTTGGCAACCCCTGCACAAAGAGGTGCGCCTGTTCTATGGCAAGGAGGCATGGAAAGCCTTGGAAGAACGGGGCACTACGGACGTGCCGACCCTCATCATCCGCGGTGAGAACGAAGTGAAAGACCCGACAGGACGGCCCCGCGAAATGAAGTTCCTCAGCCATGCCCGCTTCGAAATAATCCCCGACTGTGGACACATGCTCAACATGGAGCGCCCCGAAGAGTTCAACCGATTGGTACTGGATTTCATAAATAAATGGTGATTTATGATTTATGATTTATGAATACCTTTGCAGATAATTTCGGAAAACAGATAAAAAACAAACAGATATGCTTACTATCAAACTTATCAGCGAACAGACCGAGCGAGTAATCAAGGGTCTGGAGAAGAAACACTTCAGTGGCGCACGCGAAGCCGTGGAGAAAGCCATTGGGCTGGACAAGAAACGCCGCGCCGCACAGACGCAGCTGGATATGAACCTGGCCGAATCAAAGAAACTGGCTGCCGCTATCGGAGGCCTGATGAAGGAGGGCAAGAAGGACGAGGCTGAAGGCGTGAAAGCCCAGGTGGCCGCCCTGAAAGAGACCAACAAAGCCTTGGAACAGGAAATGAATCAGGCCATCAACGACCTGCAGGCCGTGCTCTACACCATCCCCAACATTCCCTACGACGAAGTACCCGAAGGCAAAGTGGCCGAAGACAACGTGGTGGTAAAGACTGGCGGTATGGAGACTCCCCTGCCCAAAGATGCCCTGCCCCACTGGGAATTGGCGAAGAAGTACGACCTCATCGACTTCGACCTCGGCGTGAAGATTACCGGCGCCGGATTCCCCGTATATAAAGGAAAAGGCGCACAGTTGCAGCGTGCCCTCATCAACTTCTTCCTCGACGAAGCCCGCAAGAGTGGCTACACCGAGATTATGCCCCCTACCGTGGTGAACGAGGCCAGCGGATACGGCACCGGACAGTTGCCCGACAAAGAGGGACAGATGTACCACTGCCAACTGGACAACCTCTACCTGATTCCGACAGCTGAAGTGCCTGTGACAAACATCTACCGCGACGTAATTCTGGACGAAAAGCAACTGCCCATCAAGAACTGTGCCTACACCCAGTGTTTCCGCCGCGAAGCCGGAAGCTACGGTAAGGACGTGCGCGGTCTGAACCGCCTGCACGAGTTCTCAAAGGTGGAAATCGTACGCATAGACACCCCCGAACACAGCAAGGAGAGCCACAAAGAGATGTTGGCCCACGTGGAGGGACTGCTGCAAAAGCTGGAACTCCCCTACCGCATCCTGCATCTGTGCGGAGGCGACATGAGCTTCACCGCCGCCACCTGTTTCGACTTCGAAGTTTATAGCGAAGCACAGCAACGTTGGTTGGAGGTCAGCTCTGTATCAAACTTCGACAACTATCAGGCCAACCGCCTGAAGTGCCGCTACCGCACGGCTGAAAAGAAGACCGAACTGTGCCACACACTGAACGGTTCAGCTCTGGCTCTGCCCCGCATCGTTGCCGCCCTGTTGGAAAACAACCAGACTCCCGAAGGCATCCGCATGCCTAAGGCTCTCGTCCCCTACTTGGGCTTCGAGATGATTGACTGATTTTGATTTAAGTATTGCAGACAGATTCCTCACCGTAAATCTGTCTGCAATATTTTTACGCGGATAAATTATAACGGGGCAGTCCGAAAACCGAGTTGTAAATTATGCCGTCTCTGTCATTCCTGATTCCCTATCACCCTGCGTGTGAACAATTCGATGATGACGATGAATCGAAGGTGTGTCGAAATGTAGCCATTCCAGATTTTAGGCGCGGATTACGCGGATTTCGCGGATAAATTATACTCTTTATTCGCTTTTCAGCTCATCGACAACCTCTTTTGATGATTTATCTAAGGTATGGTCGGGTATAAATTTGAAATATAAATCCGTGTAATCCGCGTCATCCGCGTCCAAAAAATCACATTATAACACACCTTCTGCCTTTTTTAGTAGCAACCCTTGAACCTTGGAACTTGAAACCTGAAACCTACCCCTGCCCCCTCCTCCTTACCCTTTTTTGCCTAAAAACACCCATTTTCATTTTCCTCTCCGAAAAAAGTGTCCAGAAATCATACAATTTGCACCCCTAAAAGTACGATTTAAACAATTTTAAGAAAATATATTTGGAAGATTTCGATACCTTTGTAGAGCAAAACGGGCCACGAGTGAAGAGCTACGGGCCACAACTGAAAAGAAAAAATGAATATGCTACGGAGAGAAATCGGTTTGACACCTGCGAAAACTTGTCTGACTAAGGCGAAAACTTTAATCAACACTGCTGATTATATAATCACCACTGCTGATTACATGATTAGCACTGCTGAT
>JAFXDG010000036.1 GCA_017521285.1 Bacteroidaceae bacterium | reverse complement strand
GGCGGAGATAACGGCTCGGGTACAGGTAGCAATCCGCTTTGATGGTTGAGAGGGTGAATGGCTGATGGTCGAAGGTCTAAGGTCGAAAGGCTAAGGTCAAAGGTCTAAGGTCGAAGGTCTAAGGCTGATGGTCTAAGGTCAAAGGCCATCGGCCATCGCCATAGCCATCGCCATCGGCCATAGCCATAGCCATCGGCCATCGCCATTATGCTGACATTTACAGATTCTTCACTGCGTTCAGACGAGTTGTTGAGGACTTCGTCCGAAAAATGACAAGGCACCGGAAAAGGAAAATTAAAAATCAAAAATCAAAAATCAAAAATTATGGAAAAACGAGAGATTTGGAAACTGGTGATTCAGACACTCATCACCATCCTTACGGCCATCGGCACGAGCATCGGGGTGGTGAGTTGTATGTGATGAAAAAGCCCCTCCGACTCTCCCCAAAGGGGGATGTTGGAGGGGCTTTCCTTCGCTATGATTCATCTCTATTTCATCACCTTGCGGATGAGGGGATTTCCTTGGGCATCGCGCATACGCACAATGTTGATGCCGGGCTGGAGTTCCTTCAACGGGAGACCACTGGGGGTGTAGATGGCTTCGACGGCCTCAGCACCGGCCCAAACGGACGGATGCACGGCATCGACGGCCTCCTTCAGGCTGATGGACAGTTTCTCCAGATTTCCCGAATACTGGCCACGGCTGCTCAGGAAGGTCAGGTCGAGGGTCTTCTGTCCGACGGTCATCACCTGTGTGTCCAACGTGTAGGTGCGATAGGCCTGCCAGTCTCCTGTATTGGGCACCGATATGGTCTTCTCGGCCTCGACTTGCCCGGTAGCCACGTCGGTGACCCGGAGGGCCAGCTTGAAGTCGCTACGGGTGGTGGCTGCTCCGAAACTGAGGGTGTATATGCCTGCCGTGCGGTTGTTCAACTTGAAGGTCAGATGGTCGTTGTTGCTGAAGCAATCGGCCTTGCCTGCCTTGATGGTGGCTTTCTTCTTGCCATCGGAGGCCATGGTGATGGTGCCATCTTCCAGGTCGATATCGGTTGCGGGTATGGTGATGACGCCTTCGTTGGGATTGTAATACTCGACGTATCCCTCGGGGGTTCCGCCTTCGTTTTGCGCCTCAGTGATGTCGGCCACCAGGGAGTTCATATAGACTTCGAGCATGGTGTAGCCTTCAGCATTCAGGCGGTTTCCATCGTCGGCCCTGGTGCAATCCAGCCCGTTGAGGGTCTCCCAGGCATCGTCCATGCCATCGCCATCGGCATCGGTATAGGTGCGTGTCTTCTTCAGGACGGGCCAGGGCGACCAGTCGGCTCCGGCTCCGGAGGGCTTCAGGTCGTAGGGGGTGTCAATCACACCGGGATTGTTGCCACTGCCCTTGCCCGTGAACGATGCCTTGCGCAGGCGGGTGTCGCTGACAATCAGGCTGTCCACCCAATCGCGGCTACGCGAACAACCGGCATAGTCGAGGACCTTTGCATAGGCTTGCTTGGCGGTGTGTGTGGTGACATGGATAAAGGGCAGGGGGGCATCCAGGCGGATGGTGTCTTTGGTGACGGCGGTGTAGCCGGGATTGCTGGTGCTGATTTGGGGATAGATGCCCATCTCCCAGTTCTTGTTGATGAGCGTAGGATGGTCGGGGTTGTCGTTGCCATTGACGTAGTATTTGCCCCAGATGAGGTAGCTGCCGTCGGTCTCCTTGGTGGATACGCCCAGGCCACAGATGCGGTAGGCCAAAGAGGAACGACTGCCCGAGGCGCGTTTGTCGGTGCCGGGGCCGGGCTTGTAATAGTTGTTCACGAAGTTGACCTTCATGCCCTCGCCTCCGTAGCATCCGTTGCCTGCCCAGTTGTAGATGACATTGTTGCGGATGTCGGTGGTGTCCTGTTGCACATAGGTGGGACGGTTTCCCAATCGGGGTGTGCGCGAATCGTGGTGGGCAATCAGGTTGTGGTGGTAGCTGGCGCCCTTGCCTCCCCAGTTGCCTCCATAGCCGTGGGCTTCCTTGGCATGGGTGGAGTTGCGCAGGCTTTGTGAAATGATGCACCATTGCACGGTCATGTGTTCGTTGCCATACACCGAAAGGCACTCATCGACACTCCACGAGACGGAGCAGTGATCGACAATGATGTTCTTGCCATCCATGCCACCCAGTCCGTCGGGTTCGCCACCCGAGGTGTCGCTGGGGCGGAAGCGCATATAGCGCACAATCACATTGGGTGCCGCGATGCTGAAATCCCAATCGGCCACACAGATGCCGTCGCCGGGGGCGGTCTGTCCGGCAATGGTGACATCGCCATGGCGCAATTTCAGTTGCGACTTCAGATGGATGGTGCCACACACATCGAATACAATGGTGCGCGGGCCTGCCTGGTCGCAAGCCCAACGGAACGAGCCTGTGCCGGAATCGTTCAGATTGGTCACATGATACACCTTTCCACCACGTCCGCCAGTGACGTAGCGTCCATATCCCTCGGCTCCGGGAAAGGCGGGTGTCTTCTCGGGCTGTTGCTCTGCCCGCATGCCTGAAGCCAGCAACG
Source organism: Bacteroidaceae bacterium (assembly GCA_017521285.1). Classification (GTDB taxonomy): domain Bacteria; phylum Bacteroidota; class Bacteroidia; order Bacteroidales; family Bacteroidaceae; genus Phocaeicola_A. The sequence goes on along the minus strand of JAFXDG010000036.1, from coordinate 86,921 downwards.
CAAGGAGCAGGGCGGCAAAGATTTTCTTCATATCTTCCTAAACTGTTATGTTGATTACTGAAAAACGGCGCGAAGATACGGGCTTTTTCTCTATCTGATGGGGAAAATCTGACAGAGAATGGGGAAAAAGAATCAGCGCAAGAGTTTTTCTATCTCGGCCTCCAGCTGGTCGGCATCCTTGATGTCGGAACTGCGCTTGTAAAGGGCATTTCCCCGGTCAATCAGGAAATAGGTGGGCAGGGCTGACACCCGATAGGTCTGAGCCGAAGAGCCGCTGGCATCGCGCACGCATATCCAGGGGAGATTGTCGGCCGAGGTCTTCCAGAAATGTTCGTCGGCATCGAAAGAGACCTGATAGATTTCGAGCCCCCGGGTGGCATACTTGTCATACAGCTCGCGCAAGGCGATGTTGCGTGCGGGGGAAGCCTGATTCTGATAAGTCGTGAAGTCGAGCAGGACGACCTTTCCCTTCAAATCGGTAAGGCGACGGGTGGCACCACGCAGGTCGGGCAGGGCCAAATCAAGCAAGGTGACCTCGTGGATCAGCTCTTCGGGGATGGTGGTGACGGTGGGCTTGCGGGAGTTCTTCATGCCGCGCATGGCGATGTTGTGGAGATTGACGGTGCGCAACGAGTGGGGATAGCACATGTCCCACGAAGTGGCTACCGCACCAAAGGCACGCACATCTTCGCGAGTCAGGCCCTCTGTACTGAACAACTGGCCACCATTGATCCGTTGGAACAGGGCATAGTAGGCATAGCCTGCGCGAGGGTTGCTGTAGATGTAGTCGCGACAAATCTGTTGCTTATAGGCGCTGACCATACGATCCACACTGTCGCGGAAATCGCCAATGGGGAGCTGGCGGGAGGCCAACAGGCGGATTTGCTCCTGAAGGGCCATCTGCTTGGACGAGAGTTCCTTAATCTTTTCGCACTCGACCGAGCCCTCCACCGTGTAGGCCGTGGCCAACGAGGGCAGGGAGCCTTTGATGGTCACCGTCTCGGTGGAATCTATGCCCAGATTCACCACTTGCCCGTCAACACGCAAACGGTAGAAATCGGGGCCATCGGGGCGCTTATGGCTGAAGGAGAAACGGCCCTGTTTGTCCAACTTGACCGAATCGAGCACTTTGATACCGTCGAGAGCGGCCTCCTCGAAATAGAGGACCTTGTCCGCCGCCTGACCAATCTCGCCCTTCACATGAAACTGTTCGCCTCTCTCTTCACAAGCAGCCAACGCCAACAAAAACGATGCTGCAACAATTATACTTTTCTTCATTTTCCTAAATTTTCTCTAAAAACTTTTGCGCCGCAAAGGTACAACCCTTCCTCCCGAAAACATGCATTTTTCTTCTTAATTCGTATTAAAATTATAAAAAAAGAGGTGAAAGATGCACTTTTCTCGATTTTCTTGCTCATTATCAAGCCGAAAACCGTATCTTTGCACGATTTTTGGAAAGATAGTACAAAACATAATTATTTATTCAGATGAACGTAATAACAAAAGAGGTCAAGTTGCCTGATGGAAGAACCATCACACTTGAGACGGGAAAGTTGGCAAAGCAGGCCGACGGTTCGGTTATGCTGCGCATGGGTAACACCGTGTTGTTAGCTACTGTTTGTGCCGCAAAGGATGCAGTTCCCGGTACAGATTTTATGCCTTTACAGGTAGAGTATAAAGAGAAATATGCGGCTTTCGGCCGTTTCCCCGGTGGTTTCACCAAACGCGAGGGAAAGGCGTCGGATTACGAAATCCTGACTTGCCGTCTGGTGGACCGCGCTCTTCGTCCTCTATTCCCCGATAACTATCATGCAGAGGTATATGTAAACATCATCCTGTTCTCTGCCGACGGCGTGGATATGCCCGACGCATTGGCGGGATTGGCAGCTTCTGCCGCCCTCGCCGTGAGCGACATCCCCTTCGGAGGACCTATCTCTGAAGTGCGTGTGGCACGCATCAACGGCGAATTCGTTATCAACCCCACCTTCCAACAACTCGAAGAGGCTGATATGGACCTGATGGTTGCCGCCACTTACGAGAACATCATGATGGTGGAAGGCGAAATGAAAGAGGTTTCTGAGCAAGACCTGCTCGAAGCCATGAAGGTGGCTCATGCCGCCATCAAGGACCATTGCAAGGTGCAGATGGAACTGATGGAAGAGTGTGGCACCGTGCAGAAACGCGAATATTGCCACGAGGAAAACGACGAAGAACTCCGCAAGGCCGTTCGCGAGGCTTGCTACGACAAGGCATACGCCATCGCACAGAGCGGCAATTGCAACAAGCACGAGCGTGGCGAGGCTTTCGAAGCTATCCGCGAAGAGTTCAAGGCCCAGTTCACTGAAGAGGAGCTGGAGACCAAGGCTGCCCTTATCGACCGCTACTATCACGACGTGGAGAAAGAGGCCATGCGCCGTTGCATCCTCGACGAAGGCAAGCGTCTCGATGGCCGTAAGACGACCGAAATCCGCCCCATCTGGTGCGAGGTAAATCCGTTGCCCGGCCCTCACGGTTCAGCCATCTTCACCCGTGGTGAGACCCAGTCGCTCACCAGTGTGACATTGGGTACCAAGCTCGACGAGAAGATTGTCGATGATGTGCTCGACCAACACCGCGAGCGTTTCCTCCTCCACTACAACTTCCCTCCCTTCTCAACAGGTGAGGCCCGTCCCCAGCGTGGTGTAGGCCGTCGTGAAATCGGCCACGGCCACTTGGCATGGCGCGCATTGAAGGGTCAGATTCCTGCAGATTATCCCTATGCCGTACGCGTAGTTTCTGATATTCTCGAATCAAACGGTTCGTCTTCAATGGCCACCGTATGTGCCGGTACATTGGCACTGATGGATGCCGGTGTGAAGATGACCAAGCCCGTATCAGGTATCGCTATGGGACTTATCAAGAATGCCGGTGAAGAGAAGTATGCCGTATTGAGCGACATCCTTGGCGACGAGGACCACTTGGGCGATATGGACTTCAAGGTGACAGGTACACGCGACGGTATCACCGCCACTCAGATGGACATCAAGGTGGATGGCCTTTCATACGAGATTCTGGAGAAGGCTTTGCTTCAAGCTAAGGAAGGCCGCGAGCACATCCTCGGCAAGATTACCGAGTGCATCGCCGAGCCTCGCGCCGAACTGAAGGATCACGCTCCTCGCATCGAGGTGATGATTATCCCGAAGGAGTTCATCGGTGCGGTAATCGGCCCTGGTGGTAAGATTATCCAAGGTATGCAGGAAGAGACTGGCGCCACTATCACCATCGACGAAATTGACGGTGTGGGCAAGATTGAGATTGCCGGCACCAACAAGCAGTGCATCGAATCAGCCATGAACATGATCAAGGCTATCGTTGCCATCCCCGAGGTGGGCGAAGTATATACCGGTAAAGTGCGTAGCGTAATGCCCTACGGTTGCTTCGTAGAGTTCCTTCCCGGCAAGGACGGATTGCTCCACATCTCAGAAATCGACTGGAAGCGTCTGGAAACCGTAGAAGAAGCCGGCATCAAGGAGGGCGACGAAATCGAAGTGAAGTTGCTCGACATCGACCCCAAGACCGGCAAGTTCAAACTCTCGCGCCGCGTATTGCTGGAGAAGCCTGCTGACTATGTAGAGCGTCCTGCACGTCGCGAACGTCCCGAACGTGGCGAGCGTCGTCCGCGCAAAGAATAAGGACTTCCCTTATATATAATAAGGTATTGGGGCTGTGCAAAGAAGCGCAGCCCCTATCTTTTTTGTCAGACGACAAAATTTCTCCCTTTATTAGAAAATATTCCACCTCGCGTCCAACCTTTTCCCCTACCTTTGCACCCGGAAAAAGACACAAATCCGACTTACAAGACTAAAAACAACTGATTAACTATTCATCTCCGGCCTGATTAGCGACAAGCGACAAAAATATACCGGAGTAACCCACCAACCCGAGCGGTTGGCTTTGGCGATAAAAAAGGAGAAAGTCATTTAAGGTAGAAAAGGGGTAATTACAAAAGGAACTGCACCAGAAAAAAAAATACGGATGCAGTTCCTTTATTTTACCAAGTTTCTTCGATGACTTTAAATATATTTCTTATCTTTGCCCCGATTTAAAGAACTAATGCCATGCAAAAATATGTATCTGCACTCCTGATTGCCCTTGTTGCAACCATAAACCTATGTGCGCAACCCCTCTGCCAAGTAAAGATGTTCAACTTGCGCGACGGGTTGGCATCCAATGTGATTACAGGCATCAAACAGACCGAAGACCAACTGATGTGGTTCACCACCTGGAGCGGACTGGCCAGTTACGACGGATATCGGTTCACCAACTACTACGACATGCCCGACAAGCAACAACGTGTGCTCACCACCAACCGCCTGATGGACTTGAATTCCAGCATTACGGGCAACATCTGGTGTGCCACCTACGACCAGAATCCATTTCTGTTTGACCGGACACAAGGACGCTACATCGACATCATGGCTCTGATAAAGGAATACTACGGTGTCAGTTTCAATTGCAACGGAGCCATCTCCCTGAAAAACGGGCACACCTGGCTGTTGAGCGTAAACGAAGGATATATGGCCCGTATCGACGACCGGAATTACCAGGCCAAAGAAGGCATCCAACTCTACCGCCAAGGAGAAGGCATCTTGCAAGGAAAGACCTTCAACTGGATTTACGAAGACCAAGAGGGAGAAGAATGGATTGTCACCCACCAAGGGTTCATCCGCCTGAAAGACGGATGGGCAAGCCCACTCCCTTACTTGTACATCACACAAATAGGGCATAAAATATTCATGGCCACCAAGGACGGGCGTGTCGGTTGTTTTGACAAGACGAACAACCGATTGTCACCCATCGCTTTGCCTGCCGGGATAAACCGAGTGGGGGTCTTGAAGAATCTGGATGACAAGGTTATGGCAATCACAACCAATCAAGGATTGATTCTCTACGACACCAATAGCAGGAAGCCCCACCTTGTGGAACTTCCCCATGAAGCAAAAATCGTGGAGAATAGCCGAAGCCTCTATTGTGACCGCCACAACAACTTATGGATGATATACGGCAACGGGAGCCACTTGTTGAAGATAAAGGTCTCGGGCTCGAACAACTCCGTAACCTACTACTCCCTGGCAGATCGTATGCCGGCTATGTCCCAAAGCAATCAGACACTGTTTCACGAAGACGAAGAAGGGACCCTGTGGGCTGCCACAAGCAACGGATTCTTCGGATACTATGACCAGGAACAGGACGAAATGCACCCCTACCCCTTGCGCACCGAAGAGTCTGCCCCCTATATCGACCGTTGGATGATTGACCGTCAAGGTAATCTATGGTTCAGCAATAACCACAACCTGGGACTCATTCAATTCAAGCGTCAGGACATTCATCACCAAACGGATGCCAGCGAAGTGCGCAGTGTGTTGTTTGATAGCCAAGGACGCTTGTGGACAGGCTACCGCTCGGGCAAACTGTCCGTATTGTCAGCCCACGGATTGCAATATTTGAGGGCAAACGGACAATTGGGCGAAACTTCAATCCCCTTCACCACACACATCTACTGCCTCTATGAGGACAGTCGGAAAAACTTATGGATCGGCTCAAAAGGCGATGGCCTGTATCGGCTGACATCCGAAGGGAAACTGACCCATTACATCCACAACCCGACAGATCCGAACTCTATCTGTAGCAATCAGGTGTACGATGTGTATGAGGACTATCAGGGACGCATCTGGATAGGCACATTCGAAAAGGGTATCAGCCTGTTCACCGAAACTGACGACGGGCAACCACGCTTCAAAAATGCCGGTAGCCAACTGACCAGATATCCGTTGAAGGATTTCCACAAAGTGCGTCGTATTACCGAAACGGCCGACAGTACCATCATTGTATCAGCATCCAATGGCATGGTCGTATTCAAAGACGACAACGAACCTTGGGAAGACATCAAATTCTTTGCCCACAAACACTTGCCAGGCGACCCGAAATCACTGCTCACCAGCGACGTGATGCAGACTTTCGTTGCATCGGATAGCACTATCTACATAGCCACCGTGGGAGGCGGACTGCAACGCATCAAGGCCCAAAACTTGAAAACAAACAACAAACCGTTGAATCTGGAAAACATCAGCCACCTGATTCGCAACTGTGGCACCATCTTTGGCATTACCGAAGACAACATGGGCAATATCTGGATCGGATGCGAAAACAGCTTGAACATGTACGATGTGAAACGAAACAGGGTATGGTGCTACGGTCCCGAATACTTGGGCGAAGACACAAGACTGGCCGAGGCACTGCCCGCTTATCATCCACAGACAGACAAAATGGTGCTGGCAACCAGTAGCGGCACAATAGACTTCGAATGTCAAAGATTGCAGAAGGACAGTTTCGTTCCGCCTTTGGTATTCGGAAGCATACAGTACCATAACGAACAGGAAGAGAACAACACATTCACCCTGATGGGCGACTCTCTGCAAATACCCGCAGACCGCCGCGATCTGACCATCTATTTTGCAGCATTGGACTATCAAGACAATCACATGATACGCTATGCCTACAAGCTGGATGGAACTGATGAAGAATGGAACCACCTGGGGACAGAACGCAGTATCTCGTGGAATAACCTTCCCCACGGACATCATCGCCTGCTGGTGCGCAGCACCAATTCTTATGGCACATGGGTGGACAATACTCGGGTGCTGCACCTTTTTGTACAACCAACCTTTTGGGAAAGTTGGAAAGGAAAGGGAGTACAAGCGCTGTTGCTGATAGCCGTCATCCTTTTGGTTGTATGGATTTACCGCATACGCACCCGCAACGAAATGCAGCACAAATTGGACTCGATGAAACTGGAGTTCTTCTCCGACATCAGCCACAAATTACGTACCCCATTGACCCTTATCAGCGGCCCCATAGCTGAAGTGTTGGAGGCAGGCGGACTGAGCGACACGGCACAAGGGCATCTGGAAATGGTGAAACGGAACGCTTCGCGCATGTTGGAGATGGTCAACAAGATGTTGACCTACACAAAGGGAAAACACAATTATATCAGCGATGAGAACGTCATAGAAGCAGCCAGTGACGAGCTACGAACAACAAGTGACAAACTACAAGTGGCGGGTGACGAACAGCAAACGGCAAGCGAGAAGCCCCACCTGTTAGTAGTGGAGGACAACGACGACTTGCGCGATTTCCTGGCCAGCATCCTGGAAAGCGAATACGAAGTGACACAAGCCATAAACGGACGCGAAGGACTGGAGAAGGCACGTGCGCTGCATCCCGATTTTATCCTGACTGACGTGATGATGCCCGAAATGGACGGACTGAGCATGGTGCGTGAAATCAAAAGTGATGCCAACACCTCACACATCCCCATCGTCATCCTATCGGCCAAAGCATCCATGGACGACCGCATCGAGGGGCTGAAATTAGGTGTGAACGACTACATTACCAAACCCTTCAGTGCAACGTACCTGAAGCAACGCATGGCCAACATCATCAGCAACCTGCGCACCATGCAACAAAATTATTTGGAACAGATCAAAGAGAGCACCGCCACAGAATACCAACATTCAGCCACAAAGGGAGAGGCACAACAAGACAAGGAAATACGGAACGAAGAAGAAGCACCTGTCATCCGACTGGCAACGACCAATATTGTTGACTCAGACAAACTGATGATGGAAAAACTGTTGGCCTACATCGACGAACATTTGGACAACCCAGAATTGAAAATTGAGGAGTTGGCCTTCGCCGTTTGCTTGGGACGTACTGTTTTCTACAACAAGGTACGTAAGTTAGTAGGCATCAGCCCTGTAGAACTACTTCGCCAGATACGCATCCAACGGGCCGAGGATATGGTAGCCAAATCAAACGAGCCTTATTCACGCATTGCATACGCCGTAGGCTTCAACGACCCACGCTACTTCGGCAAATGCTTCAAAGCACAAACCGGACTGACCCCATCGGAGTATCGTGAACGAAGCCAGATGAATAAAGAATCAAAATAAATGAAAAAGAAAGCTTGAAAACTGCCCCCGCCTATTCTGTCAGACTCCTGACCCGAATACCTACGTCTGAGATTCCTTTCAATGAATCATTGGCCATGCAGTGAATCAGTTGCATACGGGTCTGCCCGCTTCCATCGGCCACTAATGTAGTATAAGGGATTTCAATCGTATAGAGCCCTGTCAAGCCTTGGCCCAAGGGCCGGCCTTTCTGGCTATACAAAGGACAACACAACGTATCAGTCTGCCACTTGAGCGAATCGGCCACATTGTGTCGGAGCAACAACCAAAGGTCACGATAAGCATATTCCCCAGTGTAACGGACATCAACAACAAACTGGAAAGCACGACCAGCCGTCAAGTGAAACCCATTATCAGAAATCATGAACTCTACTGTATCCATCCGTGTCCACGACTGGGGTACAGAGGCGGATGCACTGTATGACAGGTTTCCCCACCTGCAAGCCGTCACCATAGCAGACAAAATGCCTGCCATGGCAACCACTTTCAGTTTTTTTCCGATTATTCCCACGTTCATCATACCCATGCACAACGTGCAATTTCCAATTACTCCTTATTTTCCTGTCCCTGCGGACGATTCGGATTATTGGGATTACCCTGATGGCGTTTCTTGTGCTTGTTTCCACCTCCCTGTTTGGGGGTCGGTTCACCAGCTTCAGCTTGTCCGCCTTGTCCCTTGGGTTGTTTATTTTCGGGTTTAGACGGTTGGGCGCCTTCCTGTTTGGCTTGCTGCTTACCCTCGGGTTTATTGGGCTGCTTGCCTTCAGATTTGTCTGCTTTAGCTTCAGGTTTGGCAGGCTTACCCTCTTGCTTGACGGACGGCAGTCCACCATTCTTACCCTTGCCACTCTTCTTCTTTTTCTTCTTGGCACGGTCAAAACGAGCAATATTATCCTGCTCCAACAAGTCAACAGGACGCTTATCCTCCACTTGTCCGTTTTCCGAAAGGCTGTCCGGTTTTTCCCCCTGTCGGTTCATATTGATGACTTCGAAAGCCCGTCGGGCAGTCAGTTCCACCAAATTTGCCGCCACATGCTTGTCGGTCGAGTATGTAACCAGCCCTTTCAATATATCGCTCTTGAAGAAATAATAGTCGCCATCCTTCGTTTGCAACACAATCTCCTTGGAAGGCAGACGCTTGAGAGACTCCACATAGGTATCCACCTCATAATTGAGGCAACACTTGAGTTTGGCACACTGTCCGGCCAATTTCTGAGGGTTCAACGAGATGTCTTGAAAACGGGCAGCACTGGTGGCAACCGAAACAAAGCTGGTCATCCACGTGGCACAGCAAAGTTCGCGTCCGCAAGGTCCGATGCCACCGATACGTCCGGCCTCCTGACGGGCACCAATCTGCTTCATCTCGATGCGCACCTTGAAAGCATCGGCCAACACCTTGATAAGCTGGCGGAAATCTACGCGCTCATCGGCGATGTAATAGAAGATAGCCTTATTACCATCGCCCTGATATTCTACGTCACCAATTTTCATATTCAGATTCAAGTCATTGGCTATCTGACGCGAGCGTATCATGGTATCATGTTCGCGTTTCTTGGCCTCTTCGTACTTCTCCATATCCACCGGTTTGGCCTTACGGTAAATGCGCTTGATTTCCACATCAGAACGTAAGTTGGCCTTTCGCATCTGCAAAGGCACCAGACGCCCCATCAGTGTCACCACACCGATATCATGTCCCGGCGTAGCCTCCACTGCCACAATATCCCCTTTCTCCAAAGAAAGATGATTGCTGTTACGGTAATATCCCTTACGGGTATTCTTGAACTGCACCTCCACTAAGTCGGTCTCCTCGTCATTGCCGGGGATGTCGGCCAGGTAGTCGTAAGTATTGAGTTGCTTGTCCTGTCGTCCGCATCCACGGCAAGACAGGTTTCCGCTTCCCCATTTGAGTTTTATTTCATCTGACATAATCTTTTCTTTTGGGGAGTTCAGAAGTTCGGGAGTTGCAGGAGTTCAGACAATAGTGTTGCATTCATGTTCCTTATAAGAATCATCATACAAATGTACTATTGTCTGAACTCCTGAACTCCTGAACTCCTGAACTTCATATTCTATTTCATTTAATTACTCTTTAATAACATTATCATTTTTAACGAGAAATCGAAGAACACCATTTTGGCATTCACGTTTTGCTCGATATGTTGCTGTGCCAAGGCCAACTCCTCCATGATGCCAATCACATTCCGTTCGTTGATGAACGGCGCGAAGCGCGTGGAGAAGTTCTGCTCCTCAGGTGTCATATAGACCAACTCAGCCCGATGGAAATTATAGATGAAGTTCTCCCTGAGCAGACGTTGGCAATAGAGCAACAGATTCTTCTGGCGCTCGCGCCCCAACGCAGCCACTTGTTCGCTCCATTGTTTCATTTCGCGCAACTTGCGCTGATACGAAAGACGCATCAGACTGACAAACAAATCGAAAAACATACGGCTGTCCTCACTGATATGTATAGTCTCCAACGCTTTCAGCATACTGCCGTCAGCCAAATGGGCTATCGTTGTTGCATCCGCAGGCTGCAAACCAAACCGTTCTTGCAAAGCACCGGCAATCACCTCTTCGGACAATTTGCGTAACTCCATCCGCTGGGTACGGCTCTGTATCGTGGCCAACAAGGTTTCGGGCTGTTCGCTTACCAACAGGAAGACCGTCTGCCTCGGCGGCTCTTCCAACAGTTTCAGCAGTTTGTTGGCACTCTGCACATTCATCTTTTCCGGCAACCAGATAATCATCACCTTGTATCCGCCTGCACTGGACTTCAAGTTCAGCTTGCGGGTTATCTCGTCGCTCTCTTTCACACCAATAAGGGGTTGCTGATTCTCGACTCCCATTGCCTCCATCCACTGAGGAAAACCGAAATAAGGGGTCTGAAGAAGCAAATTGCGCCATTCGCGTATGAAATCATCGCTAACATTGGTCGAAGACTTCACCGGAAAGACAAAGTGTACATCGGGATGCACCAGTTTATTGAACTTCACGCACGACGGACAGGTTCCACAGGCATCCGTCCCTTGACGGTTGGTGCAACACAGGTAACGGGCGTATGCTACCGCCAACGGCAGTTTGCCACTTCCCTCAGGGCCACACAGCAGCCGTGCATGAGCCACACGCCCTTCGGCCACTTCCTGCATCAAACGCTGTTTCGCCTCCTCTTGTCCGATGATATCTCTGAAGAACATTCCCTCTTTTTCTTTTATTTATAGTCCCTATAGAATCTATAATTCCTCTAACAATTCTCAATAGATTTCCTTCGCCACCTGGCGGATACTCTCCACTGCAGACAACGTGTAGAAATGCAAACTGGGTACACCGTGAGCCATCAGTTCTTTACACTGCGCCACACACCATTCCACACCCAAAGCCTGCGCCTCGGCATCAGTCCGGCACTTGGCTGCCTCCACGGCCAAAGGTTGGGGAAGATCCACTTTGAAGGTCTTGGGAATCGCCGTCAACTGAGACATCTTGGCAAATGGTTTGATACCAGGAATGATCGGAATGGTGATTCCCTCGGCACGGGCCATCTCGACAAAACGGAAATACTTGGCATTGTCATAGAACAGCTGCGTCACAGCATATTCGGCTCCCATCTCCACCTTACGCTTCAACCACTGCAAGTCATTCTCCAGATTCGGAGCTTCCTCATGCTTCTCGGGATAGCAAGCTACTCCGTATGAAAACGGAGTTCCCGGAGCTTTGATAGGGCTTCCGTCCATAAAGCAGCCATTATTATAGCGATTGACCTGCTCTATCAGTTCGGTCGTATGCAGATACCCCCCTGGCATAGCAGTGAACGACGATTCATGCTTGGCCTTATCACCCCTGAGGAGCAACAGGTCAGTAATACCCAAGAACTGCAAGTCAAGCAAGGCATACTCCAAGTCGGCACTGGTAGAACCACTGCATACCAAATGGGGAACCACTGTCAATCCATATTTATGATGTATGGCCGCAGCCACAGCCACTGTTCCCGGACGACGGCGCACCAACTCACGGCGGTAAAGCCCCTCGCCCAAATCCTTATAGACATACTCGCCACGGTGTGTGGTGATATTCACATATTTGGGATCGAACTCGCGCAACGTGTCAATGGTACGAAAGAGCGCCTCTGTCCCCATTCCTTTCAACGGTGGTAACACCTCAAAGGAAAAAGCCGTGCGACCTCCGTTATTCTTTATCAGGTCTATTACTTTCATCTCTTTTATTCCTTTTCCAAACGGGCATCTGCCCTGCCAATCACCCAACATGGGGTAACAAACGACAAAAATAAATAAAATAGATTACTTTCCCAACGAAATGACAGAAAAAATAAGGATTATTAAAAGGAAAAGGGGCTGTGCCAGTATTGACACAGCCCCTTTTGTCAGGACTTATAATCTTTAACAGTTATCGGTCTTTTTTACTTACCCATAATTGTTGAAGTCTTAACAGTTCCGTCAGAGTAGAGAACGCGCTTGATGTAGAGACCTGTAGTAGGTTCTTCAATCTCAACACCGCTTACAGTGTAGAACTTGACAGCCTTCACTTCCTTAGCGTTCACTTCATCAATACCGGTTACGAATGCATCGCCACCAGCCCAGTCCTCAGCAGCGCCAAGATACTTGACAGTAGTTGCAGATTCGAATCCGTATGCAGCAACCTTAACAATCAACAGACCTGCAGAGAGACCATTGATAGATTCACCAGAAGTTACAATACCGCTGATAGAAGGAACTTTTGCACATTCACCCTTATCCTCGTTCCAGGGGAAGAAGTCGTATGTGATAGTTTCCTTCGGAGTGATACCGTACTGGTTGATAATAGCAGACTGGTCGCTTGTTACAACGCAATTGAATGCAACAGGCTCACCTTCGGCTACAAGAGCAACCTTAGTGATAGTACCGGCAGGACTTCCCCAACCAGTCTTGATTGCGTTCAAGTGAACGTATTCCATACCTGTCAAGTCAACTTCAGCCTTACCATCCTCACCGATAGTCGGATTTACTTCAACAAGAGCACCTTCGTTCTCTACGCGGTTCATCAAAACGCGGAGCTGAACACCCGGAGTACCTTCGAATACAATCTTGTTATAACCGGTCAAATCAGCATAGCTGAGGTAGTAAACAGTTGACAAACCATAAACCATAGCACCGGCACCCAATTCCTCACCTACGTGAATTTCAGGATAAACAGCATCAGCAGTAGGCTGAGCATCAGCACCTACACCATCCCAAGTCTTGAAGATGTCAGTAGTGAGAGCGTCTTCTGTTTCAGCAGCAATACCCTCAACTTCAATAGTAGGAGCATTCAACTTAACAATTTCAGATACAATCTGATAATCGGCTACCTCTGAAGCATAAGCCTTAGCTTCAGGACTTACATACTCAGCGTATGCCCATACTGTAGTTGCAGTAGAAACATGGAACGGAGCAGTGTAAATCATATAGTCAGCAGCCTCAGAAGTCTTGTAGTAGATAGTCAAGCCTTCCAATTCGTGGCTCAAAGCAACCACGCGGTTTGCACCCTGGATAGCAGAGATAGTAGCTGTCGGAGCCTTCGGGTTCTCATAGATGAACGCCTTCTGGGCTACGCGCATAGAAGCAACACGAGCATTGAGTTCATCGATAGTGATAGGCTCGAACCAGTCATTGAGCAGAGCAACACCTTCCTGAACACTTGCGATAGCGGCAGCGAAACCGGCATCGTCAGAAGGATTGTTGAATGATCCATACAAAGCCAAAGCTTCCTCTGCAGCAGCTGTAGCAGCCATAGCAGCATCGTACTTCTCAATCATAGGCTTGTAAGTACCCAACATTGAGTAAACATCGAAAATCATTCCGTTCACCTGATCTACAGAAGCAGGAGCATCGGCTACAGCCTGAGCAGCAGGAATCATCATGTCAAGTGTACCCAATACCATAGCGTGCATTTCGTCCTCAGCATTCAATTCAGCCTTCCAAGCCACAGCCTCAGCAATCAACTTGTTCAGTGAATCAACAGCTGTAATCATAGGAACAGGATCTTCAGCTCCGTAGTAAGCCAACTCGAAGTTATCGAAGATTGTCCAGTCAGCACCAATCAGAACGTCCTTCTTGATACCAATGCGGAGAGTACCGTCAGTTACCTGAGCAAATACGCTGTTGTCAGCATAGAGACCGGCAGAGAATGCAGTACTTGCAGTAGCCATATTGTTAGGAACGATACCCATTCCAGGTACGTCAGAAACATTACCGCCATTGAATATTGCGTTACCAGCATGAGCATTGATATTCATCAACGGAGTAGAAGCCTCGCCTGCATAGAGGTAAGCATTCTGTTCCATGCTTGTAGCACCACCGTTACCGGCACGGTAGTAACCCTGTGCAGATACCTTATAGAAACCGTTAGGCAGACCAGCCAAATCCTGATATACATCGAAGTTGCAGTTCCACTTCTCAGCATTCATATTGGCATTGTCACCACCGATGGCAGGAGCACCTTGCCATGCAGTGTTGCGGCCATCGTTGCGGCCGAAGTTCTGACCCTGAATGAAGAAGGTAGCGTCAACAGGATTCATCATTGAAGCAGCAGAAAGAGACTTGAGCAACTCATCCTTAGTTACAAACTGCCACTGAGCATTAGCGCTTGCAGCGTCAGTCAGAGTGATGCTCATTACAGAAGAGCTACCATCGTAACCGATGAAGTTAGTACCGTCAGCAGTAATAGCGAAGATGCCATCACCCTGCTCAACGAGTGTCCATTCAGCAGCAGGTGAATCTACATAACCGTTAGTACCCAAGAAGTGGTTGTCGCCACCGTTAGATACCTTAGAGTCGATAGTATATTTACCATTTGCGAAAGCTACCTGTACGTCGAGACCGTGGTCACCGAATGAAGCCTGAGTACCCCAAGAGTTAGCGGCAACAAGATACTTGCCGGCACCAATGTTCTTCATGTAGTAAGCACCCGGAGCAACCATAGGAGGCTCTTCAGTACCGTAGTAAGTCAATTCGAAGTTATCGAAGATTGTCCAGTCAGCATCAATCAAAGTTTCCTTCTTCACACCGATACGGAGAGTTCCGTCTGTTACCTGAACTGTGATGCTGTTGTCAGCATACAGACCTGCAGTGAATGCCTTGCTGGCAGTAGTCATGTCATTGGGAACAATACCCATTCCAGCCACGTCAGAAACATTACCACCCTGGAATACAGCATTACCAGCTTCAGCATTGATATTCATCAAAGCAGTTGACTTGTCGCCTGCATAGAGGTAAGCATTCTGTTCCATGCCTGTAGCGCCACCGTTACCGGCACGATAGTAACCCTGAACAGTTACCTTATAGTATCCGTTAACCAAACCTGTCAAATCTTGATAGATATCGAAGTTGGTATTCCACTTCTCAGCACAGAAGTTAGTTACATCACCACCCTTGACAGGATCGCCAACCCATGCAGATACGCGGGTATTGTTGCGTCCGAAGTTCGGGTCTTGGATGAAGAATGTAGCATCAACAGGCTGAACGGCAGTAGCAGCAGCCAAACCAGCAACCAACTCATCCTTTGTAATAACTTGCCACTGAGCGTTGGGGCTTGTAGGATCAGTCAAAGCTACAGCAGCAGCGCTGTTAGCACCATCCCAACCCAAATAGTTCACACCGTCAACAGTAAGAGCATAGATACCCTTAGCCTGCTTAGCGAATGTCCAACCAGTAGCAGCACCGTCCATCCAACCGGCACCACCCAAATAGTGACTTTCACCACCATTGCTCAAACGGGTGTCGATTGTATATTTACCATCTTCGAGTACAGCCAAAGCAACATCTTCAGCGTGGTCACCCAAAGTAGCGAAAGTACCCCAAGAGTTACCACCAACAAGATACTTGCCAGAAGCAACATTCTTCAAATAATAGTTACCGCTTGCCAAAGGAGCATTTTCAGCCTCGAACAAGGGGATTGCAGCGTAAACTGCATCAATAGCAGCCTGAATTTGCTCAGCAGTCATACCCATAGCGAAACGCGGCAGGTTGCGCAATGCGATAACCAGACCAGCCTCGTCAGTATAGTTAGGATACTTCTCAAGCAATGCCTGACCGGCAGCTTCAGCCTCACGAACCTTAGTCATCAGCTTCTCAGTCTCGAGCTGAGCCTTGAATTTTTCTATAATGTTATTCAAATCTTCAGCGATGAAGTTAACGTCGTCCTGAGTAGCTTCGGGATCAGCCTCAACTTCGGCCAACCAGTCGGCAGCACTGATAAGAGTCTCGTTAACGGCTTCGATACCCATAGCTTCAGTCTCATCCTCGGGATTCAAAGTAGCCTTGAATGCTTCGGCAGCAGCTACGGCAGCCTCGTAAGCAGTGAGGTCGAAGCGAGAAGCGTTGTACTGTTCACCGGCGATCAGATACTTGGCAACGTTAGCGAAGAGAGCTTCACCGTCGGCAGTCAAGTAACCGGCAGGCTGTGCACCGTCAACGGGGATAATGATATAACCCTTACCGTCAACCCATGCTTCACCGATACAGTTTGCACCGTTTGTCTGAGCCAAAGCGACTTGCTCAGGACCATTAGCAAATGAACCATTGCTCTGGAGGTAACGGCCAGTAGTTCTTTCGTCTGCATGTTCTACAAATGCGGCAAATTCGTCACCAGCAATACCAGCGAAAATAGGATGCTCAGCAACCAACTTAACCAAGTTCAATGACGGATTGTCAGCAGTACCAGGGTTACCACCATTAGTACCATAGTGCTTATACCAGAATGACTTGGTAGAAAGTACATTCACCTTGCCGAGCAACAGGTTAGCAGTCTTAGCGAGATTAGTACCAGAACCAGTACCACCAGCCAATACAACGAGGTCATAAGCTGCCAATTCATTAACTTCAGCTTCAGTCAAAGAAACAGCGTCGTAGTTCAACGGAGTAACATCCAAACCGGCATTAACCAAAGCTGTATAGATAGCTTCAGTAGTTTCTGTAGCACCGCAGAGATAAGCAACCTTAGCAGCGGGAGTAATGGGAGCAACTCCAACAGCTTCAAATGTGATATTGTCAAAGAAGAACTCTACGTCGTTAGCCTTGTCCTTAGAGAGGTTGAAGGCAATAGACTTGAAACCGTTAGCACCTGCCATATCAGCAGAAACGATACCGCTCTTTTCATAGTGCTGCCACTCGGTAGTGAACGAAGGAGCACCAATAGCATCCCAATGCTGATAGCCACCGGGTTCGCCATGAGCCTGTGTAGCAATCTGAACAGCAGCAGAAGCACGATAGTCGAATGACACGCGGAATTCAGTTCCTGCAGGCAGACCCTCGGCTGCAACAATCCAGAATTGGGCATCCCATTCTTCAGCAGCACCAGCGTATGATTTCATCGTGATACCACGTGAGCCATCCTTACCGATACCATCGGTAATAGCGGGAGCCAAGAATGCACCAGCATTTGCACCACCATTTTCCTTGGCAACGAAGTATTTAGCACCTGTTCCTTCAAAATCACCGTTAGCAATAACGCTTACCCATTCTTTGGGAGCCAAAACACCTTCATATGAAAGTTCGAAATCATCCAAATAGATGTCGCCTGCATAATCTCCCAAACTGAAGATAAGACGTGTGCCACCGCCTGCGCTGCAAGTACACTTCAATTCTACATCTTGCCACTCAGTTGTAAACTTGGCAGCACCAAATTCACCAGCCGACTGATAACCATCGACAATTTGGAAGCCTACACTGATAGAGCCTTCAGTAGAACCTTTCACTTTGAACTTCAAAGTATAGGTCAAGCCCACTTCAAAGGGGGTTGCAAAGTCATGTGCCAATTGCACTTCCCAAGGATTAACCACGGAAGGATTAGTCACCTTCATTGCACCGTCAACCACCTCACGGGTAGAGTTGTTACCCCAGCCACCGAGCGGTTGTGCACCCTCGCCATCAAAGTTGGCAGAGAAAATTACTTCGCCAGTGGGCTCTTCGGGCTGTTCGGGCTGTTCTGGTTCTACAGGCTGTTCAGGCTCTTCAGCCTTCACGAGTACCATGCTTGTAACTGTAACATCTGCCCAATTGGCACCCTTGATACAATTCAAACGAGCGTAACCATAATCAGCTACAATCTTCTCCAAATCAATGGTATAGACATTACCGTCAACGGTCTGATATTTTTCAGCACCCCAAGGTTTACCAGGAATATCCAACAATTTAGAGTCAACGCCATCCTGTGTATCCTGACCATCAGCAGTCAAACGATTGAAACAGAAACGAGGAGTTCCCGCAGAAACAGTAACAATCAATTTAGAATACTCAGAAAGGTCTGCGTAGTTCAAATAACCAACGTTACCATCACCATAAGGAAGACCAGTAGGTTCATTCAAAACGAATGAACAGCCAATAGCTGAGCTTGTAGTCGGCGCAGTGGGGCTATCCCATGCCTTAAACATGTCAGCAGTCAACGGAGTGCCTTCTACTGCAGGAGCATCAGCAACTTCTTCATAAGAATAAATGAAACCATTGAAGCGCATCTTAGAACCTGCCATGTAGAAATAGTAGGTAGCACCAGCTTCAACTTCAAAAGTAACACCACCATTGTATTTGGCTTCACTGTTGTAGGGAGTTCCTGATTCCCAAGCAACTTCAGCACCATCAATGAGGACTGTACCATTCACTAAATTATTGTCCTCATTCTTTACGATGTAACCTTTTTTGTTGTTACCTGCATTACTTACAATACCGGTAATGGTTCCATCGTACTTCGGAGCAAACACCACATAAGGGCCGGCAGTAGGAACTGCACCGTTTGTCGGAGAACAATTTTCGCCAGTTGAGGCATAGACTTCAAAAGTCTGGTCACCAACGGTAACCTTTCCACTTCCCGAGGTCCAAGTCTCACTTGTACCATAGGTCATGGTAATGCCTTCAACAGAAGTAATCTGCGCACCTGAAGCGATGTCGTCGGCAACGACGGCATAAGAGCCAGTCTTCACCTCGGCGAACGCTGCACCGACGCAGAACAACGACGCTGCCATAACAAGCATCGTTTTCTTCATCTTGTTAAAAATTCGCATAAGTTTTTTTGTTTAAGTTAATAAAAAATATAGTTAATTATAATTTTTCTCTTTCTTCAGCGGCGGGTTTCACGCCCCACTATACCTTAATTAATATATAGGGATGAACCGTTTCTACCCACTGCTTCCAATATAATAGGGGACAAATATACGGCATTTTTACATAAGTTGTATCTTTTTTGCCTAAAAAAATGCCATAATTAACGTTTTAGGGTCAAATAAAGGTATATCAGCGATTCTTCTAAGCGCTGAAATGCGGAGTTACTGAACCATTTAGACGCAGATGACGCGGATAACGCGGATTTATCTTAATTATTACACCCGATAGGTGTTCTAATTTATCCGTGTTATCCGCGTCATCCGCGCCTAAAATCTGGAATGGCCACATTTTGCCCCCCAGTCTGCAATAATTACAGTTTACTTGAAAGGCAAGTACCAGTTCTTGGGTTCCAACAAGCTCTTGGCAGGATTGTTACCCTTCAGCTTGTCAGCAAACCAGCGTGAACCGAAGTCACCGCCATAAAGGCCGGCTTCGTTCTTATGGCGAGCCATACGCTGGAGGTCGTAGAAACGGATACCCTCGAAGGCAAGTTCCTTGGCATACTCGTCGCAGAGGAGGTCTTCCATAGCGTTGATAGAGTCTTGCAAAGTCAAACCATTCTGGATGCCGAACTTAGCTTCCAACTCCAAAATCTTGGTACCGATAATAGTGTCGGGCAGATAAGACATGTTCTTCTGTGAACCTACGGCTGTGGCCTGTGAGCCAAGCACGGACATGTTGTTTTCGATATTAGTGGTATTTGCCGTACCTCCACCGTGGCTATGGATACCATATACCTTATCAGGAGCAAATGTCGGACGGTTTATCGCATTCAAGAAGGGCACTTCGTTGGTAAGCAAACTGATGGCCTCCGCAGTCATATACTGATGAGGAGCAGTCACATCGCCGTAACCGGGCACCAGTTCTTCCAAGTAAGTGGAGATACCGTTACGCAAGATGGCGAAAGCAATCTCGGGATAACCCAAGCGGTTGAGAGCCTCTGCCAAGTGGAGATAAACAGTTGTGGTGCGGAACAGATAGACATTGGCATTCATCGCCTTGACAATGTAAACCTTGGTAGTATCTGTCGCATCGCGGTTCAGGATGGCATTGTTGCTGATATTAAGGCCGGCACCAGGGCCACCATTGCCACCACCAAAGCTGACATTACCACCATTTCGAGGATTAGAATAGTTGGCACGTCCATCACCCAACTTGCTGACCAATACGGTATCGGGGTTGGATGACAGTACGGTTCCATTATAGCTCTCAGGATAGTAGTAGAAGTCACAGCTGTCGGTCAACGCATAGTAGGTGGCTGACGGAGCAATCTGTACCTCGGGCACACGCGGACAGTTGTTGGAAGCATCGGTTGAATAGTAATCGTAACCGAAGGCCAAAGGAATGTCGGTAATCTCGCCACGCTGGGAACTTACGGCCATGGGGATGTAAGTCAGCACATCAACGGGCGATGCAGCATTATTATAGATGCTGTTGTACAAGTTACCAGCTATTGAGTTATATTGGAAGCTGAAATCATAGGGGAAGTAGTCAGCATATATCAGATTGCTATTGTTACGGATACCAGCTCTCAAATCCTGGGCAACCAACTTGTTGTCGCACAAATAGCGGGCATAAGCCTGAGCGGCCTTAAGCCATTGTCCGTCTTCCAGATACATTTCACCCAAGACAACATCCACGGGAACAAAAATACGATGGAAGTTGACAGCCTTGTTCTGACCCCAGTTGGTAGTACCAATACTGTAGTTGGTTTGACCGAAGTTGGGAGGCAACAGACCGGCAAAGCGCTCCAATGAGGGAGCCAACTCAGCCACGATTTCAGAAAGAGTCAACTTGGGGAAGTTCTCTTCACGAATCTGTGAAATGGCAGTCAAAGGCTCGGTATAGAAGGGGATTCCCACTTCATTACCGCCGTATGTGCGTGCCAACTGCAGATAAGCCCATGCACGCCATGCTTCCACAGCTGCATACTCATCGATTGCCACGTTGGTAGAACCGATGAAGAGCGAAGTGTCGCGGTGTGCCAAGTAGTAGTTACAGTTGTTGATTACCTTGTAATACACATAGGCACTGTCATACCGGTTGGCAGAAGTAGCAGAATAATCGGCCAACTGACGGAGATGATTGTCAGTATAGGTGGTGGTAGTCACCAAGTCGCCTCGCATTTCACCAATGAAGAAATACTGGTCGGCCACCTGCTGCATGGCTTGTGCGATACCCAGGGCGTAGAACACAGAGTCCGTCTTGTCGCCAAGCTCGGGATCAATTACCATGCTGTCGTTTTCGGTCATCAGCATATCCTCGCACGAAGTGGTAGCGAAGAGACCGAAAGCTGCAATAATTGAATAAAATATTTTTTTCATAATTACGATTTTTAATTCTTACCGTCTCTGTCATTCTGAGGACTTTAGGACGAAGAATCTGATAACGTGAGCTATGGATTCTACTGGTGTCCTCAGATTCTTCGCTACGCTCAGAATGACAAGAGACCGTCAAGTTTTAAATTCCAATCTACTAATTTTGCATTCCGCTATTACAAATTAATCTTCAAACCAAGCACAAATGCACGGCTCTGGGCAATGTTACCACAGTCAATACCCTGATACATCACACTGTTGCCAATGCTGAACTCGGGATCATTGCCGGTGTACTTGGTGAGGGTGAACACATTCTGAGCCTCGCCCCATACTGAGAATCCCTGCAACCAAGAGGTCCATGACTCGGGAACGGGAACTTCATAGGTGAGACGCACATTCTTCATGCGGAGGTATGAACCATCCTCAATCCAGCGGTCAGAGAAGCGGTTGTTACCCATGGGGTCGCCGAATGCCAACTTAGGCAGAGATGCCTGATGGCCTTCGTAACGCCAGTGGCCAACCATAGCCACCTGCTGGTTGTAGAAGTTAGAACCACTGTTGAGCACACTGCGCTGATAGTTGTACACATCGTTGCCTACGCTGAAGTTGAAGCCCATGTCGAGCTTGAAGTTCTTCCAGTTGAGCGTAGCGAAGATGTTTCCATAGAAATCGGGGTTCGGATCGCCGATAACCACCTTGTCGTGTTCGTCGATGATTCCGTCACCAGTCTTGTCCACAAATTTCACATCACCGGCAGTAAAGGCTTTCTTGTTGCCTGCTGCATCTACCATATAGAGGTAGTCAGCTCCATCCTTACCAGCTACGCTTGCTTCAGCTTCAGAAGCAAATACGCCGGCAGTCTCGTAACCATAGAACTGGCCGATAGGATTGTCAACAGCCACCAGAATGTTGTTGGTTCCATACACTGAATTACAGTAGTCAGCCGCATTGAACACCTTCACACCATCCACGAATGAACGCTTGGGAAGTGAAGTCACCTTGTTCTCATAGTGGCCTACACTGGCACCAATCTCAAGCGTGAGGTTCTTGGTTGAAACAGGCTTGCCTGACACGAACACCTCGAATCCCTTGTTCTCCAACGAACCGCCATTGGTCCAATACTGGTTGATACCAGAGATGGGGCTGGGGAATGTGGTATAGGTAAGCAGGTCAGATGTCTTGTGGAAATAGAAGTCAGCACCTACAGCCACACGGTTGTTGAACATGTTGGCCTCGACACCCACATTCCACTTGGAAGTGGTCTCCCACTTGATCTCATCGTTACCGATATTGGTCAACTGCATACCGATGGCATTGTAGTTGTAACGGACAGAAGAGAACATGGTACGGGCAGCGTAGTTGGAGATGTCGTCGTTACCACTGATGTCAAAACCGGCATTCACACGGAGGTAGTTGACAAATGAGTTCTTAGAGAACCAATCCTCGTTGCTCAAAATCCAACCGAGCTGTACACTGGGGAAGATGGCCCACTGTGTGCCGAACAAATCAACACCACTCTTGGCCTTGGCACCGAAACGGCTGTTGGCCTCGGCCAGCAATGAAACGGTTGCGAAATAACGGTTGCGATAACTGTAGTCAGCAGTTGCATACCACTGAATCTGCTTCCACACATCATTGGCACCGGCCAAATCGGCAAAACCTTGTGCCTGGTCCTGTGTCAAGAAGGGGTTCTTGTCATTCTGGGCGCTGGAGAACTGTGTACTGGCATCGCTACCATCAAATGCGAAATAATTGTAACGGAAACCACCCATAGCAGCAATATTGTGAGCACCGTATCTGTTAGACCAGTTCACATACGTATTGCTTACCACATTGGTACCCTTAGAGAAGAGCGAAGCTGTGAGGTTATATACCGTACCCAATCCCTCTACCAGGAAAGGAGGCACACCTTCTGACGGACGGTAATAGCGCTGTGAGTTACGGTTCAGGATATAGCTGAAGTCTGTGGTTGCAGACAAATTCTTGCTGAACGTATAAGTAGGCGCAATACGCACATTGAAGAAGGTATTCTCAATCTTGTTCTTGTTGTCACCATTCGCATTCTTGATGATGGATGTCGGATTTGCCAGTGAATAGGCATAATCATTGTTGTAAAGCTTCTGGCTCAGCGGGCTGAAAATCAAGTCATAGCCTGACAGCAAGTGAGTAAAGCCGCCCACGTGCTTGTTGTACTGGTACGGACTTACCAACGGAGACTTGATAGCAGCCAGATTGGTAGGAGAAGTAACAGTACCACGTGACAAGTCAGATGAGAATCCGTCGTCAAACAGCGTGTTGTTTGTACGAGAGAACGACATGTCAAACTTGGTCTTCAGTGCATCAAGGATGTAGATGTCAGTGTTGAAACGTACATTCAAACGGTCGAAGTTGGTGTTCTCCACAGCACCTTCGGCATCCATGTAACCCACAGAGAGGTTGTACATACCCACGTCGTCACCACCCTGTACATTGATGTTGTAGTTCTGGGTGATAGCGGTACGATATACCTCCTTCTGCCAATCAGTATCGTTGTGATACATGTGGTAATAATAACCACTGGGGTCATCGTTGAGGAAGTTGAATGTGATATCGCGATACTCTGACTGTCTCAGTTCAGAAATAGTACCCAGCATCTCAGTAGCATAGTTGCGGTATTGTGTGGCATCCATCACAGTCTGCAACTGGGGTTGCAAGGTAACACCGGCCGAAATGTTGGCATCAATTCGTGTAGCCATAGAATGGCCACGTTTGGTTTCGATGAGGATGACACCATTCGCACCACGGGCACCATAGAGAGCTGTCGCATTCTTCAACACCTTGATGCTTTCCACATCTTCGGGAGAGATACCGGCCAACATGTTGAAGGCACGTCCCTGATGCAACACCGAACGGTTCAACTGCATATCCATTTCGATACCATCCACAATAATCAAAGGCTGGGCATTGGCATTGATGGAGTTCAAACCACGGATAAACATGGCATTACCGCCATCTGCTACACCCGAACGGTTGATGGCACGGATGTCAGCACCCAGATTTGCCTGAATCTCCTCATCCACAATCAGGCCGCCACCGCGCACCTTGAAACTGTTGGACGCTGTATATTCAGTACCGTCTTCGTACATTGTCTTGAACTTGTTGCTCAAAAGACGAACCTCGATTTTCTGGTTGGCATCGTTGCTCTTGATAGCCACCTGCTGTGACATGTAGCGGGGAGCCTGCACATAAAGTGAAGTGGCAAAATCGGGCAAGTTGAGAGTAAATTCACCCTTCTCATTGGTCATGGCTGTGTAACGGCCATCACCCAACGTATGCAGACGCACACCGGCAACGGGCATTTTGGTCACATCATCCACCACTACACCCGAAACAGTCACGAGTGTGTTCTTTTTATCCACAACACGGCGCTGCGGAACTTTGATTCCTGTTTCTTCGCCAGCTGACTCATTCTGAGCATAAACAGCCGTACCGAAGCACATTGTCAAAGCACAGAGAGAGAGTCTGAGACCCTGTCGCTGCAATATGTTCAATATTGAATTTTTCATATTCTTATTAACCTTCTTTAATCCCATTACTCTTCTTCTTTAACATCTACAGGTCTCAATATAATGTTTGCTACACGGAGAACCTGCTCATACTTCTTCTTATATGAAGACAAGAAAGAACTTACAGAGTGCATGACTTTGATGTTAGGCATTGCTCCTGTTCCGACATAGCAGGCAGGGAATGTGAGACGACCCAATTTGAGGGTATCAATCTTGTCCTGAGCCACCATGAATGGTTCTACCTTCTTCACATTGGCATTACCCACCTGGATGGTGTCACCATCAAAACGTCCGGAAATCTGTGTATTGGAAGCATCGGTATAATTGATGTCGAAATAAAGCGTATAAGGCTTACGCTCCTCTTCGGGGATATCGCGATACTCGAATTCAAAACACTTCGGAATGATTACGGCATAAATGTCGTAAGTGGTAGAGAGGACATTAGGAATGTAGAAGTCCAGCTCCGGAGCATAGTTAGAACCTTCAGGTACATCAGCCTTCACATACGTGAGAATACCCTCCTCTTCCGGGTCCAATGTACAAATGGAATCATCCACACCGAAATAACTTACTGTAGAAAATGTACCTCCACTCGGGTTGGCCAACACACGTCCCACAGCACGGGTCTTGATAGTCGGTGCATAGGTATTCTCAGCAGTAAAAGGATAGGCATTGAGAATACGTGCACGACCGTTGCTCAAGCGGACAGTCTCCACCGTTGCAGCATCCAGTGCAGGCAGATTGGTCAGATACCTCCGGCTCGTAGAGTACAAGGTGTCAGTTTCGGTGAAAGGAATACCGGAAGCGAGCTTGCCATTGTACTTCTTGTGCCCGTCAGAATAGATCAGATTCTGTGTGATCAGTTTCTTTGTGATAGAGTCCGTCCAATAGGGTCCCGTCTCCTGCAACTTGGCATCAGCAGGTGCAGTGGTCAGATTGACAGTCACCGCACCGACGTTGGCTTTCATGATGGTTCCGGAAGTTCCCTTGGTGAAACCGACCTGAGTACTGCTCAAATCCTGATAAGAAATAGTGGGGATATACTTATAATAAGATGAAATCCTGTTATATGCATCTACCCAAGCTTCGTCAGTAGGAATCAACACAGTATACATACTGTCCTCATTCTCAATCTGAGAATTGAGCGTCTGTCCGATAAGGCTGTTGCTGACAATGATGACAGAGTCGTCGTAGTGCTGTACACCGTCGCGGATGGGACCCTTTACAGAATTAGCCTCGTCCAACACACGTTTTTCGTAACGCAAAACATACTCCATCAATGAATCAGCCACACCGGCTGTTTCGAAAATATACTCATATCCGTTGTATCGGAAGTCTGAGGGAGCCTCTACCATATAGAGCAGACCGTTTACACTGGGGTAATTGTAAACAGAGGGATCGTTCTGATTTGCCAACACGCGCTTGCCGTCAAACGTCATGCCGCCGGCACTCTTCTTGTTGGCGAACTTCAACAGTTTCTCATTCAACATGTAGATAACTGTATCGCTAAGGTCATTCTCGCGGTGAGCATAATTGGCAATCATGTTCTTCAAGAACACCTTTTCAGCTTTCTCGTCGCTCAAGCTGTTCAGGTAATTCATGTCAATAGAGCCATTCACCGGTGCCCACACGGTATAGGTGTGTGAAGCGTCAAGCACTTCATCATAGCCCAATCTTTCAAGAACAGACTTGAACTCAGACAATTCAGGGTTGCTTGCAATGTTCTCCCACAAGGTCTTATCCGCTGCCGGGTCAACAGCACTCGGCGCCGTATTGAAATCGTCATAGTCGGAGCATGATACAGCAGCCAACATGGCGCCTGCCACTGCCATCATTCCTATTTTATTTATATGTTTCATATTCACATTTACAATTTACAAATTACAATGTACTTTTAGAATCCCCTCCCACGAAGGGGAGGGAATAAATCGGAGTCATCAATACCAGTCTTCAGTGAGGTCCTGATTGTTCACAACGTCCAGAGGTACAAGCTCGATGAAGTCGATAGAGAAACCAAGCTGGTCATAACCCTGAAGCAAGTTCTTCAAACGAATCCAGTTGTTCTGATTCTGTTCCAGGTGATATACACCCAAAATCTTACGCATCATACTGGTACCATAACCTTCCTCGTAACGGCAGCAGTTACTGATGGTGGCAATCAACTCTTCGGGAGTAGTGATACGTCCCTTCACCTTGTTGTATGTACCACGAGAGAAACTTGCCGGTGCACGCATGTAGCCATGGTTACGCATAACCAAGTCAGAGGCTACACCAAAGTCGTCGAACTCAGAAGAGCGCAGATAACCGGAAGCCATACGGTCAGCCTCGATATCTGTGTTGGGATAACGGGCATCCACCGGAATACCCATGGGCTGCATAGAGCTGGGGTTGGTAGAGGTACCGATGTAGTACTGCTGCAAACCACTGTTGGCCATAGGCGGATAGATGATACGGATTTCGTAGTCACCTGTGGGCACAGGAGGCAGACGGAAGGCAAAGTCGTTTTCGCCCCAACCAGAAAGCTGGTCGGCCTGCCATGCACGCCATGCACCGGTGGTGTACCACGAAATGGCAGTCTTGGTGTTGTAACTTACAAAGTTGTCAAAGTAGTCCAACGGCAAACGGGTCATACCACCATCGTTACCATCGAGGTTCATGGCACCGATTTCGGCTTGAGTAGCGTAACGGATGTCGTTGTTGATCAACTCGTACAACATAGTACCCATATCGATACGCATACGCTCGTGCAATACACGGGTGGGCACCATTTCATCATAAATCAACGGTTTGTTGATGGTGTGGATGTAACCGTTGTAAGACTGGATGTTGGATTTGGCACGCTCAATCTTGCAACCCTGACGAAGGATACGATGTTTGGCATCAGAACCAAATGTACCCACCTCGTCAGTCAACGTATTGTTCTCGCGCCAGCGGTTAATCCAAAGGTCGTTTCTTGAACCACCCTCTGCCTGATACAGCGGCTGCCAGATCTTGATCAACGTATGGGGCAACATGGTTTCATAGTAGTCGAACGGCTCACCACCGAAGGCAAAGTTCCAGTTTTCACTGGTGCTTTCAGCGTAAACCAGTTTGGAAGTGGACATACCGGCCTTCACAATGTGGTAACGGATAAACATGTTCACCACATTGAAGGGGTTGGTATAGTCATCGCCTGTGCTGATAGGATTCTTATCCTTATCCGGATAGTCATACCACTTGTCAGCATTTCCATACCAGAGCACACATGAGTCCTTCAAATCCTGGAAGTTCTTGATACCATGTTTTGCAAAGACCTCATTGTCCTCAGCAAAGATGGTGAACTTGATCTTACATTCGGCAGGCACGTAGTACGGGCCCTTGAAGCTTGAACCAGGACGACCCACCTTGTTGTCCAGATGGTACTTTTTCACAGAACCATCCGAATTGGTCTTGCGGTCAACGGTCAGCGAATCTTGCAAACCACACAATTCGAGCGCTTCAAAGAAGATGGAGAACTGGGGATTGCGTTCCAACACTTCAGACACACGGCGGGTGCTGCGCGGAATCACCTGATTGATGACATGTACAAAACCGTTAATCATTTCGTGGTCATACGAAGTGACTTCAGCCATGTCGTTGAAGCGTACGATACCATCATCACCCAATTTGGAGATGAACGGAGTGTTCAACATGGTAGAGATTTCCTTACCATTGTAGTGGCTCAATTGCTCGATGTAGGTGTTCATCATGGCAGAGAGGTGATACAAGGCAATCTCCTTGCACTGTTCGTCTGTCAATCCCCACACACTGTTTTCTGTCAAACCATTATTGGGCACCTTGGCCAGCGTGTCATTGTAGAGGCTGTCCACATACTTCTCCACACCGCTGTTGATGGGGGCATAGCACGTATATTGTCCGTAAGATGCCATCATGCGGTCGTAACCGGAACGGTTCAATATGATGTTGAACAGATGAAAAGTCGAATCATTTTCCTGGAGGTAATCCTGAATAGTCTGTCCTGTAAACGTGTACAGGTTAGAATCATCCGGCTCGCGGTTACAAGATGTCATCGACACCGTTGCACCCAGTGCTACCCCAAGAGCTATCTTAACTATATTCTTGTTCATATTATTTGTGATTTTTGATTTGTGATTTTTGATTTATGATTTGTGCTTTGTGATTCTTCACTCTTCACTCTTCATTCTTCACTTTTCTCTTAATAATTCTTATCCATTGTTTCTCCATCGGTATATACCGGATTCTGAACAAGTTCAGGATTAACCTCCATTTCGCTCAGAAGAATCGGCATGTACAGATAAGGCTCAGTAGGCATTTTGGATGTCACACCGGAACCACCACCAGAGGTATATTTACGGGCGATAAGTTTCAGCATCTCGGGATAGTTCTTGGCAAAGGCACCACCCTGATGTCCCAAAATCACGTCATAGTTCACACCCGTCGTGTGGCGATAGTTGTAACGGAGCATGTCAAACCAGCGCTTGCCTTCGAAGCAAAGCTCGCGGGCACGCTCGTTCATCACCTCAATTTCCAATTGGTCAGCCGTTGTAGAGAGGCCACTGAATGCACTTGCCTGTGCACGTACAAATGCAGTCTGGTCAACTCCATCAAATTCATCAGTAACAATACTGTATTTGGTAGAATCTATCAGAGCTTTCTCATCCTTGCGGGCACGGGTAGCCACAATCTGGGCCAAACGGGCAGCAGCCACATTGCAGGCAGACACCTGTTGGTTCACCTCACGCAATTGGTTGGCAATTTCCAACGAATCAGCCACGCTGGCATTTTCCAGCTGCGCCAACAGTCCTTCGTTAGCCTTGACAATCAGGGCACCCTTCTGTACCAACGCCTCAGCCTTCATAAGCATCACATCACTCACACGATAGAAAATCCAATTCTGGTCGAACTGAGTATAACCACGATTACCGGTAGCTTCTGCAGCCGGATCCTGATTGATCATAGCAACACCCTGCTGTGCAATGAACTTACGCACGGTGAAACCAGCGTCAACGGTACCGTTGAAGGCATAAACACTTTCGAAACCGCGAACATCATACTTATAGTCATCAGCACTGAAGACGTTGTTTTCAGCATCACCAATCTTGGCATATACACTGTTTGTATAGAATATCGGTTGGGCAGTAGTCGTGTTGGCAGTCTTGTAATAGATATTGCACAGACCGGTATTGTCACTGTACTGCAACTCGAACAAAGACTCCTGGTCGTTACCCTGCTGACCCTGCTGACCGAATACATTATAATACTGATAATAAGGATTCAATCCGAAACCGTCATCATCAAGTCCCTGCATGGCCGAGCCGAAACCGTTTCCATTGTTACCGAATGATGAGTTCATACGATTTCTGCGAATGGCATCGCAGCAGGCAATACACTTGTCGTAAGAACGTGCGTCGCCCAACACAGAGGCTTTCCACAGATAGATGTCGGCAAGCAAAGCCAAGATACCGTCACGAGTAAAATATCCGCAACGCTTCCAGTCTGTCATCGCCTGGCTCGACATTGTATAATTCTTCACCTCTTCCAGGTCAGCAATAAGCTGGTCGATGACGATAGAGGGAGCCGACTGCGGGATGTTCATCTCCTGTGAACTCATCTTGTAAGGTTCGAGCACCAAGGGAACATCGCGGAACACGCGTACAAGGTAGAAGTAACACAATGCACGCAATGCTTTCATCTGACCCACATTGTTCAGATGATCACCTTCCATGTAATTGGGGTCAATATCCATCACCTCTGCCGACTTGCTGAGAACCAAGTTACAGGTGTTGATGACAGAATAGAGTCTGTCCCAATTGTTATAGACATTGGTAGTCTGGATGTTTGCAGAATAAATCTGATTCAAACTACTGTTATTCAATGTGGAATTGACATTCAATTCATCCGAGCGTGATGTCCAGATGATGAAACGCTGCTGCATGTCGGCTGTTGCCAGCGCTGAATACGCACCATTCACCATCATAGCCACGTCTTCCTTAGTCTGCCAAAAGTCCTCTTCAACAGTCTTGTTGTCCGGAAGCAGCACGGTATCTACGCAAGATACCATGGTCAGACCAGCTACTATAATTGATACTAATTTTTTCATCTTGTATAATTTATGATTTGTGAGTTATGAGTTGGATTTTTCACTCTTCACTCTTCACTCTATTAGAATCCTATGTTGATGTTTGCGGTGAATGACTTGGCACGCGGAGTTTGAGAATTATCTGTTGCGACACCCCAGCCACCAGTACCAACTTCAGGGTCAACACCTGAATAGCGAGTCCAGCAGAACAAGTTGTTCATAGTCACATAGAACTTCAAGTCGTTGAGACCCAAATTCTTAATCACCTTCTTATCGAAGTTGTAACCAATCTGCAAGTTCTGGAAACGAACGAACGAACCATTCTCCACAAAGCGGTCAGAACCCTGATAGTTATAGGCAGAATTGCTGTCGTACACATAGATGGCACGCGGAATCATGGTCACGTCACCATCCTTACGCCAACGCCAGTTAACTGTAGAACATTGGTTGTTGGCTGTTGACATGGACTCCAGATTCTGACGGGCAGCATTGACAACCTTGTTGCCGAAGCGGTACATGAAACGTGCCTTCAAGTTCCAGCGGCCATAGTTGAGTGTAACGTTGAAACCACCATTCACCTTCGGGTTAGAGTTGCCCAGATATACGATGTCAAGCGCGTTGATCTGTCCGTCC
This sequence comes from Bacteroidaceae bacterium, assembly GCA_017521285.1. Classification (GTDB taxonomy): domain Bacteria; phylum Bacteroidota; class Bacteroidia; order Bacteroidales; family Bacteroidaceae; genus Phocaeicola_A. The sequence continues at coordinate 55,214 of JAFXDG010000036.1, read as the reverse complement.
TTGTTGATGTCTTCATAGATGGCATCACCACCCTGGAACTGATAAGTGGCAGCACCGTCCACATAGTTGTACACCATGCGCTGGGGCAAACCGTTGGACTGCATGATCACCTTACCGTCGTTACCCAACACTACGGGGAATGTCTTGCCTTCAGCAACCATCTGGTTCAGGTTAGCTTCAAATTCATCGTTAGACCAGCCTTTCTCAGTACGCAAATTGGTCAGATAGTCATAGGTGTACTGGTAAACGCCCTTGTAACGGAAACCATAGATAGAACCCAAGGGGTTACCCACCTGCACACGGTTCTGGAACGAACCACGGTTGGTAGCTACCCACTCTGAGTTGATGGCATCAAGCACGCGCTGGTCCATTTCGGTAATTTCGTTGTAGTTCTGAGCCACATTGAAACCGGCACTTACAGAGAACTTGCCCACCTTGAGGAAGTTCTTGGCGTTTACGTTCATTTCCCAACCATCGTTGGTCATACCACCTACGTTCTGGTATGCCACGGTGGGATAACCGGTTGTTGACGGGATTCTCACACCACCCTGGAGCAAGTCCTTGGTATCCTTGTGATAGTAGTCAAAATCGACGTTGACGATATTGTCAAAGAAAGAGAGGTTGAAACCGAAGTTGTAAGACGTTGTCTTCTCCCAACGCAGATCATCCAACTTCAAACCGTCCATAGAGGCAGAAGGCTGACCGTTGTAGTTACCTGCACTCAAGTTGTATGAGTTATAGAAGAGGTAGTCGGCGCTCGGTCCTCTACCTACGATACCCCATGATGCACGCAGACCCAACATAGAAACATACTTGCGCAGAGGTTCGAAGAATTTCTCATCAGAGAGGTTGTAACGGAGAGACACACCGGGGAAGTAAGCCCACTTTTCTTTCGGACCGAACTTGGAGTCACCATCGGCACGCAGTGAGAAGCCCAAGCTGTAAATTCCCTTATATGAGAAGTGAGAGTTGTACAACCAATACTGTGAATTGCTACGGCTGTTACCGCTGCTCAGGCTGCCAATTGCACCTTCCGCTGTAGAAGAGGTGATACCATCGGGCAACGAGTACTGGCGTACAGACTGTGACGTACCCTTCTGGGTATTCATCTGGTAACGGGCCATCATGGTCATGCTGATGTCTTCGTTTCTGAAGTACGGAGTATAGGTAAGGTCACCACGTGCACCGATTCTCAGACGGTTGCTCTCGCTCTTGTCACTGGTGTTGTAGTTACCTGTACCCCACTGGGCTGTGGTCACACCGGCAGCGCAATAACCAGGGTTAGAAGCGGCATAGATATCGAAGTCCACACGTCCGTTGAATGTCAAACGGTGCTGGCCATGCTCAACGCCCAAGAGTTCGTACTTGATGTTGAAGTCAGGCGTGATACGGTAAGTACGGCTGTTCTTCCATGCCATATCGGCGTATGCCAAGGGGTTACCCATAGAGTAAACCGAACGCATTTCGTATGATGTGTAGTTACCGTTATACGGAGTCAGTCCACCCAGTGTACCAACAGGGTTCATGATGTAGAACTCATCGGTATTCTTACCATTGGCATCCTGGCGATAGATACTCATGTTCGGCGCGGTCTTCTGTGCTATACCCAACATTCCGACATAGTTGCTCAGGTTGTCCGTATAGGTAAGGGCAAAGTTGGTAGAGAAACGGATACGGCTTGACACGTTATAGTCGAGCACCAGACGGGTTGACAGACGGTCAAACTCCTGCTGGATGATAGAACCGGTCTGATGGTCGTAACCACCGGAGATACGGAACTGGGCCTTTTCACCACCACCGGTGATGTTGAGGTTCCATGACTGCTGGGCACCAAACTTGGAAACAGCATCCACCCAATCGGTATTGTTGTTCCAGTTTTCAAATTCAGCCCAAGACTTGTCGTAGTTGATTTCTCGGATGTTGGATGTGGCCGTATTTGACTGGTTCGGGTTATAGAACTCCTCCTTCAGCAACATGGTGTAGTCGTCACCATTCAAGAGGTCGTATCCCTTAGGCTGCCAAGTACCGGTAAACTTGTAAGAGAAGTTCACACGCGGTTTACCACGCGCACCACGCTTGGTGGTAATCAAGATAACACCGTTGGCACCCTGCGAACCCCATACGGCAGTTGCAGCCGCATCCTTCAATACGTCAATTTTGGCGATATCCTCCACATTTACAGAAAGCAACGAAGCATATTCCTCTTCACTGGCATTCTGGAAGTCGAATGTCTGGTCGGGATTGTCGAAGATTTTGTCATCCACAACGATGAGCGGTTCGGCATCACCATTCAAGGTGGTCACACCACGCAGACGCATGGTAGTACCGGCACCCAAGTTACCTGAGTTGACCACGATATCCAAACCGGCAATCTCACCCTGCAAAGCCTCGTCGGCAGAGGTAAAGCTCATACCTTCCACCTCAGTGAAGTCGAATGTCTGGCGAGAAACGGTCATTTCACGTTCGGGAATGGAAAGACCACCGGAAGTGACGCGTGTACCCTGAATGGTTACTTCAGCCAATGCGGTTGACTCTTCTTCCATTGTAATTTTGAACGTTGACTGGTTTCCAATTGTAAGGATTTTAGGTTTGTTACCCACATAGGTAATCACCAATTTGTTCTTTGGGTTCTTGATCTCCATAGAGAAGTTACCCATCATATCAGTCTGGGTTGCGTTCACAATACGTTTGTCAGCATCTTGCTCCGTGACGTTGGCAAACATAACAGGTCCCATAGCGTCTTCCACCGTACCTGATATGACTTTACTCTGTGCCACAGCCACCTGTGCGAGCACACAGAACAAAAGTATCAATAGGACTTTTGATTTTGACATAGTATTTAATCTTTAAAGTTATTAACCAAATTTACAAGTTGGCTATAGTTCTGGATAGCCTGTTCCACAGCTGCACGAGTAGCCCAGTTCTTGTCATAACGGCCACTCTTTTCGTAGCAGAGCGGTTCGCTGATCTGATGGACAACAGCAAAAGAAGAGACTGCAATGGCAGCGGCATTCTCCTTCGCTTTGTCAAACTCGTAGTCACGGGTCATCTTGTTGACAAGTTTCACGTTTTCATCTGCAGCATTGATAATGTGGGCCTTACCTGATTCATCCTTTACAGTCAGGACTCCGTTCGTACTCTCGATATTGAGATTGACCGGAATACCCAATTCTGAAGAATAAAGTGACTGGTAAGTGACATTGGGAACATAATTGTCAGCAAATACCGAGTTGTTCTGGAAATGGTAACGTACGAAAGCACGCAGTGCATTCAACATGTTCAGCACCACAGCCTTTGCCTCATCCACCTGACCCTTTATAGTGGGGTCTTCCATGTCACCTTCTGCCTCAAGCAGGCTAAATTCGTCATACAGTGCACGAATCTGCTCATTGGTGGGCAATCCCATCGCATAAGCCTTATCCATGGCTGTGTTGTCGGGAGCATAGAGGGTGTAGTTGAAGCCGTTGAAGAAGTTCACATTCATGTCGAGGGCTTTACCTTCCTTGTCAGAGAACACATAATATCTCTGCTGGGGAGCTGTACCCACCGATGCCGTACCGGCAATACCGGCCCATTCGAGCACATCCGTTTCATAGGTAAGGAATGTACACAAGTCCAGGAACTTCTGGAACTGGTCGGCATGGTTGTTCAACAGCTTGTTCACACTGGTGAGAGAGGGCTGGATGATACCGTCCAGACGGAAAGCCCATCCGTTCTTCTCCTTCCAGCCGGTTTCGATGGTTGCAGGCTCTACACCATTGTCAATCTGTGCACCACCATAAACCTTACCCGAGAATGTTCCATTGGCATCGCTGAAACCGTCGATACGGATAGCGCCACCATGCTTGGTCAGGTAATAATTGTTCACAATCTGCTCACCGGCATCCAACACCACGGTGTTGTAGTTCAGCAAGTCGTAAACCTGAGAAGCATAGTCAGACTTGCCACTGTTCACGATGTTGGCCACTGTCTGACGGATAGCGGGATCAATCACACCAGTCTCAGGGTCATAGTTATGAATCTTCACACCATAGAGTGTCTGTGTACGCTCTGTTCCAGGAACGGGTTCTACGTGAGAATAGAACTCAAGCGCACGAGGATTGGCCGAACCCAATGAGATGGGGTCGATGTAGCAACGCTTCATGGCAGAGTCTGAAGGAATGAAATAGAGGTAGTTGGCCTTCATTGCCATCAGGTAGTAGTACATATCGGCACCGAAAATTGAAGAAGTGGCGCCCGAAGTCTTATCCTTTGAGAAATATCCCATCACAGACATGTCGGGATAAGTGATGGCCGGACCGATTACTGACTGGTACTCATCCGGAGCAATCATGTTCTTCATCTTGTAGATGACACCGTTGTTGGCAACTGCCACATCATATTTGTTATCTTCCGTAACAGCGATGTCGCCCTTGGTCAATCCCATGAAGTCACCCGAACCCTCGTTGGTGATAGTACCGAACTTGCTGGGCACAGAAGCGGTGAACGAGGTCTGGATCAAGTTGTTGACAAAACTGGTGAGGATACCGTTACCCCTGTTGTGCAGGTCGTCCAAGTTCAGCGGCAGGTTCTCCTCAGTATTCTCATGCGAGCCATACAGGTCAATGAAGTAGGCACCACCACCACCGGGAAGGAAGTAGTTCTTGATGGCTTCATCCGTCGGAGCCAGAATGGCACCCACATCGGCCAAGCTGTTGGCAGGGTCAGTTGAAGAATAATACTGGTTCCAGCCAAGGTCCCAATCCAAACGGTTGGTTTCAGCAACCACAGCACCCGTCGGGTCTGTCAGGTTGGCAAGACCATCCTGTGAACGTCCGCCGGTGAAATAGCGCACCTGGAAAATGGAGTCGATGGTGGGACGTCCGTTCTGCAAAGCCCAAGAGTTGTAGTTACGGGTAGTCACCGCATCGTAGTAAGGAGCACAGAAATAGTCGAGGATGCGGGCAAACAACTGCGTGTTGTCCTGTGCACGCATCACCTGAGGAATGTTACCCGGAGGGAGCAACACATCGTTTACCTGATGCACATAACCGTTGGTACATGTCACATCCTGATTGATAATCTTTGTCTGGAAGATGTAAGCCGTGTCGGCATTGTTCACCGAAGCACCTATCTTCTCACCACGCAAAATACCGAAATCACTGTCAACGCCAGTGGTCGTAATATTATTCGCCAACATCTGTTCACGGGTGAAGTGAACCATCATGGGACGGGTCGCATCATACACCACATGGATGCCCCTGTTGCGGTATTGGTCCCAATAGGTGTTGTTCTGAGGCATCTGCAGACCATTAGTCAGCATGGTGATAGAGTCAGTCACACTGATGTTGGTCTCATGCTTGACGGCAACACCGCGATTGACGTTGTTGTCATCAGCCATCACGTTAGACAACATTCCTGCAAGCATGGCGTTGTCGAGCATCGAAGAATACAGAAGCTGTTTCTTCATTCCCTCGGTCAGCTGCTCATACGAACTGACTCCGAACGAATTCTTTCTGAAAAAGCGCTCGAAAGCCTCATCATTGGCAGGGAAGATTGTCTTACTACCTGTTCGCGAAAGAACTTCAGCGTAGCCCAGGTCATCAACCAAACGCAAATACGTGTTAAACGTACCTGACAAATGAGTTCCGTTACGAAGTTCCTCATAAATACTCTCGCCAAGCCATTCAGGCTTAGTCCCTTCGGGTACCAGCTCGTCCTTTTCACAGGAGGCCATCATTCCCAAAGCTACAAGAGAAGCACAGAAAATGAGTTTTTTCATAAAAGTTTTTACTTGGTTTATATTAAATTAGTTTATTATCAGTTAATTAAAGGTATTAGGTTGTGCAGCAAACTTGATTTTCAGGCAGCTGGCTAATGCTTATAGCATGTTTATAACATGCAAAAAAACAAAAAAATAACAATACATACAACTTTTTAACACTTTATTTTCAATAATCTGCAAAAAAAGTGTGTGCGCAAACAGTCGCCCTCATCAGGCATCTCGGAGCAAGAGAAAAAATGCGGCTTGCAAAATTTATTCTGCGGCTTGCAAAATTTATTTTCCCCCGTAGCAAAATGGGTAAATGCAAGCCGCAAAAAATATTTTCCAAGCCGCATTTTTTCGGATTAAAGGTTGAAGGTCAAAGGGTAACTATTCAGCGATTCTTTTTTAGTTCAAACGCAGAGACGCAGAGACGCAAAGATTTCTTTTTTAGAGTTTGATAGAGACTTGGAGAGTAAAACGCCCTACAAACGTTTTTGATGTGCGCCATAGGCTGACTGTCAGCCAAATCTCTGCGCACTCAGGATGCTCTCTATCGAATGGAAAGAATCTCTGCGCCTCTGCGTCTCTGCGTTTTTTTATAATAAAGGTCTTTCGCTGAATAGTTATCCTTTGACCTTAGACCTTTGAAGAATCAAAAAAGGGCGCGCCATACGGCACGCCCCTCTTTATCAAGAATATAAGTTGTTTTTATCTTGCAATATTCTTCACACCATTCTGGATGTAGATCTGACCCTTAACAGGCTTCAAGATTCTCTGACCCATGATGTTGTAGATAGCACCGTCACCAGCAGGCTTACCCATCTGGATAGACTCGATGCCAGTATCTGCACCAGCTGCGATGTTCTGAATCAACAGGTTGTCGAACCAGCTACGACGGTCAGCGTTACCATAGTCTGAGTAAAGAACGAACTGGCCGGGAACCTTACCTGCGGGAATAGCGAACTCTTCAGAAACCTGAGTACCCTTAGAGCTTACTGTTGTACAGTACATCATACCCTTACCATAGTCGAGAACGATGTCGAATGCAGTCTTGTTGCTGGCAGCAGCAATAGCAGCGTTGCTGGCAGAGCTAGAACCAACCTTCGGCAAGTTGTTGTAGTTAAGACCGAATGTGTTCAAAGCGTCATTACCACTATAGGGTGAATAGAAGAGACCACAGATAGTGTCACCAGCTTCAGTCAACACCTTGTAACCCATCTTCTTACCACTGAGGTTACCAGCGAAGAAGTCAAACTTGATGTTTACAATGTCAGTAGCCTTCACAGGAGCACCTGAGAACTTAACGATAGCCTCAGAGTTACCTACGCGGAGCATACCGAGAGAGTCGGCATTGTTGTAACCAAGCATGTAAGGATATGAACCACCAGCGATTTCAGTTCCGTCAGCAGCAGCACCTGTAACATCGGTAAATACGATAGAACCCTTAGCACCATCGATGCTGTAAGTTGTCACTTCGATACCTTCCGCATCAACAGTAGTGTTAATATTGAACTTGGCAGGAGCTTCCTGAGTTCCGAAGTCAATGTCAACAAGAACTTCAGCAATGATAGCCAACTTGAATGCCTCAACCATGTCGGCCATAGCCAGACGCTGGTTAACGAGAGCCAATGAATCTTCAGAAGAGAAGGGAACCTTCAACTTCTCGGCATACATAGCCTTAGAAGCATCGATAGAAGCCTGCAAGTCACCCATCTTAGTTGAGCTTGAGTAGATACGCAGACCCATAGTCTCTTCAGCAGCAGCGATAGCACCCGGCATGTCAGTGAAAGGCTTGTTCATAGCCTCGAACGGAGTGATGTAGTTGTTGTTCAAGAAACGAACACCATTGTTCATGATAGTGTCGGCCAAAACCTCATCGTTGTGCATCAACTCCAACATAGCAGTTGTATCCAAAGCAGCCCATGCATCGAAACGAGCCTGAGCCTCAGCAGCACCAGCGGCCAAAGCCTCTTTACCCCAAGGCAAAGTATCGTTGGCAGCATCGCAATAGCCATTAGCAGCAGCGATACGTCCGGCCAAAGCCTCAAGCTGCTTGTAAATATTCTCAATATAAATCTTTTCAGCCTCAGACAAACCTTCACCAATCAACTTGTAAAGAACGGGAGAATAGAAGTTAACGTCGAAACCGGCATTTTCAGAAGTAGAAACGTTGTTACAGATAAGACCCAAAGTAAGAGGAACCTTCTCATCTCCATTACCTTCCAACTTAAACTCTACTACATAATCCTGATTGCGGGCTGCATTCAATGTATCAATCAAAACGGTGTCACCATTGAAGAACAACTTGGTCTCGGCGCACTCGTTGGCCCATGAACGTGCCCAACGGTTCTTGTTCAAGGTCATCATACCACCCTGACCAGTCACACCCCAATAGTAAGTACCCGGAGTCAATTCCACTGTCAATGTAGCGATGTTGTTCCAACCGTTATTGGCATTTCCACGCATCCATTGGATACTCATCGGACTATTCGCCGCAGCGGTCTTGTGACACCAACGGTCAGTTGACCAGCTCCAGGGAGCAGTACCCTTGTAGTCGTTCTTAAGTTTGTTCCATTTAGCTGTCCAATCCATCCAGTTGGCAGAGTTGTTACCTGTACCACCTACGAGGTTCATCATGTTCTCGAAGTTAACAGCTACGAACTCAGTCCAAATGCCTTCCAAGTTGTCCATAACAACTGTCATTTCATCAGGAGTTGCACCGCGCTCAAGAGCATCCTGTACTTCGGCTACAGAAGCCTGGAAGTCTTCGAAGAACTCTCTCTCTTCGATACCTTCGCTAACCAGATACTTGTTGAAATAGGCAATGCGGTCAATGGCGATACGGTCGTCATATACCTCTTCAGCCTTGTGACAGCATACGTCGGCAATCTGCAAACCTTCGTTCAATCCGCGGAAGTCGATGATGATGTAACCACCGGCAGGAGCATCAATAGAGAAAACAGCCTCAGTAAAGCCATTGGTATCGAAGCTGAATCCGTAACCACCGCTTACACCGGCACCTACAGAAGTAGTACCGTCTTCATTAGTTGTAGTAACACCTTCACCATACATGAGGTTAGTACCATCTACGGTAGCCAACACATTGTTGGTGTTCCAATAAGCGTTGATGTAGTTTGTGTTACCACCAGTCATATCCAAATCGGTAAAACCGGCAGCAGCACCCATCACTTTCAATGAAACGATGTAGTTTCCACCTTCATTAACCATAATAGACTGGTACATACCATTTGTCATAGCAGTCTGACCTGCCAAAACCTGCTGGCTGTTTGAACCGTTAGGACCACCTGTCAACATGGTGAATGTAGTCTCCAAAGGCAATGTGCCATCTGTAGCGGTCCAACCATCAGTACCTGTAATGCCTTGATTGAACTGACCATTAGTCACGAGGTTAGTACCTGTGATTCTGAACTTCTTTACCTTCGTGTAAGCGTAATCGTTTACCTCGTATGCTGTTGCTGACAATGCAACGGCGGCAAAGAAAGCTGCTGAAAGTAATTTTTTAATCATAGCTTTTGTTTTTTATTCGCCTATCCACTCTCCAAATTCGGCTAATTAGTTAAATAATTGCATAATATAAAAAAGAGTATGCAGAGAGTTTCCGTGAAAGAGCGAGCCTCCTTCTTGAGTACATTTTCTTTTTCTAAGGTTGGCTTATTTTTTAAGATTTATAGTTAATATGGCGGCAAAGGTAAACTAAAAATAACTATTCTCCAAACCTTTTTATAAAAAAAACCGTGTTCGGACACAAATAACTAAAAAAAGAGCGGGAAAGGGAGGGGTTATTGTAGGGAAAGGAGGGGGGCTATTAGTTTCCGCCTAACACTAACAGCCCCCTATTCTTGATTATTCATGTTTCGCAAGCCCAACTTTCTTGTAGATAAAGGCCATCTCCGCCAGTAGGGGGGGTGTCAAAAATACAAATGCGCTCTTTTATTGTTATTTTCTGACGGTCTCTTGTCATTCTGAGCGTAGCGAAGAATCTGTAAGCGTAAGCATATTAGCAGTTTGGTAAAACGTTTACAGATTCTTCACTTCGTTCAGAATGACAGAGACCGCATTTTGACACACCCTCAATTGTAGATAGTCTCCGCAGTTTTGGGCGAACACATCGGTTCGCCCCTACAGCAAACGTCCTCAGATGATGGCTGATGGCTTGACCCTTGACCTTTGACCCCAGACCTCAGACCTTAGACCTTACTCCTTCATCACCTTGATGGCACCACTGCCATTCTGGCCGTCCATCTTTACGATGTAGAGACCACGAGGCAAAGAGGTTGCCAACAAAGTCTCAGCCACCTGGTTGTAAGGAGCCTCGAATGACTCAACAGCCACACCTTCCAGTGTAAAGACTGTGGCCTGCACCGGTTCATCCCATGCAGTCAGGCGCAATCCGGTAGCATCCATTACGCGCAATGTGCCTGTAGTCGTCAGCAAGTCGGTAGTATCCCATGCCAGTCCTTCGGGCAATTCGGGCAATTCCAGTGTAGGCACACTGTTCTCGCTCACTGCATTACAGCTCCACAAGCTGAAGCTGTCGCCCAGAGCGGGAGTATATCCCTCTTTCAAGGTGACGCGCAAAGTTCCGTTCAGTGTCATGGTCTTCACCTCCTTCAGGGTAGCCACACTCTTGGCACTGTTCAACCGCCATTCGATAGCGCCTCCCACCTGCAGGTTGAGCGCCGAAGGCATAGTGAGCGAACCGATGTTGTAGGCGCCCGGAATGAGCAGACCACCACTGGCTATGGAGACTACGCTGTTTCCGATGTAACCGTTACCTGTGAATGTTCCGCCATTCTTGACGGTCAGCACACCTGTACCCGTAGCACTGACCGTCTTACCTCTGTTGGAAATCGTCAATGTTCCGGCATTCACGTTCGTAGCTCCCGTATAGGTGTTTTCGCCAGAAAGCTGCAGTGTGTTGCTTCCCACTTTCGTGAGCGAGCCTTTTCCTGCAATCTTTCCACTGAAGCGGTTGATTTCTTCACTGTCATTACCGATGGTCCATCCATGATCGCCACCCAATGTGCCCGAACCTTCGGCAGCGGCAATCTTCATGTTTGTATTCTTATTGTTGCGCACCGTACATCCCTCAGTCACACTGAGCGTAGCAAGAGGCAGGCCGTAGCTGTTGTCGAACGTAAAGTCTCCACTGGAGCTTTGTGAGCAGACAATGGTTCCGGCAAACTTCGACCAGTTACCCTGCAAATAGGTACGCACATAGGGAATATAGACATTCAACGTGCCGGCGCCGGTGAGCGAACCGGTGTAGTTGCAGCGTCCGTCGAGGCGGATAGTTCCATTCTTACCCTCGGGCACCACGATATTCCAGGAAGCGCTACTGTATGAATAGGAGTTGTCGAGACACTGGAGCACACCATTGTTGAACACAATGGTATCGCCCAAACGGCCATTGGTAGTACTATTATACTCTTCGGCAACCTTCAATGTTCCACCGTTGATGATGGTTTTCTTATAGGAATTGGGACGGCCATAAATCTGCAACGTACCGGCACCGTTCTTGGTAAGCGTAGTTCCCTTGATAAGTCCCTTCAGATGGAGGTTGCCGCTGTTGACAGTGAACACACCGCCACCCTCGCCCATTGTCATGGGACTTTCCTGGAAGATGTCACCCGTAGTGACCATAACTGCCCCATGCTCCATCACAAAATTCCCGGCATCGTTGCTGAGAGCGCCCAATGCACCGGCACTCTGGGCTGTAGCCAACGAAGCGGGTTTCACCATTCCACCCGAAATGACCGTCTTGCCAGTATAGTCATTCACATTGTTGACGGTCAGCGTGCCTGTGCCTTCCTTGTGGAACGAAGCGCCGCCACCAATGTTTCCCTTACCCTGGAAGGTATAGTCGGCATCGCCCTTCACCACTACGGCTGCAGGCACCACCTCTTCATTGATGGTCACAGTCCTGACGGTTGCCGTCTCGTCGAATACCACACTGTCACCCGTCACAAACGTAGTGCCCTGTGCATCCAACAGGAAGTTCTCGGTGGCAAAGAGGTCCCACACATTGCCCTGCACACCACTCCACAGGATGCTTCCGGCCGAGCGCATGGCAGCCACAGACAAAAAGACTTTGCCGCCTTCCTGCTTCAACTCACAAGAGACACCCTGCAAGCCCTCGATGGTCACATTGGCGAGACTGCCCGAAATCTCACCTGCTTCGGCTATCAGATAATCACCGGCAGCAGGAGCCGAATCACCCGCCTTGTTGTGTTGCACGAAACGGAACACCGTCCCGGCTGACAAGGCCAGCTTATTGTTCACAGATACTTTATCAGCAGAGAAGTCGTCGGAATAGATATCCAGTTCCACCACAGCACCCTTCTTCAGATTAAGGTCGGAGGCTGTAACAGTACCCTTATTGTCGGCACCGGCCACACGGAGGATGGCTCCGTACTCCATCGTTATACCTTTATTATATATAGCAGCGGTATTGAGTTCGGCAAAACGGTTCACCCACACCGGGCTTTGGAGCGAGCCTTCGAAGTTGGTCACTCCCTCCCACAGTTCGGTCACACCAGTATAGGCCTGATCACCACTGAAGGTGAGCGCCGCCTGTCCCTGCTTGACGAGACGCATGTCACCGGCAAAGGCAGCACCCTTCAAGGTCCAATCTTTCTTCAAGCCGTTGACGGTCAGGATGTAGGGAGCAGCACCTTCGGCCACATTCACTTCGCCTCCGGCTTCATCGGTCAGCAGCACATGCTGGCCGGTATGGTCGGCCGTAATGGCACCGGTCACCACGGTACGGCCATTATCCATCACAGGAGGAGGGGGCACGGTGATACCTTCGGCCTTACCCAAGAAATAGCTGACATGAGGAGGCTGGTTGTATCCCGACATCTGCCAGTAGATGGCCTGACGGTACTGTTTGTCGTGCATCAGGGTATAGTTGCGATGCGCGGTCACATCCGTCGTTGTATAGATACGCAGGTTCTTGTTGTCCGAAGTACGGAGCACCATTTCCTCGCGCCAGTCGCCAAAAAGGTCGGCCTGAATACAGGGATTTCCCTTGGTATGGTTATTGGTGGCACATCCCGAAGTGGTGAAAATGGGCGACGAATTACCGTATTTGAAGACCGCACCATCGGTATCATAGCCGTTCACATAGTCGAACGACTCTTCCAGAATGTCACCATCCCAATAGATGCGGAAGTTCATGGTGACACCCGGAGCAGAGTTGGCCACCGTCTCGTCAGCACCACGGCTGAGCGAGGCGCTCCACAGCTTGCCGTCGGTTGTCCACATTTCGGCTCCCGGCCAATTGTCGGTAAAGTTTCCGGCCAACGCACGGCCATTGTCACGTCCGCGCATCCAACGGAAGAGAATCTCATTGGTGGCAGCATCCACAAAGACAGCTCCGGGATTGTCTTCCAAGCAACGGAACCCTTCGATTCCCTTACGATAGGGATCCAGGTCGCCATAGTGCTGTGCATCGCCATGTCCCAACCCTGTCGAACTGAGTTCCTTTCCATATTCGTCAATCACCATGTTGCCGTGGCAGATTTCGTCGCGTCCGTCTTCGTCCACATCCACAATGGAGAAGTTGTGATAGCCCTGTCCGTAGAATTTGCTACCCGAATTGTCGTTGGCGTATGTCCAACGGAGTTTCAACTTGTTGTCCACCAAGTCGAACGTAGCCATGTGGATGTTGGTATAGCATCCGCGTCCCACATAGATGCTGGGCTTGCGGCCGTCCAGATAGGGCGCACCGAAGTGGAACTTGTTGGCACGGTGACCGTATGCCTTGCTGTTGTTGCCCCACCAGAAGGCAGCACTGCGACGGGCCAGATTGTTGGTTGTCTCGTCGAACTTCACGTTGTCAATCACAGCACCCGTCTCGCCCTCAAGCACATAGAGCCACTCGTCGCCCTGTGTCTGATAGACCATGTTGCCATCGGAATAGCTGGTCGGGCGGTAGTTCACCGTAGCATTGCCCACTGTGGTTCCGTCGGGCAGGATACTGCCATCGGTCAGTCGGATGACCACCTCTGCCTTACCATCCATATTGAAGTCGTAGGCCATACAGTTAGTCTCCACATGACTGGCGTTTATCATATTGGGACCCACATTGATGGTCCACAACAATGTACCTTCAAGGGTATAGGCCTGAAAGAGCGTATAAGCCGTGTTGGCCTTGGTAAAGTCGGTGTTCTGACGCTTGACAATCAGTTCATAGTCGCCATCGCCGTCGAGGTCGGCCGCACTGGCATCGTTGAGGGTGTATTTACCCGTGATATCCACACCCGCAGCGGTCTTTACCGGTTGCATGGGGATGTCCATATACTGGGCCTTCCAAGGGGTGACGGCCTTACAATCCTCTTGCTCCACCCCACGCACAACGGCACGCACGGTATATGAGGCTGAAGTCGTGCCACTTGCATCGTAATAGTTGGAAGTGGCCAAAGGCTCGGCATTCAGGCGCGTACCGTCGCGATAGACATTGTAATTCACGTCGTACCACTCCTGTCCCAACAGGCGCCAGCTGAGATAGACCCCGTTCCCTTTCTTCATGGCCACCAAGCCACGGTCAAGATTTTCCATTACACGCTGTGCGGTGGCCGGAGCCATACACATCAATGCCGATACAATAAGCAATAAGAATTTCTTCATGGTCAATATTTTCTACTATTAGTTGTTTCCGATTATAACAATTCCTTAATCGGGACAAAGATACGCGATATTTGAACAACTTGTATTTTTTTAGGAAGAATAAATGATTTATTAACATTTCCTGTTCGGTTCAAGGTTCGGAGTATTTACGGCTGAGGTTTGAGGTTGTGCAAAATGCAACTGCTTGATTTTTTCAGACGCAGATGACGCAGATAACGCGGATTTTTATGTTTGTACCCGATAAGCATGATGGCTATTTGTTGTACATTTTTCAATTATTCCCCATGCTGTTTCTGTCGTTCTGAACGCAGTGAAGACGAGTTGTTGAACATAGTGAAAAAATCTGTAGCCGCAAGCAAAAAACAGCTATGCTGACGTATTCAGATTCTTCGTTCTATCGTCCTCAGAATGACAAGGATAGAAAAAAATAAATCTTTTTTAAAAGCAGGTACGACAAATTGACATCCTATTTATTGGACATGAACATAAAAATCCGCGTCATCCGCGTCATCCGCGTCTAAAAAAATCAAATAGTTTTTGTACATTTCCGTACCTTTGAGAAGACCTGAAAGAATACAAAAAAAGAGCCACATCATGCGACGCGACTCTCTTCCTCTCCTGTAGCGGGACCCGGGATTGAACCGGGGACCTCATGATTATGAATCATGCGCTCTAACCAGCTGAGCTATCCCGCCATTTTTCGTTTGCGGGTGCAAAGGTAGGCCTTTCTTTTGAAACGACCAAACTTTTTGCACTTTTTTATTCAGAAACGGAGCAAAAAAAACATATATATCCAAAAAAGAGCAAAAAGATGCGCATATATACCTTATATATAAGAAAAAAACATTTAATTTGTAGCCGTAAACAAAACAAGCATTATGACAAAAAGAAAATTCAACCTTGAATACAGCCTCAACGCCGTATCCGGCCCCATCCTGTGGAACGCCATAGGCACCCCCACCGGACTACAAACCTGGATGGCTGACAATGTGACCGTGGAAGACCGCATCTACACCTTCGAATGGAGCAAAGAGGAAATCCGACAAGCCGAAATGACCCACCACCGCACCAACTCGTTCGTACGCTTCCACTGGCTGGACGATGAAAATCCCAAAAGCTATTTCGAGCTGCGCATGGAATACAACGAACTGACAGGGGACTATACCTTGCTGATAACCGACTTTGCCGAAGAGGACGAGGTGGAGGAACTGACAGACCTGTGGAACACCGAAGTGAACCAACTGATGCGTCTGTGCGGCATGTAAGCCAAGAACCTGGAACGAATTATTTCATAAAAACTACAAAAACAGGGCGGTCTTCTGCCCTTTTTGTAGTAATTTTGCACGCTGAAACGCGTGAAAACAAAAGAAATGCTACGCATAAAGAAGTTATACCTGTTCGTCATCAAGAGTTTCCTGCTACTGTTTGTGGGCACATTCCTCGTATGCCTGTTCATCTTCATGATGCAATTCCTCTGGCAAAAGATTGAGGATTTGGTAGGAAAAGGTCTGGAAATATGGGTATTGGCTCAATTCTTCTTCTATTCGGCCCTGATGCTCATCCCCATGAGCCTGCCACTGGCCATCCTGTTAGCCACCCTCATCACCTTCGGAAACTTCGGCGAACGGTGCGAACTGTTAGCCATGAAGGCGGCCGGCATCCCGCTCATCAAGGTCATGCGGCCACTTATAGTGGTGGTGACAGTCATCAGTTGCATCTCCTTCTACTTCCAGAACGTCATCGGCCCACGGGCCACAACGGAACTGTATGCCCTGATATTCTCCATGAAACAGAAGTCGCCCGAACTGGATATTCCCGAAGGGGCCTTCTACCACGAACTGGACGGATACAACCTGTACGTGGAGAAGAAGAACAAGGAAACGGGTATGCTGTACGACGTGATGATATACAACCTGAGCGACGGATTTGAGAATGCACATATCATTGTGGCCGACTCGGGACGCATGGAGATGACGCCGGACAAGAAATTCCTGAACCTGCACCTGTACAGCGGGGAGCAGTTCGAGAACCTGAAGACACAGAGCATGGCACAAAAGAATGTGCCCTATCGCCGGGAGACATTCCGCGAGAAACATTCGCTCATCGAATTTGACGCGAACTTCAACCAAATGGATGCCAGCGTACTGAGCAATCAGGCTGCCGCCAAAGGTATGGTTGACTTGGGACACAGTATCGACAGTATGACCGCCCGTTTCGACAGCATCGGACGCGACTACTACACCGACTCGCGGAAAATCACCTACAAGAAACCCGAACTGACCTCCGTTGACTCCACCCGATTGGAGAGCCAGGCACGCCATATCAACATGGACAGCCTGTTCAACGTACAGAGCCACAAGAAACGGGAACAACTGATACAGAGTGCCCTCAGCCGGGCGCAGACACAGAGTTCGGAACTGGCCATGAAGAGCTACATCACCAGCGACGGTGACAAGAACATACGCCGCCACCAGAAAGAGTGGTGGGGCAAAATCACACTCTCCCTGGCCTGCCTTATCTTCTTCTTCATCGGTGCCCCCTTGGGAGCCATCATCCGAAAGGGAGGATTGGGTATGCCGGTCATCATCTCGGTGGTACTGTTCATCTTCTACTACATTATCGAAAACACCGGCTCGAAGATGGCACGCGAAGGAGAACTGCAGATGTGGTTCGGTGTGTGGATCAGTTCCCTGGTGCTGATACCATTGGGAGCCTGGCTCACCTACAAGGCCAACGGCGATTCGGTGGTGTTCAACATAGATGCCTACAAGGCTTTCTTCATGAAACTGTTGGGACTCAGAAGCAAACGGCATATCTTCAAGAAAGAGGTCATCATTGAAGACCCCGACTATCCGGAAGTATATGGCCGGTTGGAAACACTCAGCCAACGGTGTGAGGCATACGCCGCCCAAGAGCGGTTTGACCGCGCTCCCAACTACCTGCGCATCTTTACCCGCAACGAGGATGACACCGTGATACAACAGATCAGCGACGAGCTGGAAAGCATCATCGAGACCTTGGGCAACAGCACCGACACGCAAGTGCTGAACGCGCTGAACGAATACCCCATCGTGTCAGTCAGCGCCCACAAGAGCCCATCGGGACACCAGTGGCTGAATGTGTTGTGCGGACTGATAGTCCCCGTCGGACTCATCTTCTACCTGCGCATCTGGATGTTCGGCCGCCGGTTGGACAAGGATTTGAAGAAGATTGAGGAGACCAACCAGAAAATAATGGAAAGGATAAAAGAGCTATAACAACTATAGGAATCCACAGATTCCATAGCCACTATAACTATAAAACAATAACAAATGGATTCATTCAGACTAAATACGATTGAAGAAGCGATTGAAGACTTCCGCGAAGGCAAGTTCCTGATTGTGGTCGATGACGAAGACCGCGAGAATGAAGGGGACTTTATTGTGGCAGCCGAGAAGATCACTCCCGAGAAAGTAAACTTCATGGTTACTTATGGACGAGGAGTACTGTGTGCCCCGCTGCCCATCTCGCGCTGTGAAGAGTTGGAACTGGAGCATCAGGTGAGCCGCAACACATCCATCTTGGGCACACCGTTTACCGTAACGGTAGATAAACTGGAAGGATGCACCACGGGTGTTTCGGCCAACGACCGGGCCGCTACCATCCTGGCACTTTCAGACCCCGCATCCACAGCTGCCACCTTCGGCCGCCCCGGACACATCAGCCCCCTGTACGCACAGGACAAGGGTGTGTTGCGCCGCGCCGGACATACCGAAGCAGCTATTGACCTGGCACGGTTGGCCGGACTGCGCCCCGCTGCCGCCCTCATTGAAATCATGAACGAAGACGGCACCATGGCCCGTATGCCCCAACTGCAGGAGGTAGCCCAGCGCTTCGGCATCAAAATCATTGCCATCCGCGACCTGATAGCTTACCGCCTGAAACAAGAATCAATGGTGGAACAGGGCGTGGAAGTGGATATGCCGACAGCCGACGGACATTTCCGACTGATTGCTTTCCGCCAAAAGTCAAACGGTCTGGAACACATGGCCCTCATCAAAGGAACCTGGGACGAGAATGAGCCGATACTGGTGCGTGTACACTCATCATGCGCCACGGGGGACATCTTGGGCTCGGCACGCTGTGACTGTGGCGCCCAATTGCACAAGGCCATGCAGATGATCGAGCAGGAAGGAAAAGGCGTAGTCGTATATCTGCAACAAGAGGGACGCGGCATCGGACTGATGAACAAGATGCGTGCCTACAAACTGCAGGAAGAGGGAATGGACACGGTGGATGCCAACCTCTGCCTGGGATTCAAGGCTGACGAACGCGACTATGGCGTGGGAGCCGAAATCCTGCGTTCCATCGGTGTGCGCCAGATGCGCCTGCTGACCAACAATCCTATCAAACGCATCGGACTGGAAGCCTACGGACTGACAATCAAAGAGATTGTACCCATTGAAGTAAAGCCCAACCAGTACAACGAACGCTACCTGAAGACCAAACAGGACCGGATGGGGCACAGACTGCATATAAGTGAAGAGTGAAGAACGAAGAATTAAAAATTAAATAATAAACTAAATGAACAACTTATCCGACCGTTTGCAACGCCTCTCTCCGTCAGAGACGCTTGCCATGTCACAAAAGAGCAGTGAGCTGAAGGCTCAAGGCATCGATGTTATCAACCTGAGTGTAGGTGAACCCGACTTCAACACTCCTGACCACATCAAGGAGGCAGCCAAACAGGCAGTCGATGAGAATTTCTCACGCTATTCTCCCGTACCGGGTTATCCTGCCCTGCGCAATGCCATCGTGGCCAAACTGAAGAACGAAAACAACCTGGAATACACCGCTGCACAGATTTCGTGCTCAAACGGAGCCAAACAGTCGGTATGCAACGTCATCATGACACTGGTAGGCGAAGGGGATGAAGTGATTGTCCCTGCCCCCTATTGGGTAAGCTATCCTGAAATGGTGAAACTGGCCGACGGAACTCCCGTTATCGTACGCGCTGGCATCGAACAGGATTTCAAGATTACTCCCGCCCAGTTGGAAGCCGCCATCACACCGAAGACCAAAGCCCTGATTCTGTGTTCACCCTCGAACCCGACCGGTTCGGTATATAGCAAAGAAGAGCTGGCCGGACTGGCTGCCGTATTGGCCAAGCATCCGCAGGTTTATGTGATTGCCGACGAGATTTACGAACATATCAACTACGTAGGTGCCCACGAAAGTATCGCCCAATTCCCCGAAATGAAGGAGAACACCATCATTGTGAACGGTGTGTCAAAGGCATACGCCATGACCGGATGGCGCATCGGATTCATCGCCGGACCGGAATGGATCGTGAAAGCCTGCAACAAGCTGCAAGGACAATACACCTCAGGCCCCTGCTCGGTATCACAAAAAGCAGCCGAAGCAGCTTACACCGGCACACAGGCTCCCGTGGAAGAGATGCGTCAGGCCTTTGAGCGCCGCCGCAACCTCATCGTCAAGCTGGCCAAGGAAATCCCCGGTTTTGAGGTGAATGTGCCGCAAGGAGCCTTCTATCTGTTCCCCAAGTGTGACTCTTACTTCGGCAAGAGCTACGAAGGACGCACCATAGCCAATGCAGCTGACTTGGCCATGTTCCTGTTGGAAGTGGGCCACGTTGCTTGCGTGGGCGGTGGCGCTTTCGGCAGCCCCGAGTGCATCCGCATGAGCTACGCCACATCGGACGAGAACATTGTAGAGTCCATGAAGCGTATCAAAGAGACATTGGCTCTGCTGAAATAACCTGACGCATAGAACTTTGACGATGGCTGTTGGCGACGATATTGACATCAGTACGCCATCAGCCATCGCCATCCTACAAACGCATTAACCATGAAGAAAAAGAACCCGCCCACCCGTCCGGAGGCCCCTAAAAAACACAAGAGAACCATTCCGGGATGGAAACCTTGGATGGAGGCCATACTATTTGCCCTGTTCGCCGGATGGATTCTGATAGGCATGAACAGCGATTACCTGTTCACTGTACAGGAACGTTCCCTATTCCTTTCCAACCCGATTTTCTGGAATGATCTGATGGCCACCCCACACGGATTTGTCCGTTGGATCGGCAGCTATCTGACCCAATTCTTCTATTACCCGGCCATTGGAAGCTGTTTGTTGATTCTCATCTGGTTGGGCATCTATTCCATCACCATCAAGACATTCAATTTGGGGAAGAGATGGAGCCACTTGGCACTTATTCCTGTCACGGCCATGCTCTGTTCCGTCATCGGTCTGGGTTATTGGATGTACAACATGAAGGTTCCCGGATACTGGTTCAGCGAAAGCATTGCCTTGCTGTTCGTGATGCTGGGGACATGGGCCGGCAAGCATATACGCGGCTATTGGCGATACCTCTGGTTGGGAGTCTGGACCGTTGTGGGCTATCCTCTGATGGGATGGTATGCGCTGTTCGGTGCACTGTTGACAGCCATAGTCTATACGACAAAGAAAGAGGAAAAAGGAGGGAAACACAGCTATACCCCCCTCGTATATGCCGCTGCACTGATAGGGGTAGTGCCCCTGCTGTGGTATCAGCACTACACCCAAATGCGCATAGAAGACGCATGGGTATTCGGATTCCCCCGATTCGTACTGAAGGAATCCCTGTCGTGGATAACCAATGCTCCCTTCTTCGTCATGGCAGCAAGCTGTATAGCACTGGCACTTTGCGGCAACCTGTTAGAAAAAGTGAAAGAAAAGTGGAGTATCCTCGCCCGTGTAGTCGTCATTGCCGGATGTGCCCTGACCATCTGGGTAACCAATTTTGACGACTACAACTATCAGGCCGAAATGCGCATGTACCGCCATGCCGAGGAGAGCAATTGGAAAGAGGTGTTGACAGAAGCACGCGAATGGAAAGACACCCCCACCCGCCAAATGGTCATACTCAAGAACTTGGCACTGATGAACTTGGGCCAGATGGGCAACCAGATGTTCCACTACGACAATGGAAGCAGACTGCCCCATAAGCGGGACGAATTGGTGGTACACTTGGTACACACAGCCGCCCCCCTACTCTACTATTGCCACGGCAAGCTGAACTTTGCTACCCGATGGGCCATTGAAAACGGCGTTGAATACGGATTCGATGTCAATACTTTGAAGATTCTGGCCCGTTGTGCCTTGGTCTCTGGAGAATATGATGTTGCAAGAAAGTATGTCAACCTGTTAAAACAGACCACCTTCCACCGCGAAGAAGGAGAAAGACTTGAAGAATTCTGCAACTATCCGGGAAAAATTGCCCAAGCTAATGAGTTCAAGACCGTCAAGGAACTACACAAGCATATAAATGAGGACCTTGACAGCGACAACGGACTGTGTGAGATGTATCTGTTGCACTACTTCTCGAACACCATGAACATCGACAGCCGCCTGCTGCAGGAGGTGACACTGAACTATGCCCTCATCAGCAAGAACATCCAATTGTTCTGGCCACGATTCTTCCAATACGCCAACCTCCACAACGGTTCGGAAATGCCGATACACTATCAGGAGGCAGCCTATCTGTACGGCAACCTGGAGAAAACAGTACAGATAGACCGAATGCCGTTTGACAAGCAGAAAATCAAGGACAGATATGTACAATTCAATAGCATCATACAGTATAACCTGAAGAAAGGCCTGAATGAACAGGAAATAGGGGAAGTCCTGAAACCGACATTCGGAGACACCTTCTGGTGGTTCTACTATTTCTGCAACAACGTAGGAAGCTATTAAAAGGTTGAGGGCTTAGGGTTGAGGGTGAAAAGACCAACTCCCTAAATCCTAATCCCTAACCTTAAACCCTAAACCAAACTCCCTAAACCCTAAACCAAATGAATCGAAAGAAGTTTATACCTTATTATATATATATATGCGCCCTGATGGCCTTCGTTTCTTGCAACAGCCATCCTGCGCTGCCCGAGGCTTACAGTGAAACGGGTAAACAGCCCGTCATATACCCCGACTATACGGACGTGACTGTCCCATACAACATCGCGCCACTGAACTTCATGGCTGAAGATGCCGAAGAGTGTGTGGCCCACATCCAATGGAAAGACGGAAGTGCCACATACGGAGACGGGAACAAAGTGCAAATCCCCATAGACGAATGGAGGGAAATGACGGAAAAAGCCAAAGGAGACAAACTGTCCGTGACACTCTATACCAAAGAGGGGAAAGAATGGTCCAAGCACAAGGATTTCAACATCCATGTAGCCAAGGAAGAGATAGATCCCTACATCTCGTACCGCGTCATCTGCCCTTCGTACATCGCCTACGAAATGCTGAGCATCAACCAGCGCCATTTAACGAATTTCGACGAAACGGTCATCTACAACAACATGATTGTGAGCGACGAAATTGTGGGACAGTGCATCAACTGCCATTCGTATCAGAACTACAGCACCAGCAATATGCAATTCCACATGCGTCAGGGATTCGGCGGAACCATGATTGTATCCGACGGCACACCGCGCAAAGTGAACCTGAAGACTCCTGAAACCATCAGTGCCGGTGTGTATCCTTCCTGGCACCCCACAAAGAAACTGATAGCCTACTCCACCAACATAACCGGGCAATCGTTCCATACGAAGGATTTGGGTAAAATAGAGGTGTTTGACAGCCGGAGCGACCTCATCCTCTACGATGTGGAGAAGAACCAAGTGAGCACCATCAGTGCCGAACCGCATGAAATGGAGATCTACCCCTGGTGGGCCCCCGACGGACGTACGCTGTACTATGCTTCGGCGCATTTCGTCCACAACGACAGTGTGGCAGAGGACGCCGACGTAATCACCCGATACAGCGAGATAAAATACAATATCTACCGACGCCAGTTCAACGCCGAGACCCACACATTCTCAGCCCCCGAATTGGTCTATGATGCCGCAGCCATCGACAAGAGTGCCACCCTGCCACGCATCAGTCCTTGCGGACGCTACCTGCTCTTCACACAGGGCATACATGGCTGTTTCCACATCTGGCACCCCGAAGCAGACCTCTTCCTGATGGACCTGACCACAGGAGAAGTACGTCCGCTAAGCGAGTCCAACAGCCCGGCAGCCGAAAGCTACCATTCATGGTCGAGCAACGGACGCTGGATTCTCTTCAGCACCCGACGCGACGACAATAATTACACCCGCCTCTACGTGACCTATTTCGATGCAGAGGGCAAGGCCCGCAAAGCCTTTGCCGTACCTCAAGAAGATCCGGCATACTACCACCAATACTTGCGTAGCTACAACGTTCCCGAGTTCATGAAAGAACCCGTCAGCACCACTCCGCAAGAATTTGCTGCCGCAGCCAAGAAAGAGGCCATACAGGCAACATACAAGGAATAACCGACAGGAGCGTTTATTATATTACCTTCAATATAAACCACATAGCACTACAGCGTCGGACATAGTCCGACAAAAAGGGGCTGCATCTTGCCAAACAAGACACAGCCCTTTTCTCAATTTACATACCCTATTGCCCCCCTATTGCTTGGGCAGGCTATAAACCTTTCAATTACTGTATTTCTTGAAATTCTCCGCCTGTTCAAATATCTCTTTGAAAACTTCATCGTTGGTTACAGGTGGGTAA
Source organism: Bacteroidaceae bacterium (assembly GCA_017521285.1). GTDB lineage: Bacteria > Bacteroidota > Bacteroidia > Bacteroidales > Bacteroidaceae > Phocaeicola_A. Next base: position 31,234 of record JAFXDG010000036.1, on the reverse strand, counting down.
CCATATTCTGCCAAAATAAGAATCAAGTCCATTTTCAATTCAGCTTTGATATCATCTCGTTTGGCCCAGTCGGTGTATTTCGATTTATCATCTACTATATTCTTTATCTCTCCAGCTAATATTTTCGCTTTGTCTTCGGGATAATCAAAGCCGAATTGTTTGGCTACAGCTATCAGAATATCATAGAAAGCCTTTTCTTCGTAAGTTATTCCCAAATCTTTGAAAGATTTCTTTTCCTTATTTATCTCTTTCAGCAATTCAGCCATTTGGTTTGCCACCTCAGTCAACACTTCATCGGCAAAGATGGCACTATCCGAACGGTCGTTATACCTGATGACCAAATCATTCAATCGTTTGGTGAAATCTATACCTTTTATCTTATTCACCTTCTTGAAGTCAGAGATGACCATTTTCAGCAAGCGCTCCATCAATTTCACTTTGGTGTTCGGCATTTTCAGTTTGGACAGTCTTTCCATGTATTCCTCGCTCAGTACGTCCAAATTTTCCCGGTCATTACCAATTTGGATAATCTCTTCCACACCTTCTGATTGGATAGCCTCTTCAATCATTTCGCTTACCCGTTTGTTCATTTGCGAGGCATCGGGTGTTTCTCCCTTGGTCAACTTGTAAATGATGGAACGTACCCCGCAGAAGAAATGGATGTCTTCACGCTCTTCAGTGGTTATCTGTTCACTGTTGCTGCACAGGTTGAATGCCGATTTCAGTTTCTTGGTGTGTCCCATAAACTGATTTTCCATCTCCTTGGTCGTTTGCACATATTCAGCACCCCGGTTCAGGCAATCCAACTGTTCCAAGGGTGTACCAGTCGAGAACTTGCTGTAGTTAAAACTGCCGAACATCCGTCGCAGGATATCCAACTCATCTTTCACCATCACGATGGAATGCTCCACAGCTTCCACCGAACCGGCATCTTCGTTTTCTCCTGTAGCATATTTCTTCAGAGCCGTATTCAGATTGTTCTTTATGCCGATGTAATCCACCACCAAGCCTTTATCTTTACCCGGATAGACACGGTTCACACGCGATATGGTCTGAATCAACGTATGCTGTTGCAATGGTTTGTCAATATACATGGTATCCAGACAAGGGACATCAAATCCCGTAATCCACATATCCACAACAATGGCAATCTTGAAGTTCGATTTCGGATTCTTGAATTGCACGTCCAAACTCTTCCGCTCCTCTTCGGTTCCTAACAGGTCGTAGAGTTCCTTCACATCATCCTTGTTGCGGGTCATCACCATCTTGACTCTTTCCAACGGAAGCGGCTGATTGCCATAGAGTGGAACCGTTTCGGCGGCTATTTCACAATCTGCCACCTCCTCTTGCATTCCTGGCCTCTTTACCCATTCAGGACGCAAGGCTATGATTTTCTTGTATAGTTCGTAAGCAATGGTACGGTTAGAGCAGACAAACATGGCTTTCCCCTCCACCGTACTACCTTCTGCTATGCGGTTTTCATAGTGGGCAATAAAGTCTTCAGCCACAGCCTGCAAGCGGTCGGGATCACCCAAGATGCGTTCCATCTGTGTCACTGCCCGCTTACTTTCTTCTATCTGGTATTCGTTTGTCCCCTCTTCGGCGCATTGCTGATAGTAGTGCTCTATCTCTTGCAGTTTCGAGTGATCGAGCATCACCTTGGCGGCACGTCCTTCATACACGATACGGCGGGTAATGTCATCCGCCACCGATTCAGTCATAGTATAAGCATCTACTACCTCGCCAAACACATCGATAGTGGCATCAATCGGTGTACCTGTGAAACCTACATAAGTGGCATTGGGTAAAGAATCATGTAAGTATTTGGCAAAGCCATAACTGCGTTTCAATCCGGTTTCCGTCTGCCTCAGTTGTTGGGTAAGATTAGTTTGCGAACGGTGTGCCTCGTCCGAGATGCAGATGATATTGGCACGTTCCGAAAGCAGTCGGGTGTCTTCCGTAAACTTATGAATGGTAGTCAGGAACACTCCGCCACTGGTGCGTCCCTGCAAGTGTTCGCGCAACTTGGCACGGCTCTCCACCTCCACCACGCAATCATCGCCAATGAATGTTTTGGCCCGCCCGAACTGCTCCGACAATTGGGTGTCAAGGTCCGTACGGTCAGTTATCAGAATGATTGTCGGGCTGGCAAACTCACGGCTGCGCATCAGCATGCGGGTCAGGAACAGCATGGTGTAGCTCTTGCCACATCCCGTAGCGCCGAAGTAGGTTCCACCCTTTCCGTCACCCTCCTTGTTCAGTTTGCAATGGCTGCGGATGTTGTCAAAAAGTTTGTGAGTAGCAAAGAACTGCGGATAGCGGCAAACGATTTTCATCTCTTTTTTCGACGAGTCGGGCAAGAACACAAAGTCCTTTATCACACTCAGCAGCCGTTCCTTGCGGAACATTCCCTCCATCATCGTGTGCAGCGAGCCTATTCCATCCGTAGGCTTGTCCGTTGCCTCCACCTTTCGCCAGGCATAGAAGAATTCATAAGGCGTAAAGAGCGAACCATATTTGCTGTTCACCCCGTCGCTGATGACCACAAAGGCATTGTACTTGAACAGTTCCGGTATGTCGCGTCGATAACGAACGGTCAGTTGTGTGAATGCATCCTTGATGGTTGTCTCCTCCTTCACGGCACTTTTGAACTCCAGCACCACCATGGGCAATCCGTTCACATAGACTATTCCGTCAGGTATCCGTTTCTCTCGACCTTGTATCTCCAGCTGGTTCACAATGCGGAATATGTTGTTGCTTTCGGTCGCGAAGTCAATCGGTTCAACAAACAGGTCGGGCAGCGAAACATCTTCCCGTTTCAGTGAGAATCCTTCGGTAATGAGGCGGAAGGTGGCCACATTGTTCTCATAGTCCGAGAATCCCACATTGGCCGTCAGTCGGGCAATGGCACTCTCCACCTCCAATGGTGTCATGTCTGCATACCTGTTGCGCAGGAACATTCGCAGGTCATCGCGGAGCAACACATCGCTAACCTCCTTATGCACCTGTTCCCCATTGGTATAGATATACCCCTGCTGCTGGAACAGTTCCATAATGGCCATCTCAAGGGCATGTTCGTTGAAGTGTGGCATAGGCGTTTGTCTGCAAATTTATTGTTTGGACAAAAATACGCAATATTTTGGAGTATAAAGAATCATTTCACTTTTATCTTGATTTTTAGACAAAAAATATTCCAATTCTTGCAAAATTGAAAAGAATTGGAATAATAAGATGGGGGTTAGTTGTTATTCCTTGAAGAGTTTATAAATGTATGTATAGGACTGGTTGTCCAAATTGCCATTCTTTATTGCGGCATTTATATTCTTTTCTGCCCGTTGGATGGCAAGCTGCAATTTGCCATCAGCACACAGTTCTTTTACCCAATGAGAACTTTGGATATATTTTTCACTCTTGAGTATTTTCGATAATTTCTTTTCAGAAGTGAACCACGATTTTATATACGGAGCCAAAAATCCTACTGCGTTTCCATTGTCCTTTATCAAATTCGTATGATTTTCGAAATGCAGCAAGAACCAATATTCTATGCTCGGCATACTTGGGCAAAGAATCACCGTGCCATTTTCAATCTCCGATTGTAGTTCCTCTTCAAAAGCTCTATGCTTTTCCTTATTGGTTTCATTGTCGAAGATGGTGTCCCAGTCGAACACGCAGAAAATCTTTGCATCCGCGTTTTTCTCCAGAATACTTTTTATTCTATTTGGGAAGACCTCTGTATAACTCGATTCATCACCAAAATACTTTGGTATGATATTGAACTTGTAATCAGTTATGTCATTGATGTGTGCGAAATACCAACGCTCTGTATTCTTCCCTCCACTAATGAGAAACGGATACAGAGGCCCCATGTCTCTTTTGCCTTCGTCCTGTTCAGGCAAAGCAGATGCAGGCACAGCCTCAAAGAAGCGTTTCTGCTCAATGGTTTCTCTTAATTCTCGTTTCTCCATCATGTCAGTTCATGGTTGCACCAAACCGTTTGTTCCGATAAGCCTCTCTGATGGACGACAGACGGTTGACACCTCTGAAGTCAGTCAATTTATACAAATCCGTTACGCCCGATTTCTTCTTTTCGGTAAACCAGATGGAATCTTTTCTAATCAGATCATCAACCAAGTCCAGCAAACCATCGTTGTGGGTTGTGACAAGAAGTTGGGTTCTTGATGGTATCCGCAAATAATCATATAAAATTTTTTCTAACAATTTGGGATGAAGGGATGTGTCCACCTCATCTACAGGAAGAAGAGATTGAGTATTAAAAACCTCTATCAAAGCGGTTTCGATTCCGAATGTCCGCAAAGTTCCCGCCGATTCGTCCATTCCATACATTGGGAATGTTTCTTTCCCATTTTCGGTTTCTACGGTATGTTCAAATATAGTTTGGAACTGTTTGATTGTTTTTTCCCTTTTGATACGTTCTTTTTCTTCTTTAGGAGTATTTGCATCCTCCATAAAATATTCAATCATATCGTCGGCAATATGTTTGTCAATCACATCTGATTGAATATTCGTAACGTTGAAATCAGCTTCATGCAGGAAGTCAACTATAGACTTTATTATATGCTTGTTTTCAGCAGTCTTCCGTTGTGCATAATAGTTCAAATTTGTGCCAGGGTAAATTGTAGGCATGATTTGTGATTTCATCCAGTCTTTCGCAGCATCAATCAGGGGGAGACTGACGTTTACTTGATTTCGTGCCACAAATACAGACAGATTTTTCAGACAGTTCACATTTATCAATTCCTTGGCTGCAGCACTGATTTTGTCTCCATTACCATTATTGTTGAATTCTACGACAGACTGATTGTTTTCCAGCGTTCTTTCAAACAACATGATAGGCTGGGTACTCTTGTAGTATGACAGTTTTTCTTTATGCACTTGCAGCATGTCCAATTCCAATTGATACCAGTATTTAGTATCTCCTACATAAAATACGACCTCAAAGCGTGTTGGTTCGCTTGAAGAAGTGTTGTCGAGTTTAAAAGGATTCACCTTTGTACCTTCATCCAGACTCTCGGGCTTATAACTCCAAAAATAACGCAAGAAATCCAACGCATCCAGCAAGTTTGTTTTTCCCGAAGCATTGTAGCCATATATAACGGCAAAGCGGAGAAGTCTTGTACTTTCATTGATTTGCACCACTTGGCTATCTTCGGCAAATTTGTCGTTGGATGCTTCGAAACTGAATGTCACTTCGTCCTTGAAGGAACGGAAATTCTTTATTTTGATTTCTTGTATCATAATTCCATTGTTTTGCGGTTGCAAATATACAATAAAAACGGATTATAACGCGGTTTTATTTTGAAAAGTTGCAAATTTTATGCAAATTTCCAAAACAAAACCATACATCGGAGACTTCTCCTGCTCTTTCAAATCTGTTTGTTACAAAATTGAACTGTTCGGTAATTCCGAACAGTTCTTTTCTTATAACCATCAGTAGCAGTTGTTCGGAACCCGAACAACTTATATTTATTGCCCCATCTTCGCTAATAGCAAAGACTGCAATTCGGTTAATTTCTTGTTTTCTTTTAGCTTTAAAATTACTATAGTATTTCCTTTGCTAGTTATTTCTGAAAATTCTCGAAGCAATTCGAATGGAGGTATAATTATCTCAATCTGTTCAAAATCACTTTTATTAAGTAGCGGCATTGTAGAACTTCCTAATGCCATTGCTTTAAGTTCCTTTGATATCGAAGATAAAGCGTAAAACAAATAATCCGAATACTCATTGCTACTAACAACGATAGAGTTCATCTGTTGATTTGTAACACAATTTTCAGATGCAATTGCAACTTTACCCATATCAGACCCAATACAGGTTACTATAACAGAACCTTTTGGTAAGACTTTCCCTTTTAATCGTTTTATCCCTATTGAAGAAAGCATACGTTCTGCCCCTATAGCGAACTTTTTATAATTTGAAAAGTCTCCAGGTGCTACAAAAGGCATTTCATCTCCAAAATCTTCAGGATTTTCACTTGAAGGAGTTTTCCCTGTTATAACTTTACCTAATTCTTCAATCGTCCCCATTTTCCATCCTTCTGGCAAGTTCTCTTTATCAATTCCATCCACAAACATCTTGCGGTAGAGGGCTTGGGCGGTGGTTTCGAGATGCTGAATCATTTGTTCGTTAAGACGGATGCGGTGTGTTAGGGTTTCGTATTCCGCTACGATTTCACGTTGGCGGGTGATGGAGGGGATGGGAGGTTTTACATCGCACAACTCATCCCAATCGAATACTTCACGCGCACTTCCGTGAGAATGAAAACGGGCATAACGGTCAAACTCAGGACGGCGGAACCACATCATCAAATATTCGGGCAACAAAGCATCATGATCTATAATTTCAAACACGGTGTAAGCTTGAGAGATTATTGCATCATCGTATCCATTCAATAAAGCAATGGAAACTTTGTCTCCATTTCGTGAAGTAACAGGACCGTAGGCAAATTGTCCTCGTTTCACAAGCTTGTATGTTGACATATCCGTACCAATGGTGTTGGCAATCGAAGGCATAAATTCTTTAGAGATGCTTACACCCAACAAGTCCGTTACCTCCAACTCCCGATTTCGCACATTCACTTCGCGGATATAATCGCCTAATCGTTTATAGTCTTTCATCTCTTAATCCTCCTGTTCATAATTGAACTCGTGAGTGTCACTCACGAGTTATTGATTTCTTGCTCATAGACTATAACCTAACTTATCGAACAATGCTTTCAGCTCTTGCTTGCTCTCCTCCTCTTGTTTCAACAGTTCGGACAGCTCGCTTTGCAGTTCGCGCATACGGGTGTCGAAGTCTATCTGCTCGTCCCTGTTCTTGAACTCGATGTATTTGCTGGGCACCAGGCTCCACCCCTTCTGTTCTATCTCGTTGAGGGTGGCAGAATAGCAATATTCGGGCACATTCTGATAAGTCTGCTCGTGACTCTCACATTGCCAGTGGTGGAAGTTGTCGGCAATCTGCCGTATCTGCTCGGGTGAGAACTGGATGTACTTCTTTTCAAACGGTTCGCCCCATTGGCGCAGGTCGATGAAGAGCACCTCGTCTTCGCGGTTGCGGTACTTCACAAGGCGGCCATTCTGCTCCACGGTGCGTGCACGCTTGTTCTTGTTGAGAATCCACAGGGTCACACTGATGTCGGTGGAGTAGAACATGTTGCGTGGCAGGATGACGATGGCCTCTACCAAATGGTTCTGCAGGAGCTGGCGGCGTATCTCCAGTTCGGTGCCGTCGCCACTCAGTGCACCGTTGGCCAACAGGAAGCCTGCCGTGCCATTGGCCGACAGTTTGCTGACAATATTCAGAATCCAGCCATAGTTGGCATTGCTGGTGGGTGGCACTGTGTAGCCGTGCCAACGGGGGTCGTCCTTCAGTTCGTTGTCCTCGCGCCAAGCCTTCTGGTTGAAAGGGGGATTGGCCATGATGAAGTCAGCTTTCAGCTCCTTATGCTGGTCGTTCTTGAACGTGTCGGCCGCCTGTTCGCCCAGATTGTTGGCTATGCCGCGGATGGCCAGATTCATCTTGGCCAGTTTATAGGTGGTGTTGGTGTATTCCTGTCCATAGACCGAGATGTTGCGCTTGTTTCCGTGGTGTGCCTCGATGAACTTCATGCTCTGCACAAACATGCCACCCGAACCGCAACAGGGGTCGTAGATTTTGCCTTGGTAGGGCTGTATCATTTCGGCAATGAGGTTGACAATCGTTTTTGGGGTGTAGTACTCCCCCTTACCCTTACCTTCGGCAATGGCAAACTTGGCAAGAAAGTATTCATAGACCCGTCCAATGAGGTCGTTCTCAGGGTCCTTCAGGGTGTCAATCTTGTTGATTTCGTCGAGAAGGGCGGCCAGCTTGGAGCGGTCGAGCCCCAACCCCGAGTAGTAGTTGCTGGGAAGTGCTCCCTTCAGTGTGGGGTTGTCCTTCTCCACCGTAGCGAGTGCCTGGTCTATCTTGATGGCAATGTCGTTCTGCTTGGCATTCTCCATGATGTAGTCCCATCGGCTTGCCTCGTTCAGATAGAACACATTCTTGGCATTGTAAAACACCGGCTGGTCGGCAAATGCCTCCTTTCCCTCGGCTACCAACTCATTGCGCCGCTCCGTAAAACGGTCGTGAGCGTATTTCAGGAATATGAGGCTCAACACCACATGCTTGTATTCCGACGGTTCCACCGAACCGCGCAACTTATTGGCCGACTCCCACAGGGTCTCCTCGATACTTTTTTCTTTGATTGCTTTCTTTGCCATATTTTATAAGTTTTTCTTTGCCTACAAAGATAATGCAAAAATAGGTATTTTTCAGGAAAAACAAAATCTGCGGCTTGCAAAATTCATTTTGCGGCTTGCAAAATAAATTCTTCAAGCCGCAAAATCCAAAATGCGCCGTAGCATTTTACCCAAATGCAAGCCGCAAAAAATATTTTGCGGCTCGCAAAATTTCCAATGACTAAAAAGGGCCATACCGTCACCGGCATGGCCCTTCACTTTTCAATTATCCTATAATATTAAACAACGTGAGTTTACTTACTTAATAACAACCTTCTTACCGTTTACGATGTAAATACCTTCACGGAGCAGGTTGAGGTTATCGCCGGCATAGATACCGTCGATGGTGTAAACCTTACCGTCAGCAGGAGCTACCTTGATAACATCGATGTCAGCGGCTACAGCCTTAGAACCTTCACCTTCAGTTCCAGGCACCTGGATGAAGTCGAACTTGTTCATGTTACCCACGAAGTTGTTGCTTGCAGCCATTACACCATAAACGTAGATGTAAACCTTACCAGCGGGGATAGCCAATTCTACTGTGTAGTTAGCATTGGGGTCGTCCCACAGTGCCCAACCACCAGCACCGGTGATGTCAACAATCTTATCTTCCAAAGGAGTTATTTCGCCATTCTCCTGAATAACCTCTACACGGAAACCAATCTGAGACAGGTCAGTAGCCTGGTTAGAGCAAGTGAACTGAACGTTGTACTTGCAGTCAACCTTGTTGTAAACGGTGTAAACAACCTTACCGTTGCCGTAAGCGTAACCGATGTTACCGCCACCTTCCATACGCCATGAAGTGAACTCACCCAATGAGATGTCAAACGGATTAGCCTCAGTAGTAGGAATAGTGTTGATGACAGGAGCAGCTTCGAGCTTGCCGATAGCCTCTTCCATTGCATAGTAAGCAGCAGTCATCTCTTCAGAAGAGCTGTCCTCGGCCAAGTCAGAAGCCATAGCGATAGCATCTTCAAGAGCACGTACCAAAGTCAGGTCACCACCGATAGCGTAGAAGCCGTCAGTACCTTCCTGATACTTGGCAAACATATCCTCAGCCTTAGCCTGCATTTCCTGTACTTCGGCATAAGACTTACCTGTCTGTATAACCTGACGCATATAGAGACCACGAACGTTTACATAGTTCTCAAAGTAAAGAGTGAAATAGTATGTCTCACCAGCCTTAGCCTCGAACTTGGCAGTGTTGGGAGAAGAGAACATCTTGTAAACCTGCCAGTTGCCTGTATTGGGGTCAAGCACCCAAGTGGGGAACATCTTAGTGGTGCTGTCGGCAGCATACACATTCATGTGAGCCTTGGTTGAAAGCTGGGTACCGAAGTAACATTCGGGATAGAAAGTACCGTCAACAGTTGTAGTGAACTTATAGATCAAAGTCTTGCCGTTGGTGTACTCGAATACCATGGGAGCATCGGGATATTCACCACGCTCGTTCTCACTGATGGCACCACCCAGCAGGTTGTGATAGTAGGGAAGAGCAAAGATGGCTGAATCACCAGCAACGATAGCACCCTGTCCGTGACGGAGGTCAACCTCACGAGCAGCAACGGCATCGATACCGGCCTTTACCTTAGAGAGGTCGAGGCTGCTGTAGTCGGTAGCAGCACCGTAAGCAGCGTGCAAAGCGGCATAGTCGGCAGCCAAAGAAGCACCACCCTCGCTCATCATAGCGGGATACATGCGCTGTTGCCAGAGTTTCAATGTGGCAGCCTGCAAAACCTGTGCACCTTCACCTGAACCAGCGGGCAACAGTTTGATTGACTGTACGTACACACCATTGATAGAGCCATCGGGACCCTTCAGGTTGTCGATACCCTGATAGGTACGGCTGAGCCAGAATGAAACATAGTTTTGTCCGGCCTCCAATGTAACAGGCACGTAGATGGTTTCCCACTCACCTGAAGCAAAGCTATAAGTAGTCTGTGTGATAGCGGGAATATAATTCAAACTGTCGGGAGTACCAACAGCAGCTTCCAGCGTATCAACTTTTGCTTCAACAGTAGAAATCAATGTCGGACGTACCATCTGATTCCAACCCGGAGTTGAGGCAGAGTCCATACGGCCACTGATTTCGAGGTTCTTGTCAGCACCGAAACCTATCATCCAGTTGGTGGTAGTAGTACGAATCTTCACTTCCACACCATATACACCTGCTGAAGGAACATTCACTTCGAAAGCACCAAGCATAGCACGCTGGTCCTGATAACCAATCAGGTTAGCGGGTTCGTTGTAAGAGCCATAAGCCCAGTTTGCCAGAGAATCGGCAGTAGTGAAAACAGGAGCTGTCACGATGCCCATCTCTTCGTTTGTAATGAATTCAGTCACTGACTGACCCGGAGTGATGGCTGCGGCCTGAGCTACAGCACTGGCTCCGAAAAGACTTACTGCAAGGGCAGCAGCCTTCATGGATTGAGTAATCATTCTTTTCATAATACAAATTGTTTTGGTTAGTAAAATGATTTAGTTAATAAATTAATTGATTATTGTTTATTTCTTCTTGTATCCCAAGCAATTCACCTGTTGACGAACTTCTGTCCGGGCGGCACCTTCACCAGGATTCCTTTAGGAAGAGCCCGCTTGTTGTCAGCATAGCCCACCATCTGGCCAGCCAAATTGTAGATTTTGGCTTTCCCGTTGCTGCCACTCACCGTGGCAGTTCCGACGGATGCAGCCAAACTCTTATAGGTCTGTTTCACCGTGGCAGCCTGCGCCTGAATGGCACCACGCAAACGGATGTCGGCCGACGATGCACCTACCAGAATATCGACCTGTCCGGCTTCTACATCGAAGGTGTGGGTGGCGGTATTGTAATAGCAGAGCTGGTCGTGACGCAAGGGGATTGTCACCCGCTTGGTTTCACCGGCTTCCAAGTGAATACGGTCGAAGCCTTTCAACTCCTTGACAGGACGCTCAATCTGACTATGGGCATGCACATACAGTTGGACTATTTCGTCACCGGCACGATTACCCGTGTTCGTCACATCGAAGCTGACGGTGAGGCTGTCGCCTGCATCCAGCGATTCGGCGCTGACTGAAAGGTTAGAATACTTATAAGAGGTGTAAGACAAACCATAACCAAAAGGATAGAGCGGCTCTTTGTCATAGTACATATAAGTATAGTTGTTGGCCCGAATGTCGTACTGCATGAGGTTCTTGGGCAAGTCGCTGAGAGCCGCATACCATGTAGAGGTGAGTTTCCCCGAGGGGTTGTAGTCGCCATAGAGCACATCGGCAAGGGCATGTCCCTGTGCCTGTCCGCCGTACCAGGCCTCCACAATGGCCGGCACATGCTGCTGTGCCCAATTGATTGTGACAGACGAACAGGTCTGCAATACCAACACGACGTTGGGATTGACGCTGTACACTGCCTCCATCAGTTTCTGCTGGTCGCCGGGCAGGTTCAACGATTCGCGGTCGTTGCTCTCGTCGCTGGTACTGAGGTCGGTTCCCATGCAGAGCACCACCACGTCGGCCTTGGCTGCAAACTTCTTGGCAGTCTCCAAGTCGGTAGCCTTGTTGTCCACCATGTTGCATCCCTGCACATAGTACAGAGGGCCATTCAACTGGAGAGGATTCTCCTCACCGGGATTGTCAAAACGGAACCAGTCCATATTGGCACCATAGGATTGGTTGGCAAAACGGAAGGTGAAATATACCTTGTGCTTTCCCTTGAAGATAGCGGGATCAACGTTGAAGGTCGTCTCCTTATAGCTGCTCCAACTGCCGGTGGGAGGTATGGAAATCTGCATATCGGGCACCGTCTTACGGGTGTCGAGTGAGATATTCACAACCGTAGGGTTGTTGTTCTGCGCTCCGGTATAGAGAGTCAGGCGACTCTTGCCTTCACCAAAGTCAATCTCATTGAAAGCCACCCAGTCGCCATTGTGAATGTAACCCAAGTTACCACTGGATCCGTTAGCTTCTCTTACCAAATGATTGCCACCTCCTGTATAACTCAATTCTGTGCAATCCTCAAACTCCACACGGCCATCGTTTGCACTCACACCCATCTTGGCCGCAATGCCTTCGAGCGGTGTGCTGAGGTCAATAGGCGAACCGCTGTATCCACCCAATGTAACCGTCTGGGCCATCGGACCGATAACGCACACAGTCTTATCGGTTGTCAAGGGCAGGAAGTCATTCTCGTTCTTCAACAGGACAATAGCCTCCTGCGCTGCCCGGTGGGCCAATTGGCGATGAGCCTGACAATCAAGCAACGTATCTGAAATGTTTTTCCAAGGAACCAATGACGCCCCATCAAATTCTCCCACCGAGAAACGGGCTTCCAACACACGCACCAAGGCTGTATCCAACTGCGCCTCGGTAAGCAGACCTTTCTGGATGGCCTCCTTACAATACTCCTGGAAAGTGCTGCCACAGTTGAGGTCTTCGCCATTTTTCATGCTGACAGCCGAGGCTTCGGCACCCGTAGCCACATATTTGTGATTCTGATACACATTGTCGATGGCACCACAGTCGCTCACCACAAAGCCATCGAAGCCCCACTCGTTACGCAGAATGTCGATGAGCAATTCGTGATTGGCTCCGCAAGGAATACCATTCAGGGCATTATAGGCAGACATGACAGAACGCACCCCACCCTCCTTGACAGCCATTTCAAAAGCGGGAAGATAGTATTCGCGCAAATTCCGTTCATCCATATTACTGGAGGTATGGTGACGGCCTCCCTCATAATTGTTGGCTGCAAAGTGTTTGGCCGTAGCAATAGTCTTGTAGTACTTAGGGTCATCGCCTTGCATAGCTTTGATATATTCTACGGCTATACGTCCCTGCAAATAGGGGTCTTCGCCATAATTCTCTTCGTCACGTCCCCAACGTGGGTCACGGCTCATGTTGATGGTCGGACACCAATAGATGAGTCCTTTCCCCTTCTCATTATTATATATACGGGCTTCGTCACTGGTGACAGTCGCACATTGGCGGATGAGGTCAAGGTCCCAAGTGGCACTCATGGCCTTTGATACGGGAAACGATGTGGCCAATCCTGAGCGTGCCACCCCATGCAACGCTTCGTTCCAATAGTTGTATCCGGCCAATCCCAAACGGGTAATGCCCGGAGTCTGATGCCCGACTTGGGCAATCTTTTCGTCCAATGTCATCAGGCTGACCATGTGCTTGGCCCGCTCATGATGACTAAGGGTCGCATCTTTGTAGCTCTGTGCCGCCAAGGGGGGGAAGAGCACCGCTACCAGAAAAGATGTGAGTAATGTTTTTTTCTTCATCAGTTTGTTTTAGTCTGTTAGTTTTTATGTCAGTTTAGTGTCAGTTACGTTTCTTTTCCGCAAAAGTAGAACTAAAAAACTACCCCTATGGGCAAATTTTGCCACTATAGGGGTAGTTTTTGTTAATTCCCTGAAAAACTTTATTTTCCACCATTCAGAGGAAGATACCAACGCTGGGAATCGGTAAGATCAACTGCAATAGAAGAAGAAACTCCCTCACCCCGACGAGCGCTGACACGCGAAGCCAAATAGGCAGGGTCTCCACGACGCAAAGCTACACGCATGAGGTCGTAGAAACGATGCCCCTCAAAGGCCAATTCAAGGGCACACTCATCCATGATGAGGTCCTCAATGATGGGCTGCTGATGAGCCACGATGGCGGCCAGTGTAGCAGTCGAATCCTCCGGCATGGGCAGTGCGTAGTGCTCGTTCCACTCGGTGAAACCACTACCACGAGAATGCACGCCGATGGTGGTATAACCTGAAAGGCTCTCGGTGCGGAGCACATGGAGGGTGTTGGGGAAGTTGAACTGCTCCAACCACACGCTGTCTGCCTTATAGACATTCTGGAGAGAATCGATGGTGTTGTTGTTCACACCCGTTGCCAGAATGTTGTAGGCAAACTGGGGGAAGCCGGCACAGTTGAGTGCTTCGGCCAAGCGGAGCCATACCATAGAACTACGCCACAAGTGTACATGAGGCGACTCGCCCGAATGCTTATACATAGTCTGTACCCGTGGGCGGCCTTCAAGAGTACCCCGAGAAGAGGTGTACCATGCACTACGCAAACGAAGGTCACCCGTCAGATAGTCGGGCAGATTGGTGGGTGCATAGCTGACCTCACCAGCCGAATTGCGGTTGCAATAAACCTGCGCCTTGGACAAGTTGATGATAGCGGCCGAGGGAGTGAGGCTGTAGTAGCCATCGTTGCCCGTAGTGGTATTCCACAGAGAGGGCAGGCTGCTGTAATAAGGCGACGAGCTGATGGAGTCGCCTGGAATAAGGGTAACCAACTCACCACCCGTAGTGTAAGATTCAGTCTGGAAACAATTAATCTCCCAACCATCAACATAATGCCCCTCGTAAGAAAGTTCATCGGAACGCCAATAAGCCATAAAAGTAGGTAGAGGCCAAGAGGTGCCCACACCATTGCGGGTAGAGATGTAGCGGTAATAGCTGAGAGCGGCTTCACGATAGTTGCCGGCCCACAGATTAAGTTCACCCAACAGAATATTGATGGGGAAATAGAGGAAACGGCTATCTACATTGCCGATAGTGCCATAACCGGGCATATCGGTGTGAATGTAGGGGGTGAGATCGTCGATGAAATAGCGACAGATGTACGCAAGGTCGGCCATGGGATAGTCGGCCTCATCAATCTGGGCACTGGTAATTGGTTCAATCACAAAAGGTACACGACCATAAACGAGAGCCAATTGCAGATATGTCCAGGCACGGATACCCTTGACGGCCGCAAACTCTTTCTCAAAAATACGCTCGCCCCGATTGTTCTTCAAGGCTGTATCGGCATGGGCAAGGAAATAGTTGCAGTTGTTGATGACGGCATAGTAGTCGCGCGGATTGTTATACACATTGTCATCAGCAACAGTAAAGGTGGCCAACTGCTGGAGGTCAGTGCTGGCATAGGAAGTGAGGTCAACAAGGTCAGCACGCACTTCGCCCAACAGCACTGTGCGGTCAGCTAATGGTTGCAGTTTGTTCAAGATGCCCACCATGGAGTAAATGGTATCCGTAGGGTCTGTCAGGTTACCACCGTCAGCATTGACGTAGAGGTCAGAGTCTGTAGCGAGCATATCGTCACAGGACGTAACAGTGAAGAGTCCCCAAAGAGCCAAGAGCCCTACCCCCATACCCCTCCCAAAGGAGAGGAGCGAATGGTTTGTACTTATCTTATCAAAAAGTCTTGCTATCATATTTTCTATTGGTTTTAGTCTTTATCATATATCTGTTTGTTTCTCGAAGCTATCCACTCCCCTCCCTCGGAAGGGGCAGGGGGTGGGTCTGCTGTTACAATTTGATTTTCACCCCGGCAAAGAACGAGCGGCTTTGGGGAAGCAGCCCCGTATCAATACCTTGGCCTATGACGTTGGAAGTGGCGGCCACTTCAGGGTCAGTACCCAAGTAGTTGGTGAGTGTGAAAAGATTATTTCCTTGTACCCAGAACTCCAATCCCTGCAAGAAGGTTGAATTGACAGGAAGCTGGTAACTGAGGGTCACACTACGAAGACGGAGATAAGAGCCATCTTCAATCCAACGGTCGCTGAAGCGGGCATTACCCATGGGGTCCTGGAATGTGATGCGGGGCATGTCGGTGACGTGTCCCTCGCCATGCCAACGACGGGTAAGAGCCAACGTCTGGTTCATGAAGCGGCTGCCGCCCTCGAGCTGTGAGCGCATGTAGTTGTACACATCGCCACCGAGACTATAATTCAGTCCGACATCAAGGCGCAGACGCTTATATGAAAGACTGGTAAAGATATTACCATACAAGTCGGGATTGGGGTCACCGATAATCGTACGGTCGGCTTCATCAATGCAATGGTTACCGTCGAGGTCGGCAAAGTGAACGTCGCCTGCAGCGAAATAAGTGTGTGTTCCATTTGATTCTACTTGATAAAGAGCAGCGGCAGCAGCTTCTTCACTGGTAGAGAAGACTCCGAGCGAACGATAGCCATAGAATACCCCGGCTGCCTGACCAACCTGAGAACGGACTGTGGCACCATAAAGTTCTGTATCCATAGATCCATCGGTAGCGGGAAGAGAAGTTATCTCGTTCCGATAGTGTCCCAGGCTGAATCCCAACTCCCACTGCCAAGCACGGGTAACAATCACACGGCCATTCAACGAGAGGTCAAACCCCTGGTTGCTCATTGCACCACCATTGCCCCAATAGTGCTCAAGTCCGGTAAGATAGCTCAACTTCTGGAGGGTAAGCAGATTGTCCGTCTCAGCCTTATAAGCATTCAACTGCAGGCTCAAGCGGTTATTCAAGAAGGTTCCATGAAGCGAAGCATTCAAACGGCGAGTACGCTCCCACTGGATCTTAGGATTTCCAATGCCAGCGAACGAAAGACCAAGAATGGAATACAGATATTTGTCGGAAGCCAAATAACTGTGGGCCGCATGATAGTTGACATCATCATTACCTGCGATATCAAGACCGACACCAAGACGCAGATAATCAACACCACGCACATTGGCCATCCAAGGCTCTGAGGTAATTTCCCATGCAGCCTGCACTCCGGGGAAAAGTCCCCAACGGGTGTTACAGAAATCAAGCCCGTCAGCCTCGGCTCCAAAACGTGAAGAGGCCTCAGCCGTCAGATTGGCCTGCAGGAAATAACGACCCAAATAATTGTATCCGGCCTGAGCGTACCAGGCAATATTAGTCCATTCGTCTGTACCGCCTGTTGTACGGGCATCAGCCAGTCCACTATGGATGAAAGGAGTCTTGTCATTACCGGTATTATAGCCCAACTGCGATGTCACACTATAGCTTTCCCAATTGATACGGGCACCTCCGAAGAGGTCGAGGCTATGAGCGCCGAAACGACGGGTCCACTGAAGACGTGTGTCACTCATTACAGAATTTTGCTTGGCAGCCATAGAACGCACCTCGTTCTGACGGTAGTCGGCCACCGACTCTACATAGAAGTCGGGTACACCGTTGATGGGCAGGTAATACTTTTCATTGGAGCTGATAAGATTGTAGCTGAAATGTTCGCTCACCGACAGGTTGGGAGTAATCTGATAACGGGGAGTGACTGCCACATTCAACATCGAATTTTCAAAACGATTCTTGTTCTCGGCATCGCCATAAACACCGATGGCATAGGGATTGGCCAATTTGTAGTTGTAGCCTGCATAGTTGCTGAGAGCCTCATCCAAATATGTTTCGTCAGTAACATCGAGATGATTCTCATAAATCTGTCCGCCTGCATACACATACGGACTGAGGAATGGACTCTTGGCATAAGCCAAGAATGAGGGTGAAGTGGGCGAACCATTCTCGTATCCCATAGGAGCACCGTCATCGCGCAAATTCCGGCTCTGGTTGGCAAACGAAGCGTCGAAACGGGCAGAGAACTTGGAAGAAAACTTAATGTCGGTATTGAAACGGATGTTCAAGCGGTTCATATCGTTGTACTCCATTGTACTCTGGGCATTGGTATAACCCAACGAGAGGTTGTAATTAGCCACATCGTCACCTCCCTCTACGTTGATGCCATAGTTTTGGGTAAAAGCCGTGCGATATACTTCCTTTTTCCAATCCGTATTATTGTGATACTGCCCGTAATAATAATAAGTAGGATCATCGTTGAGGAATTTGAAACTGCTGACCTTCGTATCAGTCGTACGAAGAAGCTCCGACGCATAGCTACGATACTGTCCGGCATCCATCATATCAATGTACTTAGGTTCCATTGTTACTCCAGCCGAAAGACTTGCCGTGATACGAGTCGCCATGGATTTGTTACGACGGGTTTCGATGAGGATAACCCCATTTGCTCCCTTGGCGCCGTAGAGCGAAGTTCCGTTGCGCAAAACACTGATACGTTCGATATCGGCCGGATTGACGTTGGAGAGGATGCTGTTGTAGAATCCGCTGTGCTCGGTCTGCCGACCATATTGCTGGTCAAAAATGACGCCATCAATCACAATCAGGGGTTGGGCATTAGCATTCAACGAATGGAGTCCGTCGATAAACATCACTCCACCAATACCCGGAACTCCGCTGCGGAGAGAAGTGCGGACTTGAGCACCAAGACGGGCACCGATTTCATCTTCAATAGTGACGGCCGGACTGTAACCAAAGCCTTCGGCCTGTACTGGTGAAGTCGTTTCAGACAAACCTGTATTGTCATTTTTCAAAGTCGAAGGTAACAACGTAATATCGCGTTGCACTTCACTACCGGCAAGACCTCGCCGCAGCGCATTATGGGCAGGTGCACTGACTGTGACAGACGATGCGAAACGCGGCACCTGCAATTCATAAGTTCCGTCTTCACCCGTAAGAGTACTATAGCCGCTGATACCAGTCGTACTGACCATGGCTCCGGCAAGAGGTGCATCAGTTAAAGCACTGAGCACACGTCCCTTGACGATGCGGACCGGCACTTGTTTACTTTCTGATTCTGTATTTTCCTTCACACCAGTGGCCGGTTCCTGTGCCAAAACCACCATACCACTGCACAGCAGAAGGGAAAGACTGTATATTCTGAACATTTTCATATTTTCATTTACTGTTTACAATGTACAATTTACAATTTTGGACTTTATTCACACACAATCAGTTCTCGTGCGGCTTCAGAATGATACAATCCATTCGCAAAGTACGGGTGAAGCGCGACGACATGCTGCTGGTCAGATTGCTGGCCACACGCAACGTCACCTGTGGGTCTTCCAATCCAAGAGCGCAGGTGGGGAACACATAATTCCGGGCAACGAGCAGCGTATCCATCACATCAGGAGTCGTCTCGAAGTTCACGGCATTATCTTCCGGATTACGCAATGAAGCTGTCTTTTCTGTTCCGTCCTGTTCAGTATATCCCAATGTGAAGCGTACACGACACGGCAAACGGTCTTCTGCAGATGCATTCTCGTTGTATGCAATGGCAGGCACGAAGACAGCGTAAATGTCATATCCAATATTGGAAAGCTGGTCAGGAATATTGTAGCGCACCGAAGTTGAAGAAGCTGTAGTCAACGGTTGGGCCTCCATGAAATAGTTCTCCGAAACCTTTCCATAGAAAGGGTTGTTCTGTGGGACAGCACGCACACTCAGCGGTTCTTTGGCCTGAATGATGGTATCTACATAGCTGTTCGCCTCGGCCTCTACTTTGATTTGCTGGTAGAAGGTTTCCCGAATATCAATCTTCCAATCGTCCTGCATCAGCACCCGACCATTACTGCACACCGTCTCCTGCGCTCCTTCGAAAGCACCACCGCCAGCATAAGGATTACGATAGATATAGTAGCGCGGTTCGGCATAACTGAGCACCCCGTTGTAGAGTTCTTCATAAGCCGTCGAACGTGCAGAATCACGCAAGCTGGCCGCTTGTGTGTTCAAGTTGAAGATTGTACCGTCAGCAATGGCACGACGGGTGTAAGTGCGCACCATAGAGTCACGCTTTGTCGTCAAGTCATTAAAATTGAAGTAACCCACATATTCTTCATACAGCTGTCTCCAAACGTGGTCTGTAGGAACCAAAGCCAAATAACAGGAATCCTCGCGGTTGATGTGGCCATATTCACGCAACAGCGAATTGGTCAGATGAAAAACAGAGTCCAAATACACCGTCTTTCCATCTACAATATCGCCCGCTACGCTCTTGTCTGGGTCAAATTCATACACACTGTACAGATTCAGGAATTCATACAAACTGTCCGACTGTCCGTTCTGTCCGATATATTCAAAGACATTAGGGAAATACTCTTCAGGCGCTTCGATGGTGAAAAGGACTCCATTACCCACGTACTGGTTGCTTGTCAGGATGCTCCTTTCGCCGAACTTCTTCGCCGTCAGCGTCTCATACTTGCCGTTCATCAGTGTGATTGAATCATTTGTCAGACTACTCACACTACGGTTGAACAGGGCGATGTGGTTCTGCACAAACTGTCCCACCACGCGGTTGTCCTCTTCACGGATTCCTTGTTTTTTCAGAGACTCATATTCTGCAATCAGTTCCTCGGCTTCCGCCTCACTGAAATGCTCATTCACGGGAGCAAACACAGTAAACATCTGACTGCTCTCCAACCGTTCTCCATACCCCGTGGCCTCTATCACACGGGCAAAATTCGACAATTCGCTTCTCGCTTGTATGGCAGCCCACAAAGTACCCTCTGTACTCTTGTCCTCGGCATAGTGACCGTCCCATTCGTCGGTACAGGCCACCAGACCCACTGCCAGCATAATGTATGATATATATTTTTTCATCTTCATTATTCTTAATCATTTAAGTTTCGCAAGCTCAACTTTTGGGAGTTCAGGAGTTTCCGCTTCGCTCAGGAGTTACAGACACCATACTTTGATTAAAAAATCCAAAGAGGTTTTCGATGAGCTTTAGCGAATAATAGATTTGAACGTCATGTCAAGTATAGTCGAAACTATCGTCTGAACTCCTGTAACTACTGAACTTCTGCAACTTCTTATACTTGCGAAAGTTGAACTAATTATTATAAACCCTCAATCATCAAAGATCATCCTCCGGTTCTCCCTCATCGGTCACTCCATACACACTGCGGGGAACTATTTCCAGGAAGTCGAGCATCAATTCGCTGGAGCCATTATCTGATACGTTGCGGAAACGCAAGTAATGGTCTTCATCGGGTTTGATGTGTACCGTACACACTATTCGGCGCACACTCTGCGGATGCAGTCCCAAGTAAGAATGCGCTCCGCTCTGCAGCATATAAGCACCCATCGGACCACGATAATATCCCAAGTTCTTCAGCGTCTTCCGCTCGGCAGCCTTCTCGTCCTTGGACATCATGTTGTAATTGTCTGCAATGGGCACACCCAAGTCCGTCAGTCCCTCCGTCATGTCAATGGGGATTCCCTGCGGCTTGTTGTCGAAATACACCTGTCCGATGCCTCGTGTATCGCTGGGTGCATATCCCAAGCGTATCTGATAATCACCTTCGCTGGGCACGGGCGGCAGTTTGAAGGTCACATCGTAGTCACCCTGCAGATTCAACTCATCGCCTTGGAAACAACGGTAGTGGTTGTGCGGACGGCGGTAGAGCAAGTAACCATTCACCTTCACCCCCTTCAGGCTTCCCTCGGGGAAATAGTAGTTCTTTCCATAGCGTTCGGCCTCATCGTGTCCACGGGTCGGGTCACCATTCAAGCGGATGCCGTTGGTAATGAATTCTGGGAACAGTGTGGCAAAGTCCATACGGATGCGTTTGTTCTGCACCTCCTGTTGTGTTTTCTGGTCAAAGGCAACGATGTCGTTCACATAGAAATAGATACCATTCAATGCACTGCTCTTGTAGTCTGTCACCTTCGTCACCAGCGCACCTTCGTGTCGGAACTGGCTGTCATAGCGGCGGTTCACATAGTGTCCGTTCTTCACGCCAGCACCCTGATACTTGCCCACCGTCTGCTTCTGTACATTTATCATGGTATGGCTCAACAGTGTCTCGTACCAGTCTTCGGGATTGTTCACAGTCGTTTCAATACCTATATCCACCAGTCCGTTGGAGTTCAACACATTGTACGGAGTCAGTTTCTCCTTGCTCAGCACGTTGCATCCCAAAATGTGATAGGAGATGTAGCGGTTCAGCGGATTGCGGCGGTCGGTAAGTTGGTCAAAGTCGTGCCACGGCTGCCCCATGTCATCGGGATAAACAGGATCGTAGAGTTCACACGCCTTGTCATACAAATCCTCCAACGTGGTGATACCTTTTTGGTGATACACCTCGTCCGGTTCCACAAACAGGGTGAATCCCTGCAGCATCACTTCGGGCACCGTTGCACTTTCGGTATTGATGTCCGATGTATAGTTCCAACGGGGATAAGGTGTCGGATCCCACTCCTCATTACGGTAAACATAGAGCGAATCATCCACCCCCGTTGCTTTCAGTGCTTCCATGAAAAGGCTGATTCCCGGGTTCAGTTTCATCAAATCGACAATCATGCGATTCGAACTTTCCAATACCCGGTTCACCGGCTGTACGATACCATTATCCACCGAGTCATCCTGCCACTCAAACAGGATGTGTGAGTCCTCGTTCAGGTAAACTACCATATTTGAATCGGCATCCAATCCGTGGCTGATTTCGATGTACCGGCGGTTCATGTTGGCATCTGCCAGCACACCGTCGCCCATATTGGCGGTACTGAACACATTGTTCACCAAGTGTGTACGGGCAATGGTATCACAATCTTCGTTTGTCAAATCGTCCAACGAGGCAAAGCCCTTTTCACTCAAGTAGGTCTCCACGGCCTCGTTTGTCGGCGCAAAGCAGGTGTATGTGCCGTAAGCCGACAACAGTTTCATCAGACCGGCCCGTTCCACAATCTGTGCATAGTGGCTGAATTGTGGGCGCGATGTCAGATATTCGCTCATCATTTCCCCCTTGAAGGTGTAGAAGTTCTCCGCATCCGGTTCGTCTGAGCAGCTTCCCAACCATGCGACACCCAACAAGGCAAATATTCCATATAGATATTTTTTCATATTCATTGATTCTTAATTATTAAATGGTGTAGGGTATAAAGGTTTAGGGTGTAAGGTTTAGGGTGTAGGGAGTTGGTCTTTTTTACCTCAAACTCTCAACCCTTAACCTTCGTTCGACCTTCAGCCTTATCAATTCACCACAATTGACGAATTTTCTCCACTGCCGAATGCCGGGTTCTGCTTCAGGTTCCCGTTCACCTTCAGTTCCTCTTCGTTGTAGGGCCAGAAGATGGCATCCAGGCGGCTCAGCTTGCTCTCGGCTGCCGACTTGTTATTCGTATATTTTCTTGCAGCCTGTGTCTTCAGGTAGTTGGTGTTGCCCTCGCGCACCGACCGGCGTACCAGGTCAAACCAGCGCTTTCCCTCGAACATCAGTTCACGGTTGCGCTCGTCATACACAAGGTTCAGCATCGTTGATTTCGTGCGGTAGCGGGTGTACACCAGTGCTGACTCTGTATCCGATTCCCCATACGAACGACGGTTCACGGCATCCACCAGCATGTAAGCCTGGCGCAGACGGGTGTTGTCCTCGGTGCTGTATCCGCCTTCGCTCTCCGTCACCATCAGAGTCAATGCCTCGGCCTTCATCAGCATCACATCTGTCAACCGGTAAAGAATCCAGTTTGCGTGACATCTCTCTTGCGGCCATCTCAGAGACTGGTTCGATGTGATGTAAGGATTCTCCTTCACATTCACCATGGCATCCTGGCTGGCATACTTTGCCACTTGGAAGTTCGTAGCAGACAACCGATAGATGTTTTCAAAATTACGCGTGTCGTAGCGGTTCAGATACACGGCAAACAGTCCGTCGCTCACGTCATTGGCAACCAAGTCCGAGGGGCGCAAGTAACCATTTCCCTTGTCAGCACTACCGAAGCGGTTGCTCACTGCCAGATTGGGCAATTGTGTATCGTCATCGGCAAAATTCAGTTCCAAGATACTCTCCGTCGAATTACCCTCTCCAAAAATGCTGTAGAAAGCCATTCCGTAGTAATTTCTTCCCTGATAGGCATCGCTCAACAACGGATAGCCGTTTATCAATTTGTCCAGCAATCCCGCACTTGTACCCCCCAAGCGGTCCAATTCCTTCTGATAATCCTGCAGTTTGCTCTGTATCACGGCATCCGCATGTTCCACCACCTTGGCATAATCCTGTTTCCACAGATACATATCAGCCAACAAGGCATGTATGGCATCCTGCGTGATACGGCTTGTCTGCAGGGCCGGTGTTGTCTCGGGGTAACGCTTTACAGCTCCGCCAATGACCCGTTCCAGATCAGCTGTCAGCGAATCCAACACCTCCATCATCGGTGTCGCCGGCAAATCCATTTTCTGTGTGTCCTCAATATAAGCTTCCATGGTGAAAGGAACATCACGGAACGCCCTTACCAGATAAAAGTAGTTCAAGGCCCTCAAAGCCGACACCTCAGCTATAGTAGCCGTCAGTTCGCTTTGCGTATAGTTGGGGTCCTTTTCTGCCACCCTGGGTGCGTAGTGCAGAATCTGGTTACACCGGTTTATCACCTCATAGAAGTTTATCCACTTCGTATATTCATTGTTACTGTTCAGGTTCTCCATCATCACGTTCTCCATGTTCGTGTCATCCGTGATGCGCTCACCTCCAGTCAGGTTCTCACTGCGTGCCTCACCCCACAGAATGGCACGGTCCATCCATGCCTGTTGCTGCATTCCCGAGTAGCACCCCATCACCATATTCTCCACGTCACTCTCTTCATTCCAGAAGTTGCTCAATGCAATTTTGTCCAGCGATTTCACTTCCAGGAAGTCTTCGCATGAGGTAAAGGAAGCACCGAGTGACAAGCTGCAGGCTACAAGTGACAGGCGACGAGCTATATGTTTTAATCTTGAATTCATAGTTCTTACTTTATCATTCACTATTTCTAATTATCAAAAATCTACTGTCAAACCGAATGTGTACGATTTGGCTCTCGGTGTTTGTGCCTCGTCACAAGCAATACCGTAGCCACTATAGTTGATTTCCGGATCCACACCGGTGTATTCCGTCAGGCAGAACAAATTGTTCGCACTCAGATAGAAGCGCAATCCTCTCAATCCGATATTCTTCAACATCTTGTTAGGCAGCGAATAGCTCAGCTGCAAGTAGTTCAAGCGGAGGAACGAACCATCTTCCACAAATCGGTCGCTGGCCAATGTGTTGTAGTTCGAACTGGAACCATACATGGCACGCGGCACTCTCGTCACATCGCCCTCTTTTCTCCAGCGGAAGTTCACCGCCTGGCTCTGATTGTTGTTCGATACCATTGATTGGGCATCCAGTCGGGCCAGATTCATAATCTTGTTGCCCACACGGTAGTTGAACTGCATGTTCAGTCTCCAGCGGTCGTAGTTGAACGTCATACCGAATCCACCAGTCAGCTTGGGCAATGACGAGCCCAAGTAGATGATATCCAACTCGTTGATGTTTCCATCGTGATTCAGGTCTTCATAGATGGCATCTCCCCCCTTGAATCTGTAGTTCTTTCCCGGGTTGCTGTCGGTGCTGGTGTAGGTGTACATCATGCGCAGCGGCTGTCCCTTGTCGTCGTAGATGACACTTCCATCAGCCGCTTTCGCCACCGGAGCAGTCTTTCCTTCTGCCAGGAATTGGGCCTGTTCTTCACGCGACATTTCGCTGAAGGTCGAGTAGTTGTACTGATATACTCCCTTATACTTGAATCCGTAGATGGCACCAAAGGGATTGTTCAACTGCACACGCTGCAACAAGCTGCGGTTCTCTTGGTCAAACTTCTTGTTCAAGGTTTCCAATGTAGTGGCATCCATCGACAGGATTTCGTTGCTGTTGTTTCCGAACGTAGCGTTGAAGTCCATAGTGAACTTGCCTGCCTTAATCATTTTGTTGGTCGAGATGTTGAATTCCCAACCGATGTTGCGCATCGAACCCACATTCTTGTTTCTCAGCTCACTGAATCCCGTGCTGGTGGGCACCTTGGTCTTCATCAACATGTGGCGGCGGGTCGCATAGTACCATTCTACGGCCAAATTGATGCGGTCGTCCAGGAAGTGGATGTCGGCTCCCACGTTATATTGCTCATTCGTTTCCCACTGGAGGCTGCTCAGTCGCAGGTTCGAGGGATACATCGCCGCATATCCCATATACTGGTTTGTCGATTCATACAAACTTTCATACAGGTAGTCTTCGCTCGGCTGGTTACCCACCCGTCCCCAGCTGGGACGCAGTGACAACATGCTCAACCATCCCTTCGACCACTCCATCCACGGCTCATCGATGATGTTCCAGCGGAGCGACACGGCGGGGAAGTATCCCCAACGCTTGCCCGGGCCGAATTTGGAGGTTCCGTCGGCACGTACCGACACGTCCAGCATATACTTGCTCTTGTAGGCATAGTGGGCCGAGAAGGTGTAGTACATCGAACGCCACTGTCCGAAGCCACTCTTCAGATTCCTCATCATACCATTGGCACCCGGACTGGTCACATTGCCCGAGGGCAGTCCGTCCAACTCGGTCTCCTGCGTGGTAGATTCTCCGCTTACCAACTCAAAACGTCCCATCATCATCAATGAATGGTCGGGATTGTTGAAGCGAGGAATCAAGGTCAAGGTCTGCTTCGTATTGAAGGCCACACTCTTCTTGGAACCCGAATAAGCCTTGTTCACACCGCTGTTCCAAGCCGTTGTAACCAATTCCGAAGGATAGTGTTTGTCGGTAAACTGGTTGAAGATGTTCATGTTTGCCCGTGCCTCCCAGTTCAGTTGCCAGCTGTCGTCATCCAACCCCAACAGACGGTACTTCAAGATGAGTTCCGGCGTGATGTCGTATGTGCTCTCGTCGTTGCGGGCCAAATTGGCACTGGCCACAGGGTTCACCAGATTTTTCTGATTTCCATCAAATTCCGACGAAGCCGACTGCAACATGGCATAGTAGTTGCGTGTAGCCTTGCCCGTCAGGGGGTCTTCCTCCCAAATGGACATGTTCGGCATCTTCTGATAGGCAATTCTCAACAGGTCGTCGTAGTTCTTGTTATTCTTGGTGTATGTCAAGGCAAAGTTGGTCTGGATGGTGATGCGGTCGCTCACGAAATAGTCCAATGCCACGCGGGTGGTCAGACGCTGCAATTTCTGTTCGATGACCGAACCCGTCTCGTTGTCAAAACCTCCTGACACACGGAAGGTAGCCTTTTCACCACCACCCGTCACTACAACGTGGTGATTCTGACGAAGCCCCCACTGTGTCACAGCATCCACCCAATCGGTATTGTTGTTGTACTGCTCGTATTCCGAGAAGGTGGGGTCGTAGTTCAGCTCCGGTATGTTGCTGGCCACATCGCTCTGTTTGGGATTGAAGTAGCTCTCCTTCAGCAACATGGTGTAGTCGTCACCATTGAGCATCTTGTATCCTTCGGGCTGATAGGTTCCTGTCAGACGCATCGAGTAGCTCAAGCGCGGTTTGCCACGCGTACCACGTTTCGTCTTGATTTCGATGACACCGTTGGCACCGCGCGAACCGTAGATGGCCGTGGCGGCAGCATCCTTCAATACCGAGATTTCCTCAATATCTTCGGGGTTCACATTCAACAGTTGTGAGAAGCTTTCGTCGTTGGCTGTTGACACGTCAAAGTCGCTCATGTCCACGTTCCACTCGTTACCGTTCACCACGATAAGGGGGTTGGCATCCACAGCGGTCGAGATGGACGATGCACCACGCAATCGCATGGTACTGCCCGAACCGAGGTTACCCGAATTGGCCACAATGTCGAGTCCCGAGATACGTCCCTGCAAAGCCTCGTCCACAGTGGTCACGGGCAATCCTTCAAACTCAGCCATCGAAATGCTCTGCGAGGCAAACGACACTTCGCGCTCAGGAATGGCCAATCCGCCACCATCCACCTTCTTCTGTGCCTTCACAATCAAATCCTCAATCACCGTGTCCGAAATCATCTTCACGTTGAACACCGTCTTGTCGATGGAGAACATCTGCGTTTTGCATCCCACATAGGTGAATTTGATCTTATTTTTCGTGCTCCTTATCTCCATGGTGAAGTTTCCGTTCATGTCCGTCACGGCCGAGTTGATGATACGTCCTGTGGCATCCACCTCACAGACGGCTGCGGCCATCAGGGACCCCATGTCATCGCTCACCGTTCCGCTCACCGATGTTATCTGTTGTGCGCTGGCTCCTACAGCTATCAGGAGCAGCACCATCATCATTCTTATTGTTTTCATCATATTCATTCTCCTCCTTAATCATTAATAGTAGGTTTGGGTGTCCAATCCATCGGCTCCAACTGACTCTTGTCAAACAACAGCGGCCCGTCTATCAAATGCACCACCGCATGGGATGAACTGTAGAGATTACCCTTGTAAGCCATTTCCTTGTCTTTCTGAGTGTACAGGTATTCGCGACACATATTGTTGTACAGGCCCGGAGCAGCAGTCTGCACCCGGCGGGTATTGTTCAGTGCATCGGTCACGCTGATACTGCTGTTATCAGCATTCACCGACAGCGAATAGAATTTCCTGTTCACCGGATTCAGTTTCGATGTTTCGTAACGTCCGTTCACCACACCTTCACCCATGAAGATGGCATTGTCCTGAATGTGATAACGCAAGAAATCCAGTATGCGCTGGCGTATCTTGTACTTCACCACCTTGGCTGCATCACGATTACCGCCCCATGCCGAGTCAGTCTGTGCATCCAAGTCTTCCCAATAGGGCAGGATACCGGCTTCGTGCAGGGCATCCAGACTCTCATTGGTAGGCACCCACACCGTATAGTGATAGTTGTCAAACAGGCGGATGTTATAGTCCACACATGAATACTGGTTGTCAATCATGGCCAGCGTCAGGTTATACTGTGCCGAGTCCGGGTCACCTCCGCGTAAAAGGTCAAAAAAGCGTGAGTATTCAGGATGTTCGCTCAGCGTCTTGTACACCGACTTGCTGCTGGTCATCGGCACCTCGCTCTCCACCACGTATGCCTTTCCGTTACCGTTCTTCGTCTGGTCAAATATCTGAGTCACGGCTACCGGACGATTCTGTTCAATCTGCAAGCCACCGGCCACAGTCATACCTGATGTTCCGGGGTTTTCCACACGGATTGTCGAACCATTCTTGGTGCGGTAATAGGTATTTCCGTCCTCAACATTGCCCACCACAATCAAATTGTCCAACAGGTCCTTCATGCGGTTTTCCACCTGCGAAGCCGAGGCATCCTCAATCTGGTCCATCACCGTATTGGTCGCCATATCATAGTTATAGCGGTGTGCACCCACACTTTGGCGGTCGCTGTTCCAGAAGAATTCATACATGATGGTTGTTGTGGAGCCGAACGAACAGGGATCCACATAGCGCAGCATACCCTGATTGGTCGGAACGAAGAAACTGTAATATGAGTCCATGGAGTTCAAGTAGGGTTTGAATCCCATCTTGTCAATACCCCAATAAATGATATTCATCGTCTCGGTGTGGACCAAAGCCGGGAAAGCCACCGACGAATATGTAGCAGGCGAGAACACCTTGTTGGTAAGATATACCACACCGTTGCATCCCATGAAGCAAGAGTCTATGTGGACAGTCTGTACACCCATTTCCACTTTGGCATCGTTCACAATGTTATGGAACTTGCTGGGCACTGTCTTCACAAACTCAGGCACCATGTTCACATTCAGCAGTTCCACCAACACCTGATCGGGCACGCGCGACCACTCTTTATATTGGTCCTGCAATGCATACCCTTCGCCGTTCCACCAGGCATCCAGCGCCTCGTTGGTGGGCACCAACAGGGCACCACAGTCATAGTGCAAGTCCTTGTTGGCCGTATTGGTGTACATATAGTGGTTCCATCCCGGGTCAAACGACAATTTGGCCTCCACCAGCGTACGGTCGGGCGCCATCTCCAACTCCTGTTTGTTCTGCGCACTGAAGTAGCGGAGCACAAACACAGAATCGTTCCCACCATAAAGGCGCTGGTAATCCTTCGTGGCCTGTTCGTCGTAATACGGTGCACAGAATCGGTCGAGCAACGTGCTCCATTGGCTCATGTTGGCATGGTCGCGCACAATCTGTGCCATGTTGTCACTGGAGAGCATCACCCCATCCACTTTATGGATATATCCATTCTTGCATGTGATATCGCGCTCCACAATCTTTTTCCCGTTCACCCAGGCATCCTGTATGGTATTGCTCTGTCCGTTGGTCAGGATGCGCAGGTCTTCGTCAGTAATGTTGTTCATCGACATGAAGCGGGGCAAGAAGTGGATCATCGGTTGTGAATTGTCATCCTTCAGCAGGATGATTCCCCCGCGTTTGCCGCGATGTTCGTCCCAATAGCGTGTCTGCGGCATGTCAGCCGGCAAGATGCGCGACACCGAGTCGTACACCGAAATGGCCGACTCGCGACGCATACACAAGCCCTCCAACGGTTCCGGTTCGGCCTCCACATTGGAAAGCAGTTCCACCAGATAGGCATTGTTCACCATGGCAGAATTAAGCAACAGCTTCTTCTGCGCATCCGACAGGTCTTCGTAACGCTTCACCCCCCAAGGGTTCGTCTTGTACCACTCGTCGAAAGCCTCGTCGCTGGCCGCAAAGAGAGTCTTCGAACCTGTCTTGCTCATCACAGAGGTGTAATTCAGGTCATCAATCAAGCGGAGCATATTCCGGTACTCGCCTTCCTGCTGCAACTGTTCGTAGATGGACTCGCCCAACCAAGCCGGCTGCCCCTCCAAGTCATCGTTGTCGCACGACTGCATTCCCCATACTCCGGCCAGACAGATACCGGTCGCCACAATGGTGCGTCCTCTGAATAGTTTTTCTGGAAACTTTAGTTTCATGCTGTTAGTTTTTGTTTTATGGATTAGTTATTTTTATTTCATCATGTCAAAAAGCATAGGCAAAAATAAGCTATTTTTATATAACACGCGAATGTCTGCACCCCCACAGGGGCGATAACGTCAAAATGTCCCATATATGTGACAAATAATCCCACTGTGAAAATTTGTCCACCATAAATAACACCTTCAATATAAACTACATAGCACTACATCGTCGGACACACCCCGACAGGGGAAAGGGCTGCACTGTCACCCCCAATCCCGTCGGAATGACAGCTGCAAAGGAAAGGGAGTATCTTCTGCTATTCGTAGCAAACAGGAGAATAAAATTTACGACTATTATGGAGCTGCAGATGTAATTGATGAAGTTGATGACTATATATTTGATGAGCGGTTATTGCTTATTGGAGAAGATGGAGCGAATTTACTTTCACGAAGTAAAGACAATGCATTCTTTGCAGAAGGAAAATATGAGAGTGTAAAATAAACTGTGTCAAGCTACAATAATAGTAGTAAGAGGGGGCGTCAGCTGAACTGTGTCAAGGCTGTTAGATAAATAGGAATTCACAATTCTGATATACTTCAGATGTAGGTTGCCGTTTCTAAAGCAATATAAAGTTTGTTTAAACTATGGTTGGCATTGTTCAAGCCTTTGGCT
>JAFXDG010000004.1 GCA_017521285.1 Bacteroidaceae bacterium | reverse complement strand
GCCTTCGCGGGAAGGAGGTAGGGTGGGAAACACAGACATGTGAAAAAGGCGTTTATCAACGCTTTGTTCTTGGCGTTTCAGAACTTCGCAAACTCTCAAACAGTAGCCAATGAACATTGCAATGATGGATGCCCCAAGGTGTGTAATATGCCCATATTGTATCCGTACGAACATAGTGCGGACTCTGTGGTTACATATATACATATCGGCGTGGGGCTCTGCATTGCTCGTTCAGACTACTGTGGGCAATGCGAAGGCCTCGAAACGCGGGACGGGTAATGATACAGGCTCCCGCGCTTTTTTTATATGGATGTAACAAAAACAATAATCAACAGAATCCGTTTTGTCGGGGAGCTTCAAGACATTTATATTTTTTGTTACAATGAAAAAACAAAAGTTTTGGAGATTCTTATCTCTGTTATTAATGGGATTGTCGTTATTTACAAGTTCTATGTGTGATCCTGATCCAGAAGATCCTAAATTGGAAGTAAGTACACATGAAATTACGCTTGATGCTGAAGGTGAAACACAATCATTCACAATTGACAGTAATGTGTCATGGACTATTACAGGAAACAAGAGTTGGCTTTCTGTTTCACCAACAATGGGTAAAAAAGACGCAACCGTGGTGCTCACCGCTCAGCAAAACACTAACGTCGGGAATCGGGATTGCCTACTGACCATCATGTCGGCAGATGGAGGTGTTTCACAAACGGTAAAGGTGGTTCAGGACGGTGCAGAAGGTGAACTTCGTGTGAATGGTTCAACCAGCGCTTCTTTGAGCTTTGGAGCTGATGGTGGCGAGAAGCAGCAAATCAACATTACGGCCAATTCTGATTGGACTATAACATCCATTCCCGATTGGATTCGTGTATCTCCTGTTAATGGTTCAAAAAATTCAACGATTACAGTAACTATTGATAAGGAGAATTTCTCAGATGAAGATAGAGAAGCAACTCTTGTTATTGAAGGTAGTGGTATTAGTGCAAATCTTAATATTCTTCAAGCTGCAAAATTAGCCAAAAATTGTCGTGTGACATTGAGCAATAAAACTATTATGTGGGATGGATTTGCTGCAGATTTAGCTTTTGAAAATGGAGCGATTGGTTATCGTGAGGCATTCTTTACCGAAAATGACATAAAGGGTATGACAGACAGGGATATTTACAATTTATTGATGAAACAGTATGAATATGATGAAAGTACTGATTACACCTTTTTGCCAGGATGGGTTGATGAAAACACAAAAATTATTTATTGTGTTGCTGCTTATGGCAGTGAAAACAATGAAGATGGAAGTCATAAATACGGCCCAATGAACAAAATGGAAATAACAACTAAAGAAGAAACATTATATGCAGACATGTATCTTAATTTGACTTATACCAGTTCTCGTTGGACTGTGAATACAAGTCGTGTTGGACAATATGGACAACGTTGTGACGAGTATTACATTTTCTGTGTGGAAGGGGATTATTATGCTTCATATTATAAAGACATGGTGTCAAAATACACATATGCACTATTTGCACATCTTGTGTTTAAACCCCAAATAGCAGAAGACCCCAATGATGGTTATAAATATGGACCACAAGATATAAATTATTCTCGAAATTCTGATCAGATATTTTTTGCTTGTTGGGGAAAGGATAGAGATTCTAAGGAATTTTCAGCAGAATTGACGATTCTTCACGAAGATCTCTCTCCTGATGATGATGAAAATACATTCGTTCCTCAATATTCAAGAGTTCAAAATGACAATTCTTCTTGGAATAAGCCACGTCGTATTATACCTCGTTCAGAAGTTGAAAAACTTCGCAAAAATATGAAAGTTTATAAAGTCCAATTATAATCACATATATTCTATCATGTATAGAATGAATTTCATTTTAAAGCAAACCGCATTGTTTATGCTTTGCGGTTTGCTTAATATTTCTGCATATTCCCAAGTTCGTAGCAAAGAGGATATTGCATTAACTATAAAGAACTTCTGTAAAAAGTCATTTAATCGAAAGGTTGGAGACTTTAATTTGAAATCCAATTCTTCTATGCTTTTACATGAAGAGAAGTATAAGAAGTTTACTGCATTTTATTTGTACTCCTCTAAAAATGAAAATGGAGGTTTTATTATAGTCTCTGCAGACAAACGAATGCCTGCAATTTTGGCCTATTCAGATCAAGGCAATTTTGATATTGAAAATATACCTTCTAATGTAAGTTATTGGCTCTCCTGTTATGCAGATTTTTATCAACTGTTGAATAGGAATACGTGTATGCAAGATGTTCTATCCTTAAAGCTAAATACAGATGAGGTTTTTCCGTTGCTAGGAAAAATTCAATGGGGACAAGATATTCCGTATAACAATTTATGCCCAATAAAAGGAAGGGGTAAAACTTTGACGGGATGTGTGGCAACGGGAATGGCACAAGTAATGAAATATTATGAGTATCCCGAGGTTGCATCAGGAACAATACAATATGTAACAAACACGAATCATATTCAGATAAATGAAGATTTATCAAAAAGAAGATTTGAATGGGATAATATGCTAGATACTTATAGTAAATCATATTCACAAATGCAAGCTGATGCGGTCGCGCAATTAATGTATTGCTGTGGTGTTTCGGTAAATATGGATTATGATGTAGAATCTGAAGGAGGAAGTGGTGCCTATCAATATTCTTTGGTGAAGGCTTATGTACACAATTTTGGTTATGATAAAGATGCTACATATCTTATGCGGAATCAATGCTCAACTAAAGATTGGCATCTGATAATGATAAACGAACTTCAAAATGGACGGCCCATTAATTATGCTGGTCAAAGTTTATCTTCTGGTGGACATTCCTTTGTTATTGACGGTTATCGAATGTCTGAAGAAAATTCTTTTCCCGATTATCATGTCAATTGGGGATGGGACGGGCAATGTGATGGTTACTATCAGATTGTTGATTTAACTCCAACGGAAGGAGGATTGCAAGGTATGACCGATGGATTCAATGTAGGTCAAGAAATGGTAATCGGAATACAACCAGAGGACGGAATTTCACAATCGGGTTCCTACATAGTGGCTTCAGACATTCAACTTTCAAGTTCTTCTGTAAAAACTGGTAAGTCTGCAACTTTGACAATTGGAAGTTACACCAATATGTCCTATCAACCGTTTAATGGTTCGTTGAATGCGGTGTTGCAGTCAACAGTTGACAGCACGGAGTATCTTGTCGGGTCTAAAGAACAGATGTCAATGACCTTTTTGGATGAACATACAGGACTTAATATAAAGATGAATGTACCGGATTCCATACCGGAAGGAAAATATAATATTGAACTACGCTCTATAGACGCTACTTCTGGAAATACAAATAAATTGATAGTAAAGAATCGTATCACAATAAACGTTTCTGAAGAGACAAAAGAAGAAACACCTAAAGAATATGAAGATTCTTTTACGTTGGGGTGTTCGGAACTGGAACTTAGGAGCAATCAGGATTCTCTAAATATTCAGGTCTATCTGTATGAATTGATAAATCTGCAAGAGAAAGGATTTACAGGTTATGTGAGAATGTTATTAGCAGACAATGTGGGTAATGCCATAACTGCATTTGGGGACTCCGTTCTATTGGAAGAGATGAGTTATAAAGAAGTTCAAAGCAGACATAAAAGTTTGAAAGGTTGTTTGGTCGGTGACATACCTGATGGTGAATATCGCTTGTATATAGGAGTGCGTCGCATGAATGAAGGTGAATACAATTATATGGCCCTATTTGATTGGACTGTTTGGGGAACAGTGCCACGGGAATTATATTTGAATGTAAAAATAGAGGATGGTGTTGTGTACATAAAAGATAATGTGTATAAAGTGATACCAACACTGATATATCCGATACATAAGGATGTTTCAAAGATAGATGAATTCTTCGATGTCTATACAATAAATGGTACTTTCATCGGCCTTAAAAGAATATCAGATTTAGACAATATGCCATCTGGTATTTACATTTTAAGAAACAAAAAGGGTGTAAAGAAAATCGTGAAATAGTATCAACCTAAAATACAGTAATTGGAATGTAAAACTATTAATTGAAAAACTATGAAAAAGATTTTTTTAATGGCAATGGTGGCAATGATGGCTGCATCGTGCACAACAATGAAGATGTCAACTGCTAAGACAATGGATGTAGAAAGTTCGTTGACAAGTAAAACAACTGCTGATATGATTGTATCTGAGCGGAAAATTTCGTATGATTATTATCCCAACAAGAAGGAACGTAAAGCAGGAATGAATCAAGTGTTGAACAATGCAGTTTCTGCAGCATTGAAGGCAAATGGAGATGCCGATGTGTTGGTGCATATGCAATATAATGCAATCATCAAGAAGAAATTGTGGTTCAGTAAGAAGATTCGCCAAGTGACAGTTAGTGGTTATCCTGCCACTTATCGGAATTTCAAAGTTCAAGAATCAAATTAAATATAGATAGAATGGTTATGAAAACGAAATATTTGTTTATCGGAGCGTGTGCAATAGTCATGTTTTCTGCTTGTACTACCACTCGTAGAAGTACATCTACCATATTGGCTATAGATTCGAGTGTGAAACAATATCCTACAGTTGCTGATTTGGATGTGCATGAGAAAGTTGAAACTACTATTTCATGGGGTTTTGTTCCTTTTAATTGGGGACAACCTCCTTTGCAACAAAGAAAAGAGAACCTAACAGCAGATATAATCAAATCCAAAGGAGCTGATGTTTTGTTAGAACCACAGATTATTTATACCAAACAACCGTATGGATTACGTACATTGACTATTACAGGGTATCCTGCATCGTTCAAGAATTTCCGTAAGGCGACATCCGAAGATTTAGAAGCTTTGAAAGTGGTGACACCACCGCATGAGAAGAATGTTTATCGGGTCTCTCAACCTTGGTATAAAAAAATTTTAGGTAATATTTTTAATTGATGAATGTGTATGAGTATGTCTCGCGATTGCGAAATATACTTTGCTTTATGATGTGCATTAGTGTATAGTGTTCCTGAATAACAAACTCCGTTCGCGAACCAAACAAACACGGCACGCGAGCGGAGTTAATTCTATTCAGGCGAAGACAATATAGTGCGAGAACGCAACGAATATAGTGCAAAGCCGAAAGCTGTATAGTATGGAAGTGCACGCTTACGATATGGAAATCCAAGCGTGGAGTATGAAAGTGCAGAAGTATGCAATATGATGATAAAAGTGTAAACAATATCAGTACGGAAACAGGGAAAGTGTAAAGACTTTCAGTTGACCTCCGAAAGATGTGTCTATTGATTCAGTTAATGAAAGTAAATTGTGCCACTCAACCTATTATTTTATCGATTCTGACAAAAAAACGGCTAAAGTGCAAACAAATTTGTTTATAATATGTATCTTTGCAACCGTTATAAGGAAATAAAAACAAGGTTTGCATATGGAAAGAAGTAAGATTGACATGCTAAAGGGTATCCCTCCAGGAAAAATCATTGGCAGGGAATTGAAACGACGTGATATCAGTCAGCGTGCGTTCGCTTCTGCCATACAGGAACATAGTCAAACTCTCAATGCCATCATTACCGGTAGAAGACGAATGACTACAGAAATGGCTTTGAAGATAGAGTCTGCTTTGGACTTTGACGAGGGGTTCCTGCTGACGTTGCAAGTGTATCACGATATTGCCGAATATAAAAACCTATGTGATAGTAATTCTGTTTCGGGTATTCCTAATGTACGTCGTTGCCTCTTTTGGGACACAGACTTTGACAAGATAGATTGGGGGAAATACAAGACATTCATTATCAATAGGGTACTTGAACGTGGAAACGATGAAGAGATAGCAGAGATTGCCCGTTTCTACGACATGGAAATTGCTATGTTGGAAAGCTATAGAAGACCTAAAACATATTCTGTAAACCAAACGCACAACAAACATGGACGCACACACCAAGAAATTGCATTATGAAACAGTAAACCCTCTGCTGCAACAAATTCTTGAGACATTAATGTCTGCAGAATTGTTTACTCCATTCAGATTGGTGGGAGGAACCAATTTAAGTTTGCGTTATGGCCATAGAATATCAATTGACATAGATTTATTTACGGATGCAGTGTATGGAAGTTTGGATTTTCATGCTTTTGAAAAGTTTTTGAAAGAACACTTCGCATATTATGAATGTAGTGACAAGACTTCTATTGTCGGTTTTGGGCGCGGTTATTACATTGGTAACTCATCTGACGAATATGTCAAACTTGACTTGATGTACACTGACCCATTTTTAGAGGATTCAGAACTCATTGATGGAATCCGTTTGGCTACAGTGAAAGATATTATCGCTATGAAAATGAATGTGATATCTCATGGGGGACGTAAAAAGGACTTTTGGGATATTCATTTATTATTAAAGGAATTCTCTTTATCCGAAATGTTTGCTTTCCATGCTAAACGTTATGAATGGGAACACAATCACGATGAATTGATGGACATGTGTACAAATTTCAACATAGCTGACTACGAAATGGATCCCATATGTTTGCTTAACAAGGATTGGGATGACATCAAATTGGATTTAATGGATATTGTAGGGAAATAAATATGATGTTACATCTCCCCGACAATATACCTTCAAATGCAAAGTATCCTAAGATAAATTGCCAAACATCTTAAGAGGAATGGGCAACTATCTTAGGATACTTTTATGCGGCGAATCTGCGCCTTAGGGGCAGGAGATTCGTTATTAATAGACCTCTACCTTGGCGGCTGCGGCTTTGCACTTGTCGCGCAAGGCATCGAGGTCGCTTCCGAGCGGAGCATAGCAAAGGGTTACACCCATGCGGCGTTTCAGGCGGGTGGTGGGCTTGCCAAAGATGCGGAGGTAGGTGTTCTCCATGGCGCATACCTCTTCTTCACCACGGTAGTTGGGGCGCTCCTGGCTGGCTATGGGTGAAGGAATGACGGCACTGGCACCCATTCTTTCAAGGGTGATGCCGGGGATGGGCAAACCGAGTACGGCACGGCAATGAAGTTCAAATTCGCTCAGGTTCTGAGTGCCGGCCAATGTGACCATACCTGTGTCGTGCGGACGAGGTGAGAGTTCGCTGAAATAAACACCGTCCTTGTTGCTGAGGAAGAACTCGACTCCCCAGATGCCGGCACCTGTAAGGGCTTCGGTCACCTTGGCAGCCATCTCTTGGGCAGCCTTCAGGTGTTCGTCGCTGATGGGGGCGGGTTGGAAACTCTCCTGATAGTCGCCACCCTTTTGGATGTGTCCGATTGGGGGACAGAAGAGGGTGGGGCCATTCTTCTGTGTAACGGTCAACAGGGTGATTTCGCTATCGAAGTTGATGAACTCTTCGATAATCATCTCCTTGATGTCGCCACGGCTGCCTTCGCAACCATACTCCCAAGCATGACGAAGGTCGTCGGCGGTCTTTACCAGTGACTGGCCTTTGCCTGATGAGGACATCAAGGGCTTTACCACACAGGGGAAGCCAATCTCTTTACTGGCCTCTACCAATTCTTCGTAACTCTTGGCATAGAAGTACTTGGCTGTCTTCAATCCGAGTTCCTTGGCGGCCAGGTCGCGGATGGCCTTGCGGTTCATAGTGAAATTGACGGCACGTGCACTGGGTACCACTTGTATGCCCATCTTTTCGCAATCGTAGAGACGTTCGGTGCGGATGGCTTCAATTTCGGGTACAATTAAGTCGGGCTTGTGCTTGTCCACAGCAGCCATCAAGGCATCGCCGTCGAGCATATCAAACACTTCACACTCGTCGGCCACCTGCATAGCGGGTGCACCGGCATACGAATCGCATGCAACAACGTACTGTCCTTTGCGTTGTGCGGCAATCACAAACTCCTTACCGAGTTCGCCTGAGCCTAAAAGAAGAATTTTCTTGGTCATAGTATTTATGATTTTTGATTTATGATTTATGATTTATCCTTGTCAACTCGTTAACTTGTCAACTGATTTATGATTTGCCAAATATACGACTTATTCCCGTTGGGTGTATCAAGTGTTTTCTGTTTATTAGCATTTATTAAGAAATAAGTTCTTTAGGCACTTGCGCCAATGTGTCGGGCTTGCCCACATCAATCAATTGCAAATCACTTTTGGGCACACCAATGATGGGCACGCGGTCGGCCACACTGAGGTAGAAGTCGATGATGGAGAAACGCGAAGGCCAATCCGTCATCAGTTGCAACAGACTTTGACTGAAAAGATGGATGCCCGCAAAGGCATACATGCGGCAATCTTCCACCCGCAGGTTGGGGTAGGGCGACTTCACTTCACCCGTCTGTATGTTTGTCCATCCCACCAGGCGGTTGTCCGAGGGGTCAAACAGCAGATAGCGCGATGTTTTCCGTTCGCTCACAAGCAGTGTGGCACCTTCGGTTGTGGGGTGGGTTGTGTAAAACTCTTTCAAGTCGAGATTGCTGAATATGTCCACGTTGTGGATCAGGAAGGGACGGCCATCGTTGGTGAACAGGTTGCCTGCCTGACGGATGCCTCCACCGGTGTCGAGCAGTTCGGCGCGTTCGTCGCTGATGTGGATGGTCATTCCTTCAATGGGATGTTGGCTGACGTAGTCGATTATCTGCTCTCCAAAATGGTGCACGTTGATGACCACTTCGGTGTAACCGCTTTGTGACAACTTGCGCAACACATGTGCAAGCAGCGGTTCGTTGTATATTTCGACCAAGGCTTTTGGTCTGTTGTCCGTCAATGGTTTAAGGCGAGTGCCAAGACCCGCAGCAAAGATGAGTGCTTTCATGTACGGTCTCTTTTATTTTTCAGAATTCATAATTATTAATTCAGAGTTGAAAAGATTCCCTGCTCCCTATGCGTCAGCTCCACCTTCACACCATATTTCTCGTGCAAGTGATGGGCCAAATGCTCGGCACTATATACCGAACGGTGTTGCCCTCCTGTGCATCCGAAGGAGAACATGAGGTCGGTGAATCCGCGTTCGAGGTAACGCTCCACATGGGCATCGGCCAACTTATAGACACTGTCGAGGAATGTCAGTATTTCTCCATCGTTTTCCAAGAAGTCAATTACCGGTTGGTCGAGTCCTGTAAGTTTCTTGTAAGGTTCGTAGTGGCCGGGATTGTGTGTGCTGCGGCAATCGAACACGTAGCCTCCACCATTGCCACTGAGGTCTTCGGGGATGCCACGCTTGTAGCTGAAGCTGAAGACGCGCACCACCAATCCTTCAGCTTTTTCGCGGGATTGGAAGCGTGGATTTTTGCACAACGAGGAAAATATTTCTTTCAGGTAGGGAAAATTTTTTATTACACTATTCTCATCCTCCAACAGTGTTTTTATGCTCTCGATGGCAGGGGGTATGCTGGTGAGGAAATGGGCCTTGCGCTCGAAGTATCCGCGGAAGCCGTATGCACCCAGCACTTGCATCAGGCGGAAGAGCACGAACAGTTGCAACCGTCCGTTGAAAGCCGCCCTGTCCACCTCGCCAATGAATGGCTTGGCATGGGTCAGATAGGTGTCAACCAACTTTTCGCGCAACGTTTGTGGATAGCGGGCTGCTGCTTGCCAGAGGAACGAGGCAAGGTCGTAATAGACAGGGCCTATGCGTCCGCCTTGGAAATCGATGAAGCGGGGTTCGCCCTCAGGAGTAAGCATCACGTTGCGTGCCTGGAAGTCGCGATAGAGGAAAGTCCTTTGGGTTGACAAGTTGACGGGTTGACGGGTTGACGAGGAGGAGGGTTGCTCTTCCTTGCCACTTGTACACAACAGGTCGTCGGCCAGCTGTTCAAACTCCCTTTGTAAACGTATCTCATCTACGTCATCTACTACGGCCTTGAGGAAGCAGTACTTGAAGTAATTCAAATCGAACATGATGCTTTCGCGGTCGAATTTGGCCTTGGGATAGCACCATTCATCCTTCAGTCCCTCGCCACCAAGGAATTGCATGCGTGGCAGTTCGGCCATGGTGCGGTGTAGCAGGGCTTGCTCCGCTTCGTTGTAGTCGCCACCACGTTTGCGTCCTTCGGCTATGGCATCGTAGAGTGCCTGTTTGCCAAGGTCTTCCTGTAGGTAGAAATGTCCGTCGGCGCTCAAGTCGCCTATCACCTTTGGCACAGGCAGACCTTTCTGTCCGAAGTGCTTGGCCATTTCTACAAATGCACGGTTTTCGGCTAAGCATGAGCCATAGACTCCGATAAGTGAGCCTTTTTCCGCATCTGTCAATCGCAGATACACGCGGTTGCTTCCTGAGCCGGTGATGAGTTCTGCCGTGCCTTGGTAATCCGGCAAGTATGTCTGTATGATATGCTTTATGTCTGTTGTCATCATATTCCTTATATATTATAGAAGAAGAGATGTAATCGGGCACAAAGATAATGCAACTTCTTTGATTTTGGCAGATTGCGATAAAAAAGTTTTCAAACCTTTTGTTTCGGTAAGAAATATTATCTATTTTTGCGAAATTTTATGAATTTTTGTGATACTTATAATTGATTGTTACGTAAAGAGAACAGAAAATCTTAAACGAACAAAACTTAAACGTTTATTATGAAAAAGAAAACATTGCATTCTATGGCGTTGTATATCGCTGGGGGATTTATGCTTTTTCCCTCGTGTGTGGAAGTGAACGACGACTATGATTTGAGTGGAGATATCGATATGACTATCGCTGCCGGTGGTGATTTGACATTGCCCACAAGTGGTACGGTGAAAATGAAAATGAAGGATGTTTTGGACTTGGACGAGGATGGAATCATAAAACCAGTTGGGGCGGACAGTGTCTATTACCTGATTAAGAATGCGGACAGCCCTTCTACATTTGAGTTTGATCTTCCCGATATTACGGTGAATGATCCGACGCTGGCTCCTTTCAAATTGACCTTCTCAGTTCCTACTCTTGAATCTCTGCTGAATTCTTTCGGATTGTCCGAGGGAATAGCCAATCAAGTGATAGCTAACAAAAATAATGTTGAATTGTTGAAAACTTTGTTGGGTGATGATGCTACTGTGGTGAGAGAATCTCCGGCCATCGAATTGAATAAGGGATTCAATGTGTTGGGCTATGACTTTACGATGCCGAAGGAAGTGGAATGCTTGAAGGAAATTGGTTTTTCCGTGCCGATGCAGCCCGATTTTGATTTGACTACAGATATGCCTGCCGGTGAATTGGGTTTGCACGATGTGAATGCTGAATTTCCCGCCTTATTGAATCACGACAACATTACTTTCGGTGGAACTTGGTTGGGACATTTGAATGAGAATGGACGCCACCAGTACAATCTGCCTAAAGATGTGTGGATGAAACGCGGAGAGCATACCCGTCTTGAACTGGAGTTTGTAGGTATTGACATGACGGCCAATCCGTGGGAGAGAGCGGCACATCCCAACGGCATGTTGACCATTGCCGAAGAGGTGGGTATGCATGGTACTGTTACGGTACGAGGTTCTATCCTTGACTTCCTTTCGTTGGCAGGTGAAACGTTTACTCTGACGGCAACCATCCAAATGAAAGCACCTGAAATTGGTGATGTGACCGTTGTGGTGAATCCCAATATCAATCCCGAATCGACTACGATTGAATTGAATGACTTGCCTGATTTCCTGACGGAGAATGATGTGACCGTCGTATTGCAACAGCCGGCCATTCATTTGAACATTGAGGCTAAAGAGAAGACGTTCAGCTCGCCTCTTCCTGTGCAAGTTGAGTGCTGGGGCGAATTGAATACCGACAAGGGTATCCGTGTTGAGTTAGGTAACGAAGCGGAGCCTGCAATCACCATTGGCTATCCGACTGTCAAGTCTGATTGGTATATTTGGGACGGTGAGCAAAAATCTTCATACGAAGGTTATTCTTATTATCAAGCCAAGGGGTTGACAAATATTATAGAAGAGATTCCTAATCAGATTGATTTGAACTTTGATGCCCGTGTGAAGCCGGAGTATGTAACTTTGGCATTAGGTACTTCGTACAAAGCTGTCATCGATTACAAGGTAGAGTGTCCGTTAGCTTTGGCTGCCGGTTCTCAGATTGTATATACCGAGACAGTGGATGACTTGCATAAGGACTTGGAAGACTTTGAAGTGAAGGCACTGAAGATTACGGCCAAATTGTTGGTAGAAAGTCCTCGTGGCGGTACTGTTCCTTTCGACAAATTGGATTTGGATGTAAAGGCTTTGGACTTGAATGGTAATCCTATCAAGGGTATTGTTGTGACTCCTTTGGAGAATGTGAGTAGTGGTGAAACGATTGAGTTGAATCTGACTTGTGAAGAGGGTGCCATGAAGGTGTTGGATGCACTTACGTTTGAAGTTGCAGCTAAAGTGACGGAAAACAATGCGGCTCCGCTGAGCGCCAAGACTACGATTCAACTGACTGATGTCAGTGTGGGTATCATTGGTGGTGTTGTGGCTGATTTGAACTAATTGTTTCCATATGAACGAAAGAACAAAAAAAGGCAATCTTATGAAATCGATAATAAAGAAAACCGCGTTATCTTTGATTTTGGCTTCTTTCGCGGGAGGAGCTGTGGCGCAGCAGACACTCAATTCTGCTTATTTTTTGGACGATTTCACTTATCGTCACGAAATGAATCCTGCCTATATGGGGGATTCCTACTTCAGTTTTCCTGTTTTGGGACAGTTGAATATGAGTACCCGTGGAAATGTTGGATTAGAAAATTTCTTGTTCAATACAGACCGCTATGGGCTTACCACATTCATGAATCCAGATGTGAGTAGTAGTCAGTTTCTGAATGATTTGGAAGACGAGAATAACTTGTCCTTTAGTCTGAAAACGTCCATCTTTTCTATGGGTTTCCGTGGATGGGGAGGATATAATACGTTAGGATTGAACTTGCATGTACACACGGGGTTGAACATGCCTTACGGCTTGTTTGCTTTTGCTAAAAATGGAATGCAGGGCGATACTCACTACAGTCTTGATGAGTTCTCTGTCCGTGCTCGTGGCTATGCAGAGTTAGCTTTGGGACATTCTCATCGGATTAATCGCAATTTGACAGTAGGAGCCAAACTCAAAGTGCTGTTTGGTGGAGCGGCATTCGACGCTACGGTGGAGGATATGGACATCAGTATGACCCAACAGCAATGGATGGTGCGTGCTCATGCCAAAGTGAATGCATCGATGAAGGGAGCGTACTTTACTGAAGATGAGGATGGTCTGGTAGATGGTATGGAGGTTGAGTCTCCCGGATTGGGAGGATTGGGCTTCGGAGCCGATTTGGGTGCCACTTATCAGTTTGATGAAGGTTTGTTGAAGGGCTTGACTTTATCTGCAGCCGTTCTTGATTTGGGATTCATCAATTGGTCTGACAATGTTACGGCTTACAATGAGGGCGAAGATTTTGTATTCGACGGATTCCAAGATATAGCCATTAACAGTGAAAATGGTGGTCGTGAATTGGAAGACCAAGCCGATGACCTTGTCGATGATTTGGAAAAACTTTATAATGTACATACTGATGGTAAGGTTGGCAGTCGCCGCACGTCGTTGGCAACCACATTGAACTTGGGTGCCGAATATGTATTCCCCTTGT
The DNA here is from genome assembly GCA_017521285.1 of Bacteroidaceae bacterium. Taxonomy (GTDB): domain Bacteria; phylum Bacteroidota; class Bacteroidia; order Bacteroidales; family Bacteroidaceae; genus Phocaeicola_A. The sequence goes on along the minus strand of JAFXDG010000004.1, from coordinate 43,223 downwards.
ATGACAAACTGAAGTTCGGTCTGTTGTACTCCAAACGGTTCGACGATGTGTTCAGTTGGCAAGAGACTCGCGTGTCGGCCAATGTAAACCCTACCCGTTGGTTTGGAGCTGGTGTTAACTACGCCTTCTCCACTTTTGGTTCGTCTATGGGCTTTGTCCTTAATTTTCATCCCAAAGGAATCAACTTCTTCGTTGGTACCGATTATATGTTGAGTGAGGTGAATTCTCAGTTTATCCCGTTGAACTCGAACGCTAATGTCTCAATGGGTGTGAACATCATCTTGGGCAAGAACAAACACTGATTCTTTTAGGCGCGGCTTATGTAGATTGCGTTGAGTTTTTTGGTTGTATTGAGACTGAAGAATGCGTAATCCGTATAATCCGCGCCTAAAAAAGTAAAAAAGTGTCAATAGATGCTTTGCATTTCATAAAAAAGTATCATCTTTGCAATATGAATTGGTTTGAACATATCACAATACTGGATATTATTGTAAAAGGCTTTATCGTTGGAGTCGTGGTGTCGGCTCCTTTGGGGCCTGTGGGGGTGCTCTGTATCCAGCGCACACTCAACAAAGGTAGGTGGTATGGTTTTGTTACTGGTTTGGGTGCTGCGCTCAGTGATATTATCTATGCGTTGATTACCGGTTATGGTATGAACTTTGTGGCTGAGTTCATCGAGAATCCCCAAACCATGTATTATTTCCAACTTATCGGTAGTGTGATGCTCTTCTGCTTTGGAGTATATACTTTCCGTAGTAATCCGGCGGCCAGTATCCGTCCCGTTTCGGCCACCAAGGGCAGTCTTGTCCGCAATTTTGTGACGGCATTTTTCGTTACATTGTCCAATCCGTTCATTATTTTGCTGTTTATCGGTCTGTTCGCCCGTTTCTCGTTTGTCTTCCCTGACGAGTTTGCCTACGAACAGTCGTTGGGATATTTGGCCATTGTGGGCGGAGCGCTCACATGGTGGTTCATGATTACTTATCTTGTGGACAAACTCCGCGTTCGTTTCGATTTGCGGGGCATTTGGATTCTGAACCGCATTATTGGTGTTGTGGTAATGTTGGCCTCTGTCGTGAGTGCTGTTTTTACATTGATAGGAAAGACTTTGTACTGACGGGGGATATTGTACATTCCTTGCTTCTCTTTGCATTAGCGAAAGAACGTCTTTTGTTCATAAATCAAATTCATAATTCAAAATTCATAATTAAAACGTGTTTGTCTCAAAGCAACTCAAAGAAAACAATATAGCCGAATACCTGCTCTATATGTGGCAGGTGGAAGATCTGATTCGCGCCAACGGTATGGATTTGGAGAGAATCCGTGAGACCCTTGTCGCCCCTTCTCGGCTGGATGCTGAAAACCAAGCGGAACTGATGGAATGGTACGAAAACTTGGTGGAAATGATGCGCTTGGAGGGAGTGTCCGAGCGTGGTCACTTGCAGATCAATAAGAATGTCATTGTCATGTTGACAGACCTACACCTGCAATTGTTGAAATCTACCAAGTTCCCTTTTTATAGTGCGGCCTATTACAAAGCGCTGCCATTCATTGTTGAATTGCGCACTCAAGGCGAAAATCGCAATCTGTCAGAGTTGGAGAATTGTTTCGAAGCGCTCTATGGAATTCTGCTCCTCAAATTGCAGAAGCGCGATATCAGCGAAGGAACCCTTCAGGCTACCAAAGCCATCAGTCAGTTGCTCGGCTTGCTGAGCGACTATTATAAAAAGGATAAGGCAGGGGATTTGGAATTGGATTAAGAATTAAGGACGATGTTTGAAGTGCGATGTCGAAAGAGATGGAATGTCGGACTTTAGACTTTGAACCTAAAATAAATAAAGGAATCGTGATGAAGAATATTTTGATTACAGGAGCTAACGGACAGTTAGGGAATGAAATGCGGGTGCTTGCATTGGGGCATCCCGAATACACCTACTTCTTTACTGATGTAGAGGAGTTGGACATTTGCGACGAACAGGCTGTGATGGACTTTGTGCAGGCGAATGCCATTGATTGCATTGTCAATTGTGCAGCTTACACAGCTGTCGATAAAGCTGAGGAGAATGTGGAATTGTGCGATAAACTTAATCATCTTGCACCGGGATATTTGGCCAAGGCGGCAGCTTCGCGTGGTGCTGCTTTGATTCAAGTTTCTACGGATTATGTGTTTGATGGAACAAACCATATTCCTTATCGTGAAACAGAGCTTACTTGTCCTAATTCAGTTTATGGCCGTACCAAGTTGGCTGGGGAGCAAGAGGCTATGAAACTCTGTACACGTACAATGATTATCCGTACAGCATGGCTCTATTCAACCTTTGGCAATAATTTTGTAAAGACCATGATTCGCTTGGGACACGAAAAGGAACAGTTGGGTGTCATCTTCGACCAGATTGGCACACCCACTTACGCTCGTGATTTGGCTCGTGCCATTTACGTTGCCATTGGTAAAGATGTGCCTGTGGGAGTATTCCATTTCAGTAATGAAGGCGTTTGCTCATGGTATGATTTTACTCGCACCATCCATCGCATAGCCGGTATTACCACTTGTCGTGTGCGTCCGCTTCATACCGAAGAATATCCAACTCCGGCTGCTCGTCCGCATTATTCTGTACTTGATAAAACTAAGATAAAAGAAACTTTGGGTATTGAAATCCCGTATTGGGAGGAAAGCCTAAGAGTGTGTATGGCGCAATTGTAATCAGTGCCTAAAAAATGAAAATATGAATCAGGAAATAGAAAGAAGAAGAACCTTTGCGATTATCGCGCACCCGGATGCGGGTAAAACGTCGTTGACAGAAAAGCTTTTGCTCTTTGGTGGCCAGATTCAAGTGGCTGGAGCTGTGAAAAGTAATAAGATTAAGAAAACTGCTACGTCTGACTGGATGGATATCGAGAAGCAGCGTGGTATTTCAGTGACAACTTCTGTGATGGAGTTTGATTACCATGACTATAAAATCAACATTCTCGACACTCCCGGTCACCAGGATTTTGCTGAAGACACCTACCGTACGCTTACGGCTGTGGATTCGGTTATAATTGTGGTTGATGGAGCCAAGGGTGTGGAAACTCAGACACGCAAGCTGATGGAGGTTTGCCGTATGCGCAAGACACCCGTCATCATTTTTGTTAACAAAATGGACCGTGAAGCGAAGGATCCTTTTGATTTGCTGGACGAGCTGGAGGAAGAATTGCAGATTCATGTTCGTCCCCTTACGTGGCCCATTGAAAGCGGTGAGCGTTTCAAAGGTGTTTATAACCTTTACGAACACAACCTCAACCTGTTCCAACCTTCGAAGCAGGTGGTGGCCGAAAAGATTGCTGTCGATATCAACACCGAGGAATTGGACAATCAGATAGGTACTGATTTGGCCGACCGTTTGCGTAGCGAGTTGGAGTTGTTGGAGGGTGTTTATCCTGAATTTGAAACAACAGAATATCTCAAAGGCGAGTTGGCACCAGTCTTCTTTGGTTCGGCACTGAACAACTTTGGTGTGGAGGAACTGCTCAATACTTTTGTGGAAATTGCTCCCAGTCCTCGTCCGACGAAGACAGAAGAGCGTGAAGTGAATCCTGATGAAGAAAAATTCACAGGTTTTGTGTTCAAGATTACGGCTAACATCGACCCTAACCATCGTTCATGCATCGCTTTCTGCAAGGTTTGTTCAGGTAAATTCTCACGTAATACGCCTTATTACCATGTGCGCCACGACAAGACGATGCGTTTTTCCAGTCCTACCCAATTTATGGCTCAGCGTAAAACGACCGTTGATGAAGCTTGGGCAGGCGATATTATAGGTTTGCCCGACAATGGAACTTTCAAAATTGGTGACACACTTACCGAAGGGGAAAAACTTCATTTCCGTGGTATTCCCAGCTTTTCACCTGAAATGTTCAAATACATCGAGAATGCTGACCCCATGAAGCAGAAGCAGTTGGCCAAAGGTATCGACCAGCTGATGGACGAGGGCGTGGCCCAGCTTTTTGTCAACCAGTTCAACGGGCGCAAGCTCATTGGTACTGTGGGGCAACTTCAGTTTGAAGTCATCCAGTATCGGTTGGAGAACGAGTACAATGCCAAATGTCGTTGGGAGCCGGTAAGCCTTTACAAGGCATGTTGGATTGAGAGTGATGACCCTGCCCAATTGGAAGCTTTCAAGAAGCGCAAGTACCAGTACATGGCCAAGGATCGCGAAGGGCGTGATGTCTTTTTGGCTGATAGTGGTTATGTTCTCCAGATGGCACAGAATGATTTCGAGAATATCCGCTTCCATTTTACCAGTGAATTCTGATTCACAGATTCTTATATTCCCTCATTGCGGATATTTTCCGATGTTGGGATGGATTTCTGTCAGTGATTGGCTCCAGTGAGAATACCTGTGTAAAAAATGCGGCTTGCTATTTTCAAAATGCAAGCCGCATTTTTTGAGATGCAGCGCTGCATTTACCTATTTTGCAAGTCGCATTTTTTATTTTGCAAGTCGCATTTTTAGTTGTTCTCCCATAATTTTTTTTCACTTCAGATTAAACCTTTTGCTCTATGGGATAGTCTTATTATCAGTTGCAACAAAAATAACTATTAACTGTAAATAAGGAGAAAGTACAATGAAAAAAATTGGATTGATGTTGTTTGCCTTTTTGGCAATGAGTGTGTGTGCTATGGCACAGAATGAAGGTCGCCCTGCACGTGGTGAAAGAGGTGGAATGGGTCGTATGAATCGCGAGCAGATGGTGAAGAATATGACGGACAATCAGGTGAAGCGATTGAAACTGAATAAGGAACAGACAGCCAAAATGCAGGTCTTGAATGACAGCTTGATGAGTTCGATGATGGGCGGATTTGGTCAGGGACAGCGCAACAACACTCCCCGCCGCGAAATGAGCAGCGAAGACCGCGCAGCACAGCGCAAGGCTATGGAGACCAGAATGACTCAGGCTCGTGAGAAATATAATAAAGGTGTGAAAGCCATTCTTACAGCCGAGCAGTACAAGGAGTTCGAGAAAATGCAGAATGAGCGTCCGCAAGGTTTCCGTCAAGGCGGTCAGCGTGGTCAGGGCGGTCAAGGTCGTCCCGGTGGTCAAGGTGGTCCGCGCGGTAACCGTGGTGGCCAAGGTGGCAACTTCGGTGGTCGTAATTGATAGAATTTTAGTGTAAAAAGGAGAATTTAGGGCTTGTCGGCATGAAAGAATGCCGTACAAGCTCTTTTTTTGTTCGTTTTTTGTACCTTTGCCCCGTAAAGACGTGAATGAAGAAAGCATGTACATGAAGAAATTGTATATAATAGGAATGCTCTGCCTTTGTGCCGGCTTGATGTCGTGTGGCGGAGGAGGTGAGCAAAAAGAGAAAGTGAACGAACAGACCTATCAACCTACTGAAACCTCGGAGATTGGCGAGTTCGAAATGCAGGAATCATCTGCTGAGGGAAGTGCAACGGTGAATAGAGCGGAATATCGCTATCGGATTCATCGGAAACCGTCGCGCCAACTTCCTTTGGTGAAGGATGAGCAGGGAAACCGCTTTGTGGATAATGTGATAGAGATGGAAATTTCGCGTGGTGATGGGAAACAGGTCGCTTCGAAACGTTTTACGAAGCGTGATTTTGCGTCGCACGTCGATGCGAAGTTCCTCTCCAATTCCATTTTGGAGGGTTTGGTTTTCGACCGTGTGGTAGATGGCCGATTGCGTTTTGCAGCCAGCGTATGCTATCCACAGACCGACCTTTTTGTGCCGCTCTGCATTCTTGTGGGCACGGACGGTAGCATCCGTGTCGAGAAAGGCAGTGTCCTTGAAGAATCCATCCCTGGCGGAGGGGAATAGATTATTTATTTATTCCGTCCAAATGTCCCAGGCTGCCATGGCTTGCAGGAGCAGCATTTCAAGGCCGTTCTTCACCGTGGCACCTTGTGCGGCTCCTTTGCGCATGAATCGGGTGACATCGGGATTATAGAGCAGGTCGTAAAGCAGGTGTTGCGAAGTGAGACACTCATACGGTATGGCCGGACACTTGCCCGTGTTAGGATACATCCCTAATGGGGTGGTGTTGACGATGACGGTATATTCCTCCATCAGTTGCGGAGTCAGCTGCTCATAGCAGAGGGCAACTTCCGTCTCGGTGCGCGACACCAACTGGTGTTCCAATCCCAGCATCTCCAATCCATGGCAAACGGCTTTAGATGCGCCACCGGTGCCCAATACGAGAGCTTTCTTGTGGTGCGGCTTCAGCAATCCTTCGATGGATTGGGTAAAGCCAATTACGTCAGTATTGTGACCAATGAGCTTGTAATCCTTACCATCCTTTGAACGGACAATTTTTATCACATTTACGGCTTTGATGGCCATAGCGTTGGGCGTCAGTTCGTCCAAATAATCCAACACCTTTTCCTTGTAAGGGATGGTTACGTTCAAACCGCGCAAATCGGGGTTTTCCTCCACTACGCCCGGCAAGTCGTGGATAGTGGGAATTTCAAAATTGAAATACTCGGCATCAATACCTTCGTTTCTGAATCGGTCGTTGAAGAATCCCTTAGAGAACGAATGTCCCAACGGGTATCCGATAAGTCCGTATTTGTCCATGTTTGATTATAATTAAGAGACCCACTCTAACCCTCCCTGTGAGGGAGGGGACTTGTTTGGCTAAGCATTCTTTTCAAGTCCTCCCTTGCAGGGAGGATTAGGTAGGTCTCCTTTTGAGTTCTTTACTTCAAATATTCCGTTACATTCTTTTCAATGCGGGCAGCGATGTCGTCGGTAGCTTCTTTCATGAACTTTTCGCCGGTGATGTGCTCGTACAGTTCGATGTAGCGTTCGCTGATGCTGTTCACGATTTCGTCCGTCATTTCGGGCACCTGCTGGCCTTCCTTGCCTTGGAAACCGTTGTCCATCAGCCATTCGCGCACGAACTCCTTAGAGAGTTGCTTCTGAGGTTCGCCCTTTTCGAAGCGCTCTTCGTAGCCTTCGCTATAGAAGTAGCGGCTTGAATCGGGAGTGTGGATTTCGTCCATCAGATAGATTTTGCCATCGTGCTTGCCGAACTCATACTTTGTATCTACGAGGATGAGGCCACGCTCAGCGGCAATCTCGGTACCACGTTTGAACAGTGCCAGCGTATATTGCTCCAACAGAGCATATTCTTCGGGAGTGGCAAGTCCCTGAGCGAGGATTTCCTCCTTGCTGATGTCGGCATCGTGTTCACCAATTTCAGCCTTGGTGGTGGGAGTGATGATAGGTTCGGGGAAACGCTCATTTTCGCGCATTCCCTCGGGCAACTTCACACCACAAATCTCGCGCACACCGCTCTTGTAGGCACGCCAAGCCGAGCCACACAGGTAGCCGCGCACAATCATCTCTACGGGGAAACCTTCGCACATCACGCCCACGGTCACCATGGGGTCGGGAGTAGCCAGTTTCCAGTTGGGGCAGATGTCGGTGGTGGCATCCAAGAACTTGGCTGCTATCTGGTTCAGCATCTGTCCCTTAAAGGGGATTCCCTTGGGCAATACAACGTCGAAGGCTGAGATGCGGTCAGTAGCCACCATCACCAGTTTGTCGCCCATGTTATACACGTCACGTACTTTTCCGTGATACACTCCCACTTGTCCGGGGAAGTTGTACTCTGTTGCTGTTAATGCTTTCATATGTTTTAGTTATTAGAAGAAGACCCTCCCCCTTGCCCCTCCACAAGGGAGGGGAGTGGAATGTCTTGCTTATTTTTTGTTATTTGATATTCTTTTTACTTATTCTTTTTAACTTATCCTGCTTTTCACTTATCATTGATAACAGTATTTACTCCCCTCCCTTGTGGAGGGGTAAGGGGGAGGGACTCCCTTTTCTCATACTTCTCATACGCCTCCACTATCTTTGTCACCAGTTTGTGGCGCACGATGTCCTTCTTGTTCAGCTCTACGAAGCTGATGCCTTTCACCCCTTTCAGGATTTTCAGGGCTTGCACCAGGCCCGAGGTTTGCGAGTGGGGGAGGTCAATCTGCGTCATGTCGCCCGTCACAATCATTTTGGTGTTCATGCCCATGCGGGTGAGGAACATCTTGATTTGAGCCGAAGTGGTGTTTTGTGCCTCGTCGAGGATGACTACGGCGTCGTTCAACGTACGTCCGCGCATAAAGGCGAGGGGGGCTATCTGTATGATGTTCAGCTCCATGTATTCTTTCAGCTTGGCCGAGGGTATCATGTCCTGCAGGGCGTCGTAGAGGGGTTGCAGATAGGGGTCGATCTTCTCCTTCATGTCGCCCGGCAGGAAGCCCAGTTTTTCGCCTGCTTCTACGGCCGGACGCGAGAGGATGATTTTCTTTATCTCCTTGTTTTTCAGTGCACGTACCGCCAGGGCGATGGCCGTGTAGGTCTTTCCCGAGCCGGCAGGGCCGATGGCGAACACCATGTCGTTCTTCTCGTACTCCTTCACCAGCTTCAGTTGATTGTCGCTTCGTGGCGTGATGGCCTTGCCGGTGACGCTATAGACGATGACGTCGCCCGTCTTCTCCACCTGTGGCTTGTTGCCCTTGATGATGTCGAGGATGACCTCTTCCTTCAGCGAATTGTACTTGGCGCAATGCTTCTCCAAGGCCACGATATGCTCTTCGAAGGCACACATCTGCTCTTCGTCACCCATCACTCGTATGGTGTCTCCTCTGGCCACAATGCGCAGTTTGGGGTACAACGCCTTTATCATCTGCATGTTGGCATTGTTCACTCCGTAGAAAATCACGGGATCCACATCCTCCAGTACGATATGTTTTTCTATCATGCTTCTGTTTTTCGCGAATTAAGTGGCAAAAATAGTGCAATTTGTGTTCTTTACAAAAAGAAATCGCCCTTTTTTCGCGTGCAAGCCTGTTTTTCTTCATTGCTTGAGAAAGGAAGGTGCGTCAAAAAATAATTTTAGGCGCGGATTACGCGGATTTCGCGGATAAATTTATTCTATGAACTGAAATATAAATCCGTGTAATCCGCGCAATCCGCGCCTAAGAATTGGGAATGGCATCATTTTGACACGTTCCCTAGATGTTAATAAACCTTAGCCAGCGGGTAAGGCCTGCTTACCCTTGGGATAAGGTAGGCTTATCCTTGGGATGATGTAGGCTTTCCTTATATTTATATTGTTGTCCAATATATTGTTGTCCAAGCTTTCACGAGCAGGATAAGGGTCACGTAAACTGCGATGATGATAAGAACAAGATTGGTCATCGGGAATTTTGATTTCTTCGGTTTCTCTTTTTCTCCAGTTTTTCCTTCTACAACTTCATCAAATTTCTTTTCGTAGCGCTCGCGATAGGTGGTGCGGGGGTCTTGGTGAGCACCCAGTGCTTTGGCGAAATAATAGGCGCATACTCCCAAGAAGGGGAAAGCCAAGATGACAAGCAACCACAGAATTTGGTGAGTCTGTTCCATCGGCCGTGTGAAGATGTCTTTTATCGCAAATGCCATCATCAATAGTATGGCAAGAGGAAGCAAAAGAAGAATAAATTCCATAATTCAATGTGTTTAATATTTTTTCGCAAAAGTAACGAATTCCTACACACCCGCGCCACGAATTAATAGTAGTTGTGTACTTTTTATAAAAGATTAACACACGGGTCGTCTTTTATTCGCAATACCCTACGGTTTGTCCGAGCACTACAATCATGGAGTCCTTCAGCTTCAGTGTCTCCACCACCTTCTGCTGATTCCATCCGCCACGCGCCCGGCTTCCAATGCCTGCACTGGCGCAATAGAGATAGACGTTTTGCGACACATAGCCTACGTTGACGTACGAAACCGTGTTGGCATCGCCCGGTTTGTGGCCGGGGCCTGTCTTGTCTGTGTCGGCTATGAAGAGCAGGTTCAAGTAAGCCTTCTGTGCATCAGCGCGTCCGGTGATGGCGCGATGGTCGCCTTCGGCCACCAGCTCCAAGGTGTGATTCTTGTAGTTGTAGTAGTAGGCACCGTGTTTGAAAAAGGCGTACAGTTCAATCTCCTGTCTGTTCGAACCCGTAGGGGCCGTGCGCTTGCCATCGGGACGATTGATTCCCAAGGCCGCCCACATCAGGTTGGAGATGTCTTGCAGGGAAATCTCTTTTTCGGTAAAACCTTTGGACGACTGGCGGTTCTTCAATGCCTCCATGAGTTTCATTCCCTCGTTGAATGTCGGGGTGTTCAACTTGATTACTTTCGGGGCTTCCTGTCCCATTGCTACGGTAAAAGCAATTAGCATAGCAGCTAATGTCAATGCAAATTTTTTCATACGATTAATTGTTTTTATTGTGTGAATACGCTTGCAAATATAGTGAAAGATGCTCAGATGAGCAAGAGATTCCTGCTTTTTTTGAATGCATTTGGGGATTTAGAACGCAGAGACACAGAGGCACAGAGGTTCTTATGTCAAAAAAGAGGCCCTCTGTGTCTCCGTGTCTCTGTGTTCTATAAAAACTTCTTAATCGCTTAACTCCACCACCTCCATGTCCTCGAACTTGGCGCCATTGATGGTGAAGCGCACCAGAGTGCGCACCTTGTGGAAACCATAGTTGCCCGCTGCACCGGGGTTGATGTGGAGCATGTCGAGCGTCTTGTCATACTTCACCTTCAGGATGTGCGAATGTCCGCTGATGAAGAGTTTGGGCGGGCGCACCATCAGGCTTCCCACAATCGAGGGGTCGTATTTGCCCGGATAGCCACCGATGTGTTTCATCACCACCTCGGCCTCCTCCACAGTGAAGCGTAGCGTTTGTGGGTAGAGCCGGCGGATGTCTTGTCCGTCGATGTTGCCATACACCGCCCGTAGGGGACGGAAGGCTGCCAACCGCTCGGCCACTTCCAACGAGCCGATGTCGCCCGCGTGCCATATTTCGTCGCAATTTTCGAAGTATTTCAGGTATTTTTCGTCCCAAAATGCATGTGTATCCGATAATAATCCAATTCTTTTCATCTTTTTCTTGGCTTTGTGGTGCAAATGTACTACTTTTGACGAGAAAAAGAAAACAATCCAAAATTGTTTCTGGAGAAAAATGGAGAAAAAGAGCAAAGCGATATCTCCCTTTATCTCCTTTAACTCCTTAAAAAAGCCATGAAAGGAAAGAAAAATAAGACCCCGATTTTCAGCTATTTCAATAGGGACTTGAGTTGGCTCTCCTTCAACTACCGCGTGTTGCTGGAGGCTGCTGATGAGCAATTGCCCATCTATGAACGCATCAATTTCATCGCCATCTACACCTCCAACTTGGAGGAGTTCTACAAGGTGCGAGTGGCCGAGCATCGTGCTGTGGCTCAGGGGGCGAAGGTGTCTGAAGATGCCGACCGCGAAGAGGCCGTAGCCCTGCTTGGGCAGATTATCTCCGAGACAACCCGCCAATTGTCCGAACGAACCCGCATCTTTGAACAGATGATTGTCCCCACGCTCCGTCGCAACAACATTGTCTTCTACCAGCATGTGGACGAAGTGGAGGAGGCGCACAAGGAGTATCTTCGTCGTTACTTCACCGACGAAATCTTTCCCTACCTGCAACCTATGCCCATCCAGCGTGGGGTGGTGAGCACTTTCCTGCGCGACAACCGCCTCTATATGGCTATGCGTCTGCGTCGTGAGGGGCAATTCGAATATTTCCTTCTGAAGCTGCCCTATAGCAAGGTGCCCCGTTTCATCGAACTGCCCCGCTTGGGCGAAAAAGATTACATTATATATATGGAGGACATTATCCGTATGTATGTCCGCCAGATGTTTCCCGGTTACGAGTGGGACAGTTGCTATTGTTTCAAGATTTCGCGCGATGCCGACATCCTGGTTGATAACATTGGTACGAACGAACTCCTCCAGCAATTGAAGACGAAGGTGAAACACCGCAAGAACGGGGCTATCAGCCGTTTCCTCTACGACGGAGAGATGCCCGACGATTTCCTGGCCTTCCTGATGGATGCGTATGACATCACGTCTGACGAACTGGTGGTGGGCGACCGTCACCTCAATCTGGAAGACCTTCGTCGCCTGCCTTGCCCCAATCCCATGCTCAGACAAGAGGAAGAGCGCCCCACCTCCATGCTCTACCGTCCGGTGGAGAAGGAGAAGAGAGGCTCCATTTACCGGTATGTGTCCAAAAAGGATTTGCTGCTTTTCTATCCTTACCACTCCTTCAACTATTTCATCAACTTCCTCTACGAAGCGGTGAACGATCCCTTCTGCACCGACATCATGATTACCCAATACCGTGTGGCCGAAAACTCTGCCGTCATCAGTTCCCTTATAGCTGCGGCAAAGGGTGGCAAGCGCGTCACCGTCTTTGTCGAACTGAAGGCTCGCTTCGACGAGGAAAACAATCTCGAAACGGCCGAGTTGATGCGTGCTGCTGGCATTAACATCATCTTCAGTATCAAGGGCTTGAAGGTTCATGCCAAGGTGGCTCTTTTCCTTCGCCGGAGCAGGCAAGGCAAGCATTCGCAGAGCTTTGCCTATGTCAGCACCGGTAATTTCAATGAAAAGACCGCCCGCCAATATGCAGACATAGGCTATTTTACCAGTAATCGCGCCGTTATTTACGACCTTGAAAATCTCTTTGCCTGCTTGCAGAAAGAGGGGGAAGAGTTTGAGAAAGAGAGGGAAGAGATTGATTTCAAGCGCTTGCTGGTTTCACAATTCAATATGGTTCCCATGTTGATAAAAATGATACGGACAGAGAAAAACTTGGCTCGTAAGGGTAAGAGCGGACACATTATCCTCAAGATGAACGCCCTTCAGGATCCCGCCATGATTGACGAACTCTACAAGGCCAGCATGGCCGGTGTTCAGATTGACCTCATTGTGCGCGGTATCTGTTGCCTTATCCCTGGAGAGGAGTACAGCCGCAACATCCGTGTTACCCGTATTGTCGATAGCTTCCTCGAACACTCCCGCGTGTGGTTCTTCGGCAACAATGGCAATCCGCGCCTCTTCATCGGCTCGCCCGACTGGATGCGGCGCAACCTCTACCGACGTATCGAAGTGGTGGTTCCTGTGCTGGACAAAAATCTCAAGCGCGAGCTCATCGATATGCTCCACATTCAGCTTACCGACAACCAGAAAGCCTGCCGGGTGGATAATCAGTTGCGGAATATTTTCAAATCCCCTTCCGACGAAAATCAAATCAGGTCACAGTACGCCTTCTATGATTATCTGAAAGATAAAAATGAGTAGTGTTTTGTTTGTTGTGTAAAAGTAAGATATTGAAAAATAGACTGTTGAATATCTTATGATGGAAGAAAAGGGTGGATTTGCCTTATTGTACTTTGTACGATAGTTTAAGGTGTAAAAATTCTTTATGTTGTATAAAGTACAATAATGTACGCTTCAAACCCTTTGTTCATGCATGATGCAACATTTGATGCATATAATTTGTACAAAAAACCATTCAAATTATTTTCGCGAATCGTATAAAACATATACCTTTGCAGTGTCAGAGTTCGAAAATGAGGCTTTTCTGATGCCTCGAACGGACGGACAATGACGCATAGGTTATATGTTTTGACGATTCTGTTTTTAAAGTTTTGATGGTAATGCAGCAGCCCGCTTCTTGGTGAAGCGGGCTGCTGTGCTTTTACGGCTCCCCCAATTCTTCAACGCATCAACGGGCTTGAGTAAGCAGTATTCAACCTTTTGACATCTCAACGCTTCCTCCTCTCTGCTCTCTCCCCCTTTGAGGTGTTGGTGTTGACAGCTCTTTTTTACAATTCTTTTACATCCACTGGTAATAATTCCCACTTTTCTGTTTTCTCTCTATTCCATCAAAAGGAAAAGGTTCGTAACGGGACGTTTTTTGTATATATATGCAATGTAAAAAGGTCGGAAGACTGAAAGTCGGAAGTGCGTGTGCACACATGTCGCTAGCCGTGTGCACACGGTCGGCTGAGTTTCTTCAGACACTCTACTATAGGTTGTGCTTACGGTCAATAGAGGGTGTGCACACGGACAGGAGGGGATGTAACTAAGAACAGGTGGAATGCATAATTATACAATCCGACTGTATAAATATGCAAAACTGACCGCATGAGAATCGCGTATATGTGCCCAACTTTTCTTTCGGATGAAAATACGCGAAAAAATCAGAGGGTTGATAAGTTGTTGAGCATCAGTTGGTAAATAGATGCACGTCATCTTGGGATTAAGGTCACTCCATCCTTGGGATGGGGGAGGAATACAGATGACGTTTTTCGATTTCTTGACAAGGGGAAAGTAAAATTCTTGACAGAAGAGGATGGTCCCCTCCAACTCCCCCAAAGGAGGAGGGAGCAAAGCTGTAATGAAGAGTGATTCGTTGAGATGTTGATGGGACTAAGGTCAAATGTCTAAGGTCAAAGGTCAAAGGTCGAAGCCATCAGCCATTGCTATCAGCCATCGCCCAAGGTTCATGCCTTGTCAACTCGTTAAATATTGTTACCTACTATTTATAAAGGTTATTATCAGGCGGTTTCCGCATACATTCCTTTGTCGGATGGACTGATTTGCATACATTTGCCACCGCAAAATTATTTACCATAAAATAAAAGAACAGACATGCTGCTACACAATTTGACCATGGCCCTGAGCCAACTGACGAAGTACAAGTTGCAGACCCTGCTGAGCCTCGTAGGCCTGGCCGTAGGATTCACCTGCTTTGCCCTCTCCTCCCTGTGGTGGAGGTACGAGACGACGTATGACGCGTTTCATCCTGAGGCGGAGAATCTGTATCTGCAGGTGACGTCGCAAGACAAGTGGGCGACGGTATCATTTTTTACCGATTACGGAACGGCTACTTGGGCCATGAGGGAAATCCCTCATGTAGATAAGGCTACCTCGTTCCGCCATCATACCATAAGAGCCAACGATGTAGGAGTATGGCTTTGTGTGGTGGATACGCTCTTTCTTCCTACGTTGCAACCCGAATTGGTGGCGGGAAGTTATCCGCAGATGCACCCCGATGGGACAAAGGCAGTGGTGACGGACAAGCTGGCCATGAAACTGTTCGGTACGATTGATTGCCTCGGACGCGAACTGACGTTGGAAAACAAACCAGCCGACCCTGAGAAGTTTACGGGCAAGATATGGGAGAATGGCACTTATACGGTTGCGGCTGTGGTGAAAGATTGGAGGGCGCATACCGAATTTCCCTTTGACTGCATCATACCATTCAAAAGCGGTCAGATAGCCGAGTGGCATGGCCGTGAATTTATGTTTATGGGGCACACCATCATGCGCCTGCACCCTACGGCCACCCCCGATACGGTGTCGGCCATCATCAACAGACATCCCTCCTTCATCACCTCAGATACACGGCTTGTCCGTCTGGATTCTGTTCGCACGGAATTTCCACAATCCTACCTGAATCTTGTCAAAATCGAGCACATCCGCACCTTTGCCCTCTTGGGGCTGATAGTGGTGGTATGCGCCGTGTTCAACTATCTTTCTCTATACGTCATCCGTATCCGTATGCGGTCACGCGAGCTGGCTCTGCGGTTGGTGTGCGGTTCGTCGCGCAGGCAATTGCTGATGTTACTTATCACGGAATTCCTGTTACTGCTCTGTGCTGCCTGCCTCTTGGGAATGCTGTTCTTTCACGCTGCATTGCCCGAGTTCAGGGAAGTTACAAGAATAAAAGAAGAAAACGCCTACTTTTTTGTCGAAATGGGAGTATATATGCTGGCAGTAGCTTTATGCACCATCCCCCTTTTGGTATGTGTCACCTGGTGGATGCAACGGCGGTCGCTGAACGAAACGTTACACAAGGACATGGTCACTGTAAGCCGCAACCTGTTCCGCCCTATGAGCCAATGGCTGCAATTAGTCATCTGTATGGGACTGGTTTTCTTCACTTCGGTCATCATCCTGCAACTCCACTACTTGCGGACCAACACCATAACGGGATTCATCCATGAGAACCGGACTACAATCAGTAACTACAATGAGCCCGAGTTGATGGAAGAGATGGCGCACTATCTGCGTAACCACCCCGATGTGGAGCAGGTGATAATGGGATGCGATGAAATAGGACAGGCAAACTATCGCACTGTTTCCAATGACAAAAATGGGAATATGGTTTTTACCAACGGGAAAAGTATGACCCGCGAAGAAATTGACTTCTGGGGGGTGGAACTGTTGGAAGGCCGTTGGATGGAAGATTATGAGAAGGATGTGGCCATACTGAACGAGTCGGCTGTAAAGTACTATAACTTGGATCATCCGGTAGACACAGTATTGCCACTGTTCTTTGGAGACCATTACCGCATTGTCGGTGTGGTGCGTAACGTCAGTTCCAAATCGTTCATCGTGCCACAGGAACCGATAGTTTACATTCCTAAAGAAGAAAGGGAGACAAACAAAAATTATCTCAGTTTCTGTTATCGTCCTGATTCATGGCCGGCTTTACGCGATTCCATCCGTAGCCGTTTCAGTGAACGCATTCCCTATATGTATCTGAATAACATCGACGAATCATTCAACCGCCTGCTCCACTCTGAGGATACACTGCTGGGGCTGTTCTACGTAATGACGGCCGTCTGCATACTCATAGCCCTGTTCGGGGTCTATTCGTTGATAACCATCAGTTGCGAACAGCGGCGCAAGGAGATTGCTGTACGCAAGGTGTTCGGTGCCAAAGTGGGCGACATCCTGCGGCTTTTCTTTACCGAGCAGTTAGTGGTGCTCGTGGCTGCGGCTGTGGTGGCTTTCCCCGTGGCCTACGTCTGCGTCAAACCGTGGTTGGAGGGATACATTCATCAGGTGGAGATTCCCTTGTGGCTCTGTCCCGCCATCTTCGTTAGTGTGGCCCTGCTGGTCGCCCTTTGCATCGGTTGGCGCGTGTGGCGCACGGCCAAGGCCCATCCGGCGGATGAGATTTGTAAGGGATAGCCCCCCTCAATCCCCTCCGAGGGGGAAGAGCAGAGAGGTGAGGCTCTTAGATAAAAGAACGATAGTTTTTTAGATATAAGAACATAAGGGGATAAGTACACAAGGTTTCCTCTTTTGTTCTTTTGTCTTATTATTCTTTTTATCATTTTTCTGTCATTTTCTTTGCGCGTATCATTTTAATCGTTACCTTTGCACCGTTTTGTTCCGACAAGCCCCTGCGGCTGGGTAGGATGAAAAGGGAATCGGGTGAAAGTCCCGAACAGTCCCGCTGCTGTAAGCTCCAATTCTTTCAGGACGTTTGCTTAAGCACGAAAGCCACTGTTCCTTCTATATAATAAGGTATGGGAAGGCCAAGCAAACGACGGAGTAAGTCAGAAGACCTGCAAAACAGAGTCAAAAATCCCCGTGCTTCGAGGAAAGGTGCTGGGAATTGAAATTGTGTAAAACAAACATCTTTTTTGTAGTAGATGAGTGTACGCTATGTACTCAACCTGTTGGTGTTGGGTGGCTTGCTGAACATTCCTGTATGTGCCCAGTCGGTGGTTGACACCCTGCACACGATTGATGAAGTGACGGTGAAGGCGCGTCGGACTCCCTTGCAGGTGGCTTCGGCCCAACCGGTGCAATCCATGGGGCGCGAGCAGCTGGAGGCTTTGGGAGCACAGAGTGTGGCCGATGCCGTGAAGCGCTTTGCCGGAGTCACTGTGCGCGACTATGGCGGCATCGGGGGACTGAAGACCGTGTCGGTGCGAAGCCTTGGAGTAGCCCATACGGCCGTGAGTTACGATGGGGTGGCGGTGAGCAACGCGCAAGCCGGACAGATTGACGTGGGGCGCTTTGCCTTGGACAATGTGGAGGAAGTCTCGTTGGCCGTAGGGCAGGGGAGCGACCTTCTCCAGTCGGCCCGTGCCTATGCCTCGGCAGGCATCTTGAGCATACGCACCCAGCAACCAACCTTTGCCGAAGGAGAAAAAGACATGTGGCGTACCCGGGTGAGTGGCGGTTCGTTCGGATACATCACCCCGTCATTGCGCTATGCCCGTAAGGTGGCTTCGCGCACCGCTCTGATGGTGGAGGGCGACTACATGCGTGCCGACGGCATCTATCCCTTCACTCTCGACAATGGCCGGACAGAGACGACCGAACGCCGACGTAACTCCGACATCAGCAGCTGGCATGTGGAGGGAAATCTCTATCATACCTTCAGGGATGAGAGCCGCTTGACGGGAAAGGGCTATTTCTATCGGTCGGAGCGCGGATTGCCGGGCAGTGTCATCCTCTACAACCCTACGGCACGCGAACGCCTGTGGGATGAGAATTTCTTTACCCAGATAGCTTACGAAAAACAATTTTCTCCCCAGTGGAAGATGCGTGCTTTGGCCAAGTACAACCATGCATGGAACCGTTACGAGGATACCAATGTGAAGTACGAGGGTGGCCGTCAGGTGGATGTGCACCGCCAGGATGAGTATTACGCTTCGGCCACTGTCTGTTGGAAACCCTCCCCATACGTGGCCCTCTCGTTGGCACAGGATGGCTTTGTCAACACCTTGCGCAACAACATTGATGACAGTCCCAACCCCGTGCGGCTGACCTCGCTGACGGCCTTGAATGCCGACTTCCGATGGGGCGGATGGCATCTGCTGGCCAATCTGACTGGCACTTATACGACCGATGAAGTCCGTTCGGGTGCAACGCCCGACGACCGCCGTCATCTTTCCCCCTCCCTCTCCTTGTCGTGGAGGCCGTGGAGCAGCGAGGCACTCTACTTGCGTGCCCTCTACAAGAATACGTTCCGTGTGCCCACCTTCAACGACCTTTATTACCGCCGCTCGGGCAACACTGCGCTGCGTCCTGAAGATGCCACGGAGTACAACGTGGGGCTGACGTGGAGTGCCCGCCCTGTGGATTGGCTCAATAGCCTCTCCTTGACGGTGGATGCCTATTATAACAAGGTGGAAGACAAGATTGTGGCCTTTCCCTCGGTGTATGTGTGGCGTATGGCCAACTATGGCGAGGTGGAGATTCACGGTGTGGATGCTACGTTGGGCGCTTCGTTTCCCCTCATTGGGGGCTGTGAGGTGGATGTGACGGGTGCCTACACCTTCCAGCAGGCACTCGACCTGACCAATCCGTCGGCCAAGAACTACAAGGACCAACTGCCCTATACACCGCGCCATAGTGGCAATGCTTCGGCTGTGCTGAAGACTCCGTGGCTGCACGTGGGGTACAACCTGATGGCCGTTGGTAAGCGCTACTTCATGGATCAGAATATCCCGTCGAACGAGATAGAGGGCTATGTGGAGCATGGCCTTACCGCTTCGCGCAGCTTCCAATTGGGAAAGTCCGCTACGTTGCGCCTGCAGGCCGATGTGGTGAACCTTACCGACCGGCAGTACGAGGTCATCAAGTATTATCCCATGCCCGGCCGTTCGTGGCGGGTGGGAATGATTCTCTCTTTCTGAAAAGATTAATCGGTTAATAAAATCATAGAATGTAAAACCTAAAACAAAAAAAGAATGAAACTTAGAAGTCTTTTCTTGAGTGCCCTCTGCCTGATGGCAACGGGTGCAGTGTTCACCGCCTGTGAGGACGATGATGACAACGACAAGTGGAACGAGAATGCTGAAGTGGTATTGCCCAAGCAGCGTGCGTTTGTTCTGAACGAAGGAATCTATGGTATGAACAATGCCAATGTATCGTTTTACAATCCTGCTACGGGCGAGGTGATTACTGACATCTATGCCAAGCAGAATGGTGGCCTGAAGTTGGGCGACACAGCGCAGGATATGATTGGGTACAATGGCGACATCTACGTCATTGTGAACGGCTCCAGCTACATCACCCGTCTGAGTGGTGCCGGTGTGGAGTTGGCCCGCTATGCTTTCACCGAAGAGCAGGGACAGCCCCGCTATGCAGTGGCTGAAGACGGAAAGGTGTATGTGACCCTTTACAGTGGAAATGTGGCCCGCTTGGATGCCAAGACATTGGCCTTCGAAAAGATGGTGGCCGTGGGCAACAATCCCGAACAGTTGGTGGAGGAAGATGGCAAGCTCTACGTGGTCAATAGTGGCTGGGGCTACGACAACCGCCTCTCCATCATCGACCTGCGCACCTTTGAGTCTGCCGAACATGTCACTATCATGACCAATCCCCAACGCATCATCGAGGTGAACGACTGCATCTTCATTCAAGGCTATGGCGCTGCTTATCCCGACCCCTACACCTATCCTGTGCAGCTCTACGACTGTCAGACAAAGACCGTCAGCAACATCGGACAGGGTACCCACATGGCCGAGTATGGCAACAAACTCTATGTGGTCTATTGCAGTACGGCCGACTGGGTGAACTACACCACCACCTTCTACACCTACGATACCCGTACAAGGCAGAAGAGCGAGACCTCTTTCCTGAAAGATGCTCCTGCGGAACTGACCACTGGCAATGTCTATATGCTGGAGGTGAATCCCGAGAATGGCGACATCTATGTGGGCATCACCCATTACGCTGCCGGTGAGGGTGACATCTACCGCTTCAAGGCCGACGGCACTTTTGTCGGAAAGTTCGAGAGTGGCGGGCAGGGACCTAATGCGATGGTGTTCTTTGAATAAGTCATGCGAAGCTTTGTTTTTACTATCATAGCTGTTTGCACATTTGCCTTCCTCTTCCCGTCGTGTGACGGGGAGGGGAATCGTGCACCCCTGCCTGCGGGCGATACGCTGGACATCCGTCATGCTTCCCACTTGCAGGTGGTGGAGTGTCCCGGTTACACCCTTGTCACCTTGCGCAATCCGTGGGACACACTGAAGACGTTGCACTCCTATGTGCTTGTGCCGCGAGGAAAGGAGGTTGACACTGATACCCTGCCCGAGGGAACAGTGGTGAGGGTGCCTCTGCAGCGTTCGGTCATCTATACGGCGGTGCATGGCGGATTGGTGACAGAGCTGGGGGCATTGGATGCCGTGGCCGGTGTGTGTGATGCGAAATATATCCATCAGCCGGAGGTTCAACAACGCCTTCAACAAGGGGAGATGGTGGATTTGGGAAACGGACAAAGCCCCGACATTGAGCGCATGATTGACCTGATGCCCGATGCCCTGTTGCTCTCACCCTTTGAGAATAGTGGCGGATATGGACGTGTGGACAGATTGGGCGTGCCTATCATTGAGTGTGCCGACTATATGGAGACTTCAGCCTTAGGGCGTGCCGAGTGGATGCGCTTCTATGGCCGCCTGTATGGTCGGGCTGCTGAAGCCGATTCGCTGTTTGCCATTGTTGAAAGTGATTATTTGGCATGGAAGCACAGGGCACAGGCTTGTGCAGAGCGCCCTACTGTGTTTGCTGACCTGCCTGCAGGCCCTTCGGCTTGGTATGTGTCGGGTGGGGGTAGCACCATCGGCCGTATGTATGCTGATGCCGGTGCCCGTTATCTGTTTGCCGACAATACTAATAGCGGTTCAACTCCCTATTCATTCGAGACCATTTATGAAAAGGCGCGCGGTGCCGACATCTGGCTCATCCGCTACCATGCTCCGCAAGACTGGACGTATCGCTCGTTGGCTGTTGAGTATGAACCTTATACCCATTTTGATGCTTATAAAAACCGTCGTATGTACGGTTGCAATACGGCTCGTAGTCATTTTTACGACGAAGTGCCTTTCCATCCCGAGCGTCTGTTGGCTGAGTTTGCCGGTATCTTTCATCCCGAACTTTGTGCCGATTCCCTCGTCTCTTTGCACTACTATACTCCGTTGGTGGAATGACCCCGCTCTGTAGGGGGCTGGTTATCCGTGTAATTCGTGCCTAACTTTGTTTTTGATTGAAATGCAGTGCTCATTTACCTGTTTTGCAAGTTGCATTTTTTCTATTGGGCAAAACTTGAGTACGGAACGGACGGGATTCTGTCAGATTTCGGAAAACTTTTAGCGGATTCTTCTGTTTTTCGTATAAAGAAGTATTAAATACTTCGGGATTCTGCCTTTTTCTGAAGGGATTGCACTATCTTTGCTTCCGAAAAGAGGATGTCTCCCCCTCTCTCTGACGTGTGTAGGAATGGAAAATCATAAACGGAAATATGTAGGACGTGTGGTGGCGCTGATGTTTGCCGCTCCGTTTGTCGTGTTCACGGCTTTGCTTACGTTGCTCTATCTGCCACAAGTGCAACATTGGGCAGTGGAGCGGGCGGCTCGTGTGGCTTCCGACGCTACAGGCATGGATATTCGTGTGGAACGTATCCGGTTGGCATTTCCATTGGACCTGGCGCTGAGGGGGGTGGTGGCCATGGACAGCCTGAGGGGGGACACGTTGGTTTCCGTCGGCGAATTGCGTGCGGGCGTGGCTCTGTGGCCGCTGCTACGTGGCGAGGTGGAGGTTGACGGCATAGGTTTGACTGACATGGTGGCCCACACGGGGCATCTGATTCCTACAGCTGAGATTGACGGACGCATCGGACAGTTGCGTCTGAGGAGAGGAGAGGTGGACCTTACTCGCGAAGAGGTGGAGGTCAGAAGCCTGTCGTTGCAAGGGGCTGATGTATCCATCGTTCTGCGTCCTGACACGGTTTCTCAGGATTCTTCCTCTGTACCTGCGCAGTGGAAAATTCGTGTGGGCAAAGCCGAATTGGAACAGGTGGATTTCCGCCTGCAGATACCCGCCGACACCTTGACGCTGATGGCCGGGTGGGAGAGGGCTGAAGTTGTAGGAGCACATTTTGATTTGACTGCTTCGGCATACGGAGCAACTCATTTTGCACTGGCCAATGGCCGTATCTCTTACGATACCAACACTCAAATGCCTCGGATGGGATTTGACTTAGGACATATAGCCGCTTCCAAGGTTGATGCGGAACTGGATTCTATTTTTTACCAAGGAAAAGAGGTACGGGGACATGTCCGTCAATTGGCTTTGCGCGAGCGTTCGGGACTTTGGTTGAAGCACACTGAAGGAACCTTACGGATGGACAGTGTGGGCATCAGGCTGCCTGATTTGTTGGCCCAAACGGTTTCGTCGCGTTTGCAGGCTGCGATTGATCTTCCCTGGAATGCCTTGAAGAAAAGTGGAAAGGAGAGGTTGGACGTAGAGATTGAGGGGCAGGTCAGTCCGACGGATGTGTCACTGTTTTATCCGATGGCTGTAGCCTACAAATCACCGTTGGAATTGCGTGTAGCCTTGCGGGGCAATACGGAGCGGTTGTTATTGGACACTCTGCAACTACATCAGGACAGTGTGGCTCGGGTGAATGCCAGCGGTGAGGTCCGTCACTTGATGGACGATGGACGTCGCACGGGACAAGTGGCATGGCAGGCTGTGGCGTACGATGTCAATTCCTTGTTGCCCCTGTTTGTGGCAGACAGTTCCTCTATACAGATACCCCGGGGGGTGGCACTGAAAGGTACCCTTGGGGCTGAAAAAACACGATACGAAGCCCGCCTCTCTCTGCATGAACGCGATGGATGGCTGCGGGCACGGGCACACTACGATATCCGTTCGGAGGAGTATGCCTTGAGGATCCGCACTGACAGTTTGGCGCTGCATCGCTTTCTTCCCAAAGATTCATTGGGACACCTGACTGCTCGCGTTGAGGCTATGGGACGAGGCACAGACCTCTATGCCAAGGCTACGCATCTGACGGCCGACGTGAGGGTTGACAGTTTGCAATATGGTGTCCAGTTGGTTTCGGATGTCGCTCTATTGGCTTCATTGGAAGAGCATCGGGCACAACTGACTTTGGAAAGTCGTAATCCAGCTCTTGAAATGCAGGCTCGTGCAGAGGGATTGCTACATCGTGACTCCCTGAAAGCTGAGGCTGTAGTGGAGGTGATGGAAAGCAATATACAGGCCCTGCAGCTGACGGAAGTGCCGCTGGCTGTTGCCATGCAGGTGGATATGAGGTCTGATTCCCTGTATGCCCATGTGGAGACTGGTGACCTCGATGTGACGATGAACGGAGCGGCCAGCCTCGGTTCATTGATAAATCAGACAGACCTTTTTTTGCAATGTCTTCAAGCACAAGAGTGGTTGGAACGGGGGGCTGATATAGGTCAAATGAAACATCAACTGCCCGATATGAACATGACGCTGACGGCGGGACATGAGAATCCCGTGGCCAATTATCTGTACCACACAAACGGATTCAGTATGGAGTCGGCTATGGTGGATATCCGCACGTCGCCCCTCAATGGGGTGTCTGTCGATGGTGACATTCTGAGTTTCCGCACAGATAGTCTGGAGTTTGATACCGTGAAGGTGGATGTGACCATGAAGGATGACACGACGCTCGTTGCCACCCTTGGGGTGAGCAATGCGCCCGGCAAGCGGAAACCGGTGTTTGCTGCCAATCTGACCACCCTTCTCAGCAATCGGGAGGGGAACACCTTGATACATTTCCGCAATGGGAAGAAGGATTTAGGATTGGAATTGGGGGCGCGTGTCGTTTGGGAGGAAGAGGGGATGCGCTTGTCGTTTTTCCCCGACCATCCGGTCATCGGCTTCCGCACGTTTACGTTGAACGATAGTAACTATATCGCTCTCAGCGATTCGGGGCGTGTTACGGCTAATGTGACTTTGCTCGATCGGGCCGGTACGGGATTGCGCCTTTACTCGTCGCCCAATGAAGAGGCACTACAGGATATTACGGCCGATCTGACTCACTTGAATTTGGCGGAAATTTTGACAGTGTTGCCTTATGCCCCCGATATTGCAGGCCGATTGAATGCCGAATTGCACTATGTGAAGGATACAGAGAATAATACCTTTAGTGGAACTGTGCAAGTGGACAGCCTGGCCTACGACGGATACCCTTTAGGCACGCTCGGATTGGAGGCCGTTTACTTGCCCACGATGGTGGGGCAGCATTTAGTGGACCTGCAACTGATGCGCAACGGAGAGGAGATTGTTACGGCGGGCGGACAGTATGCATCGCCCACAGCTGGCGGAGAGGGAAAAGACGATGACCGCTTGGATGCAACCCTTAGCTTGCACCGTCTGCCTTTGGAGATGGCCAATGCTTTTGTGCCACGCGACGTGGTGACTATGACTGGTTTGGTAGAGGGCGAACTGACGGTGGATGGTTCTGTTTCAGCTCCGCGTATCGATGGGGAAGTCCGCTTCGACTCAGTGCGTCTCCACTCTCCCCTCTATGCGGTGGATTTGCATACCGATCAGGCATCGGTGACTATCGGAGACAATCGCGTACAGTTCGATGATTTTCCCCTCTATGCCAAGGGGAAGAATCCTTTCACTTTGACGGGAGACGTGAATCTGAAAAATTTTTCCCATATGACGGCCGATTTGCAGATGCGGGCGGTGGAGTACGAATTGCTGAATGCCAAGAAGAACAAACATTCGGTGTTGCACGGCAAAGTCTTCGTCACCCTCAACTCTACCATTAAAGGGGAACTGACGAACCCTGTGGTGCGGGGTTCGATGAATGTGTTGGGGAATACGGATGTGACCTATGTGCTGAAAGAATCTGCCCTGACGGTGGAAGACCGGTTGGGCAGTATGGTCACTTTCGTGAATTTCAACGATTCCACTGATGTACCCAAGGTCAACGAAGAGGTGTCTCTCGGAGGAATTGATGTATTGTTGAACGTACAGATAGACCAAGGGGCAGAAGTGCAGGTCGATTTGGGAAACGATAATTACGTAGAGGTACAGGGTGGAGGCAACTTGTCGATGCGATACACTCCACAAGGCGATTTCCTGTTGACGGGCCGTTATACACTCAACAGTGGGGAGATGAAATATTCGCTTCCGGTTATCCCGCTGAAAACTTTTAATATTGCCAATGGCAGTTATGTGGAGTTTACCGGAAATCCGGCCAATCCATTATTGAATATCACCGCTACGGAACGGATGCGTACCTCGGTGAGCGAGGACAACAGTTCGCGCTATGTGAATTTCGATGTGGGGGTGTCCATTACGAATACGCTGGACAATATGGGTATAGCCTTCTTGCTCGATGCTCCAGAAGACGTGACCGTGCAGAACCAGTTGGCTGCCATGTCAGACGAGGAGCGGGGCAAGCTGGCTGTGACTATGCTGGTGACAGGTATATATGCCGGTGGACAGGGACGGAATGGTGGTGGATTCAACACGGGAAATGCCCTGAACTCATTCTTGCAAAGCGAAATTACCAACATTGCCGGCAGTGCTCTGAAGACAGTGGATGTCAGCATTGGTGTGGAGGACAATTATGCCGCTGACGGTACCACTCCAGGCGGAACCGACTACTCCTTCCGTTTTGCCAAACGATTTTGGAACAATCGTTTGAGCGTTATTGTTGGGGGGCGTATCTCTACGGGTAATGAAGCTGTGGCTGAAGGCGAGGGCAGTTCGTTCATCGACGACATTTCGTTGGAGTGGCGGTTGGATGACAGCGGTACACGTTATGTACGATTGTTCCATACCCGCAACTATGAGAGCATCCTTGAAGGTGAAATTATCGAAACGGGTGTCGGTCTTGTACTTCGCCGCAAGGTGAACAAGTTGGGAGAATTGTTTATATTTAGAAGAAAGGAATGAGATATAATAAGAAGAAAACCAACGTTGGTAGTGTGCTCGGATATGTAAAAGGTGCGTCTGAAAAATTGCATGGTAGCATTTTGACAATCATTGTATCCCTATTGTTTGTTGCCTGTAGTACTACCCGTAATTTACCACAAGAGGAGACGCTTTACACCGGCATTAAGCGCATCGAATATGTGAATGACAGTGCCTTGCAAAAGACTGAAGCAGCCCTTGACGAGGTGGAGGCAGCCTTGGCATATCCTCCGAACAATGCCATTTTCGGAAGTTCTACCTACAAGTTCCCTTTTCCTTTCGGCTTGTGGGTATATAATGCTTTTGTCAATCATCAGAAGGGTATCGGCCGGTGGATTTTCAACACCTTTGCCAGCGAGCCGGTCTATATGTCAGCCGTCAATCCCGAGGTGCGCAGCAAGGTGGCCACCAATCTGTTGCACGATTTTGGTTTTTTTCGTGGAAAGGTGACGAGTCGCGTCATTCCTCAAAAGAATCCCCGGAAAGAAAAAGTCTCCTATCGTGTGGATGCAGGCCATCTGTTTGTACTCGACTCCATCCGATACCGTCGTTTTCCTTATGTGGCCGACACACTGATACGTTTCACTACGAAGGATAGACTGCTGAAGGTGGGCGACCCCTTCAGTGTGGTGCAGCTGGAGGCTGAGCGTAACCGTCTTTCCACCCTTTTCCGTAATAACGGTTATTACTATTATCGGAGCAACTATATAACGTTTCGTGCCGACACCATCCAACAGCCCGGTCGGGTATGGCTGCAGATTCAGCCTCAGGAAGGGCTACCTCCTGCGGTAAACAAGCAATGGTATATAGGGAAGACGACGGTGAATTTGCGCAAGAACAATGATTATACCTTGAAAGATACGTTGCAAATCCGTCATCTGAGGATAAACTTTACGGGGAAGAAACCTCCATTGCGTCCGGGGGTACTGTTCCACAACTTCCGCTTGCGCCACGGTGATCTCTATTCGCAGGAAAAACAGCGGCAAAGCCAAGAGAATATGGCTCGCATGGGTGTGTTCAGTTCCGTGGATATGCAGTTTGTCCCCCGCGACACTTCGGCCACATGTGACACACTGGATGTGGTGCTCAGCGCCACCTTCGACAAGCCTTTGGATGTGGAGCTGGAAGTGAATGCCACCAGCAAGAGCAACGATCAGGTGGGGCCCGGCCTTTCATTCGGCATTGCCAAGAAGAATGTGTTCCGTGGGGGAGAGACTTTTTCAGTGAAATTGGATGCTTCCTACGAATGGCAGACGGGTGGGACGGCTACAGGAAAGAGTGCCGAAATCAATTCGTGGGAATTGGGACTTTCCACCGCTCTGACTTATCCGCGCCTGATGTTTCCGGGGCTGGACACCCGTCGTTTCCGCTTTCCGGCTCAGACAGAGTTCAAACTCTATGCCAACCAATTGAATCGCGCCGGATTCTTCCGTCTGCTCTCGTTTGGTGGTAGCGCTGTCTATACCTTCCAACCGACACGCACATCGAAGCATACGTTCACCCCATTCCGCTTGACCTTCAATATGCTGCAGGACCATACGGCCAAGTTCGACTCCATCATGGAGCAGAACCGTGCCTTGGCTGTCAGCTTCCGCGACCAGTTCATCCCCGCCATGAGTTATACCTACACGTTCGATGATGCCAGCATCACTTCGCGGCGTCACCACACATGGTGGAGCACCACGGTGACCTCGGCTGGAAACGTCACTTCGGGCATCTATGCTCTTTGCGGCGAACCGTTTGACAAACATGACAAATCCCTCTTGGGAAATCCCTTTGCCCAATTCCTGAAGGTGACAACCGAATTGCGCAACCTCTTCAAGGTGCAGGGACGCACCCATGTTGCCACCCGCCTGATGGCCGGAGTGATTGTCCCCTATGGCAATTCCCAATACGCCCCCTATAGCGAGCAGTTCTACATCGGTGGTGCCAACAGCATCCGCGCTTTTACGGCACGTACCATCGGGCCGGGCAGTTACCGTCCCGACGAAGGGCTTTATTCTTATCTGGATGAGACGGGTGACGTCAAGTTGGAAGCCAATGTCGAGCTTCGTTTTCCCATTGTGGGCAATCTTTACGGAGCCACTTTCCTCGATGCCGGAAATGTATGGCTGCTTCGTCCCCAGTCCGACCGTCCGGGTGGAGAACTTACTCTGAAGGATGTGTGGAACGACATTGCCCTCGGCACCGGCTTGGGATTGCGTTACGACCTTGAGTTTCTTGTTCTTCGTCTCGACCTCGGCATAGCCCTCCATGTGCCTTACGATACAGGCAAGAGTGGCTATTACAACATTCCCCGTTTCAAGGATGGATTAGGTCTTCACCTCGCCGTAGGGTATCCGTTCTAAAGGGAAGAACGAAGAGGGAAGAGTGAAGAACGAAGAATGAAGAATGAAGAAGGGCCATGCTGCACTGATTTTTTTGTGGATTATTCTATTCCCATCGTACATTCAACCCTCTCAGCATCGTGGCACTGGCACCTGTGGAACCGGTGTGTTGCACTCCGATGCCGCCGAACGTGTTAGGCTCGATGGTGGCCGACAGGTTCACTTCGCGCACAATGTCGGGATTGTTCGGATTTGGAAGGGGCAGCACATTCTTTACCTGAGCAGTCAGGGTGTCCCCCTCGGCCTGCAGGCGGATGACACATCCCTTGCGGTAGCAGTTCGAGGATACGGCGGGAGTGATGGGTACGGCCTTTCCGTCGGTATATTTCATCAGCATGAACTCCACTGCGCGGTCGTACTTGGTGGTGCGGACAATGCGTAGGGCATAGCCTGTCAGGGTGCGGGTGTCCATTTTGATATAGACATCCATATATTGTCCCGTGGCACTGCCGAATCCCTGTCCGGCAGGTTTGCAGGGAACCACGTCGAGGGTCAGCCTCATATTGCCATACTCGCGGGGTAGGGGTGTGTAGAGCAGGCGGGCACCGCGTGTGCTCTGCAACAGTCCGTGGAAACCGGCAGCACCATCCACGCCTTCGCCGAAGGTCCAGGTCTCGCCGAAGGGAGCAGGTTGCCATTCGTACTCCTGGGTGTCGGCAGGTTTATAGGCATCTACCGTCCAGAAACCGGGGAGAATGGCCGTTTGTCGGGTAGTGGGGAAGTTCTCAAAGTGGGTATGTATTCGGCTGACGGTCTGTTGGTTGGTCTGTACAGGTTCACCGAAACCCACCATCTGGATGTCTCCTACGGGGCTTCTCGGATTCTTGGGCGCAATGACGGCGCGTATGTAGTATCCGTTGTCGGCTGCAGTCAGTACATAGGTACGCATGGGCCTGTCGGGGTAGTGCGAGGTGGCCACCTGTATGTCGCCTTTACCATCGAGATTGGTGCACCGGTGCCAACTGATGATGGAGTGGTCGGCTCGTCCCTGAAGGTCCAGTTCGTAGTCAATCTTCAAGGTATCCCCTTCGCGTGTCATAGTCGGTTGGCGGGTGAACTCGGGTGGAGGCAGTTCGCTCGGGTAAACGGTCACTACACAAGCCGCTTCCAATCCCATCGGGTCGGTAGCGATGAGGGTCACTTTCTGTGGCTCTTCTCCCTGATTGTCAGGCGTCACTTGCAGACTCCCGTCAGATTGGGGGGCTATCTTGATGCAGGCCGGATTTTCTCCCACTACGCGCCAATCCAGTCCTTTCAATGGTTGGGCGAAGTCCGGGCGCTCACCAAATGTCATGCGCGATGCCTTCAGGGTCAGTTCCTCTTTGCCCGTTTCGATGTTGGCTTTCCGTCGGTTCAGGGTCATGCCTACGGGGCGCTGGGTACAGTTCTCCATGAAATCAGGCTGATGGCCCGGATTCCAATTGTCCTTCCCTCCCAACAGGTTGCGCAGGTTATAGACGATGGTGTCGCCCGTAGCCCCCTTGGTGAACAGGCTCTTGGGGAATGTCAGGCGGAATGCTTCCAGCAAGGGCTTCCCCTCCAATGCAATGCCTATGTGTGGCCGTTGTCCGTCAATCGTCAGCGGAGCACCGTTCAATGTCTGGTTGTATTGGTAACACCGCAGGTCGTCCGTGGGCGAGGGTGTCCAGTTCACTTTCAATTCGGTGTCCTGGCTTGTCCATCGGCAATCCACCATCGTCACGGGACTTCCCACTTTGGTCAGGTATTGTGTGCCCTCGGTCAGGGAGTGCAGGTCGCAGTTCAGGAAGACCGCGCCTGTCCCCTGTGTGTTGTAGAAAGGCTTTCCACTGAACAGCGTGAAGCTGCAGTTTAGGTGTACACCCGTGCCACACAGGGCATCGTCGGTACATTCGAAGTAGCAGTTTTCGAAATAGGTGCGTCGTGCTCCCACCAGCGGACAGGTGTTCAACCGGCTGATGAAGCGGCAATTGCGTGCCGCCACACGGTCGCCGTGGCAGATGGCCAACTGACCCTGTACGATGGCATCGGCCCGTCGCTTGCGGTTCAGCGTAGTGTCCGGCTCATACACCAGATCGACGTTGCAATAGTTTCCCATTGTCAGGTTCTCGAACTCGATATTCTCTCCCGTCAGGTGCAGCATGGTAAAGTTGCCTACCGCCCCCTGTGTCTGTCCGCGGTTGCAGGCCAGAATGGTGTGTTCGGGTTTGTCGCCCAAGCCGATGAGTCGTGTGTGGCTCATCTCCACCTTCAGTCCGTAGGGTATGCCTTCGCCCTTTTGCGGATGTCGCACGGTCGGGTCGTCGGGGTTGTCCATCCAATAGACCCATGGTGTGATGTAGATATTGAGCGGTTTCGCCTCGGTAAACACCTCGTCAAACACCGTCAGCTGGATGCTGTCCACCGCCAGCATAGCCTCTTTCACCGAACGGAACACCGTGCCGCTTTCCACTTCGGCCTGTGTCGCCCGCGGCTTCACCAGCCATGTGTGCGAATGGGTCTTCAACTCCTTCTCTCCGTATCGGAAGGTTGTCTGTGCCGTTGCCAACCATGCCCATGTGGCAAGCAGCAGCATGAGGGTATAACGTCTTTTCATCTTATTATATATAGCTGCTTATCTTCCTTTTTTGCATACTTTTTCCACTTTTCCAATACAAAAATATCGTATTTCTTCCACTTTTCCAAGGAAAAAAGCTTTATTTTTGCCACTTTTCCAAGAAAATGGTGCTTTGGTTGCCTGATTCATTGCCGTATTCTTCATTGATGATGAATGATTTTCTTGAAAATATTCATTGGTAATGAAGGTTTAGTCCTTGAATTTTGTTTTCAATAGATGTTTTCCTGTTAATATTTCAGAGCACCTCTTGTAAAGAAATAGAAAATATGCCTTCCTCTTCTCTATACAGTCTTGGGATGAATGGGCCTTTATTTATGGGTTAATGTTGATCTGTCTCATGGTTGAATATCAGTCACTTAATAGCGGTTCCTGATTTTCGCATATTTCCGTCCGAAAGAAAAGTTGCGCACATATACGCGATTCTCACGCGGTCAGCTTTGCATATTTATACAGTCGGATTGTATAATTATGCATTTCACCTGTTCTTAGTTACATCCTCTCCTGTCCGTGTGCACACCCTCTATTGGCCGTAAGCACAATTTATAGCAGAGTGTCTGAAGAAACTCCGCCGACCGTGTGCACACGGTCAGCGGCACGTGTGCACATGCCCTTCCCGTTTCCACTCTTCCGACCTTTGCACATTGCATATATATACGAAAAAAGTACCCATCACGAGGTGTTGCCCTCTGATGAAATAGAAACGAAAAAGGAATACAGGATTTATTACTGATGAATGTAAAAGAAAGCGACAAAGCCATGGCTATTAGCTATGACTAATAGCCATGGCTTTGTACACTTCCATAGTCCATCGTTGCACTTCCATAATCCAAACCTTGACGTCCAGACTCCATCGTAGCCGTTTCACCTTTAATTATTTAATTTATTTGAGCGGGCATAAATGGAGCCCGCTCTTCATACAACCCGCGAAGCGGGTCGAAAATATATTTCAGAAATATGGCACAGATAAAAGAGCGAAAGCGCATACAGCAGATTGCAATAATTTGCTTAATGTAATAAGCAAATCTGAATAAATTTTGTTTAATGTAATAAGCAGATTGTATTTTGCGAAAGTTGAATACACCAAATACCCTGTCATCCTGTTAACAACAAATAACAGCGTGACTTAAAAAAACTTCCTAATCTTTGAATTTTCTCTTTATAAGTATGCGACCAATTGCGAATTTGCATTCTGCAGACAATGTCCTGTGAGTCCTTGAAAAGGGATTCTGACCGTTGTCGCAAGCATGTCTTCTGAAAATAAATCTGATTTTATTTTGTATTCCGCTAAGTTTGTACAACTTTTGCCGACTAAATAAAAAACTACCCGTTACAAAACCAATAAATATTTCTGCATCAAATCTGCCGAATCTGATTAAATTTTATGGATTCGGCAGAATATGTATTATTATATTTTGCCGTATTGTAATACTTTTGTATATTTGCGGCAAAATATAGCAATTATGAGCAAGATAATCGGAAGAAAAAACGAGCAGGAAGAACTTGAGAGGTTGTATCATAGTGGACGGCCAGAGTTTGTCGCTGTGTATGGAAGAAGGCGTGTAGGAAAAACGTTTTTGATAAAGCAGGCACTGAAAGGTCGTATCACATTTCAACATACAGGAGTGTCACCTGTAGATCAAGAAGGTGAGAAGAATCTGATGAGAACCCAGTTGGAAAGTTTCTATTACACGTTGTTGAGTCATGGACTGGAAGGTTGTGCCAAACCTAAATCGTGGTTGGAAGCATTCTATCAATTGGAACAGTTGTTGGTGAAGTTGGATAATGGTTACCGACAAGTTGTGTTTTTGGATGAACTTCCTTGGATGGATACGCCTCGCTCTGGCTTTTTATCTGCATTTGAAAGTTTTTGGAATGGTTGGTGCAGTGGCAGAGACAACATCATGCTTGTCGTATGCGGCAGTGCAACTTCTTGGATTCTTGGAAATCTTTCTCGCAACAAAGGGGGCTTGTATGGCCGATTGACTGATGAAATCAAACTTTCTCCCTTTACGTTAAAAGAGAGTGAAGAGTATTTCGCGAGCGAAGACATTGAGCTGTCAAGTTATGACATCGCACAATCGTATATGGTCTTTGGTGGAATCCCTTATTATTTGAGCTACTTCAAGAAGGGGTTAAGTCTTGAAGGAAATGTGGATAATATAGTTTTTGGAAGAAATCCGAGACTTAAGGATGAATTTAACCGTCTGTTTAATGCAATATTCTCTAACTCGGAGGATTGCAAGAAAATCATTAGTCTGCTTGCAAAGAAGCATGTCGGTTTTACCCGTGAAGAGATTGCTAAAGAAACAGGGTTGCCATTGGGCGGTGGACTGACTGACACGCTTAATGCTTTGGCCGAAAGTGATTTCATCCAACGGTATAATCCTTATGACAAAAGCGGTAAAACAACACTATACAAATTGATAGACAATTTCTCTTTATTTTGGTTGAAGTATGTAGAGCCCTATCAGTCTGATACCCATTTTATGACAGAAAATATGGCTTCAAATATCATGAAGTCGTGGAGAGGAGTTGCTTTCGAGGAATTGTGTTGGCAACATATTGGGCAAATCAAACAAGCCCTTGGTATTACGGGTGTTGCTTCATCCCTATCAGCTTGGGGGGTAAAAGGTACAGATGAGACAGAAGGAACACAAATTGATCTTCTTATTATCAGAAATGACAATGTCGTGAATCTGTGCGAAATGAAATTTGTCGGAGGCCCTTATGCCATAGACAAAGAAGAAGAGATGAAGCTAAGAAATAGAATAGAAACTCTTAAAAGTTCGCTATCACCCAAACAGACAGTACATCTGACGATGGTCACTACTTATGGAGTTTCTTATGGAAAGCACAGTGGTATAGTGCAAAAACAGGTCACCTTGGAGGATTTGTTCAAATAAAAGCAGGAAAGTACAAACAATGCGGCATTTGAAAATAAATCCGATTTTATTTTGTATTCCGCTAAGTTTGTACTACCTTCGCCGACTGAATAAAAAAGGAGAAAAACATGCCACTGAATTTACCTGACAGACTGCCTGCCATTGAACTGCTGAAGCAGGAGAACATCTTTGTGATTGACAACTCGCGTGCCACACAGCAGGATATACGTCCGTTGCGCATTGTGGTGCTGAACCTGATGCCGCTGAAGATTACGACGGAGACGGACCTCATCCGCCTGTTGTCGAATACGCCGTTGCAGTTGGAAATTTCGTTCATGAAGGTGAAGAGCCATACGTCGAAGAATACGCCGGTGGAGCACATGAAGGCTTTCTACCGCGATTTTGAACTGATGCGCAACGAGAAGTTTGACGGTATGATTATTACCGGAGCGCCCGTGGAGCACATGGATTTCGAAGAGGTGGCCTATTGGGACGAGATTTCGGACATCTTCAGTTGGGCACGCACGCATGTGACCTCTACCTTATATATATGTTGGGCAGCACAGGCGGGGCTCTATTTCCACTATGGGGTGCCCAAGTATAAATTGGACAAGAAGATGTTCGGTATCTTCGAACATCGGACGAACAATCCCCTGTTGCCCATCTTCCGTGGGTTCGACGACGTTTTCTACGTGCCGCACAGTCGTCATACTGAGGTGCACCGTGAGGACATACTGAAGGTGAAGGAGTTGGATTTGATTTCAGAGTCCGACGAGTCGGGTGTATATATGGTGATGGCGCGTGGCGGAAGGGAAATCTTCGTTACCGGCCACTCGGAATATTCGCCCTTGACACTCGACACGGAGTATCGTCGCGACCTTGACAAAGGGCTTCCTATCGAAATGCCGATCAACTACTATCGTGACAACGACCCGGCGAAAGGTCCCGTGGTGCGCTGGCGGGCTCATGCCAACCTCTTCTTCCAGAATTGGTTGAACTACTATGTGTATCAGGAAACTCCGTTTGATATTAATGAAATTAAATAAAGAGAAAGGGACCCTCCCCCTTACCCCTCCCTGTATGGAGGGGAGTAGAATGTTTCGAATGGCATTTTACTCCTTCCCATTCAGGGGGAGGTAAGGGATGGGGTCGGAATGATATGCTTCACCAACGTCCTATCGAACTGCTTGCTCCTGCGAAGAATTTGGAGTGCGGCATCGCGGCTATTGACCACGGTGCTGATGCTGTGTACATTGGTGCGCCCCGATTCGGTGCCCGTGCATCGGCAGGAAACTCGGTGAATGATATACGGACACTGGCCGACTATGCCCACCTTTATCATGCCCGCGTCTATGTGACGGTGAACACCATCCTGCGCGATGAGGAGTTGGCTGAGACGGAGCAGATGATATGGCAACTCTACGAGGCTGGTGTGGATGCACTGATTGTGCAGGACATGGCCATCACTCGCATGAACTTGCCGCCCATTGCCCTTCATGCCAGCACGCAGATGGACAACCGAACGGTGGAGAAGGTGAAGTTCCTCTCTGAGGCGGGCTTTACGCAAGTGGTGCTTGCACGCGAATTGTCGCTTGAAGAAATCTCCAAAATTCATCAATCTGTG
The DNA here is from genome assembly GCA_017521285.1 of Bacteroidaceae bacterium. Taxonomy (GTDB): domain Bacteria; phylum Bacteroidota; class Bacteroidia; order Bacteroidales; family Bacteroidaceae; genus Phocaeicola_A. The sequence goes on along the minus strand of JAFXDG010000004.1, from coordinate 7,353 downwards.
CCTCAGACACCGTTGGAGGTGTTTGTGCACGGCGCTCTTTGTGTGAGCTATAGTGGCCAATGCTACGTGTCCGAAGCTTGCTACGGGCGTAGTGCCAACCGGGGAGAGTGTGCCCAATTCTGCCGTTTGGCATTCAATATGGAAGATGCTGACGGACGGTTGATTGCCCGCGACAAACATTTACTTTCATTGAAGGACTTGAATCAGAGCGACCGTCTGGAGCAGTTGCTGGATGCCGGTGCCTCGTCGCTGAAGATTGAGGGAAGGTTGAAGGATGTGACCTATGTGAAGAATGTGGTGGCCTATTATCGTCGCCAGCTCGACAGTGTCATCAAGCGTCGGAAGGAGTATCGTCGGGCTTCGTCGGGCAGAGTGACGCTCGATTTTAATCCCCAACTCGACAAGAGTTTTAATCGGGGATTCACCCACTACTTCCTGGAGGGACGCACACCTGACATCTTTTCTTTTGATACGCCCAAATCGTTGGGTGAGGAGATGGGCACTGTGAAGGAGGTGCGCGGAAACAGCTTCACCGTAGCTGGTGTGAAGCCCTTCAGCAATGGTGATGGCCTTTGCTATATTGATAATGTGGGACGTTTGCAGGGCTTCCGCGTCAATCGGGTGGATGGAAACCGCCTTTTCCCTCAGGAGATGCCGCCTCGCCTGATGCCCCGCACGAAGATATACCGTAACTTTGACCAGAAATTTGAACAACTGCTTTCGCGCAAATCGGCCGAACGTCGCATTCGGGTGGAGGCTTTGTTGGGTGAAACTCCCTTTGGCTTTTCGCTGACACTGACGGATGAGGATGACACCAGCGTGAGCATAGCTGTAGAGTATAAGAAGGAGACGGCCCGCACACCGCAAGCAGAGAACTTGCGCACCCAATTAGGGAAATTGGGAAACACTCCGTTTGAATTGACGGACTTGAAAGTGGAGTGGATGGACAATTGGTTCATCCCCTCATCGGTGGTGGCCGAATGGCGTCGTCGGGTGGTAGAGCTGCTCCTCAGTGCCCGCCGCATCAATCACCGCCGTCTGCCCGTAGGGGTAGGGAAGGAGAGTCATCCTTTCCCCACAACCCGCTTGACCTATATGGGCAATGTGATGAATCGCGAAGCCGAAACCTTTTACCGTGCGCATGGGGTGACTGACATCCAACCGGCTTTCGAGACCGTAAAGCCAGTGGGCGAACAGGTGGTGATGACCTGTCGTCATTGTTTGCGCTACAGTATGGGGTGGTGTCCGGTGCACCATCGCAAACCGTCGCCTTTCCGCGAACCTTATTATATAGTTTCTGCTGACGGACGTCGTTTCCGTTTGGAGTTCGATTGCCACAATTGTCAGATGAAAGTGTGGAAATAGGGACGGAAAATGTCTCTTTTTATTCATTATTCGTCTATTTGATAGGCAGAGATTGAATATTTGCTGAATAAATTTCTTTATTCAATCTTTTTTCTTTTTCTTTGTAACCTGAAAAAATATTTTTGCCTACCATGGAAAAAACGTTGCAGTCTTATACACCCGTATCGTTGGAGCAGATGAAAGCAGTGCGATTGATGAATCGCATTGACACGAAGTATGTGACAACGTTACCTAAACTCGTCCGCTTGCTGGAGATGGCACGCGAGCAATATTGGGTGCAGGAGATTGATGGCCGGCGCAACATGCCCTACTACACACTGTACTACGACACCGAACGGTGCGACATGTATCTGGAGCACTTGCGCGGACGGAAAACGCGACAAAAAATCCGCATCCGTGCCTACGAACATTCGGGCGTATCTTTCCTGGAGGTGAAGAACAAGAACAACAAAGGCCGCACTGCTAAGAAGCGGGTGGAATGTACTGTGGGTGAAAAGGACAACCACACCGACTTCATCGCTTCGCACCTGCACTATGCGCCAGACAGACTGAGGGACAGAATTGAAAACCGTTTTACCCGCATCACACTGGTCAACCGCAACATGACTGAGCGCCTGACTATCGACACTAATCTGCGTTTCCACAATTTTACGACCGACACGGTATGCAGTCTCGACGGATTGGTCATCATCGAGCTGAAGCGCGACGGACTGACCTATTCTCCCATTCTGGAGTTGCTGAGGGAGTTGCGCATCCAACCTTCAGGATTCAGCAAATATTGCATGGGTATGGCATTAACTGACAGTGAATTGAAGAAAAACTGCTTCAAACCCCGCTTGCGGATGATTAGTAAAATGTGTCGTGTTGATTACGATGCACCCTTTATAATTCAAAACTTATAATTCAGAATTAATAATTAAAAGAATAGTTATCATGGAAGAACTTGAACTCTTTGACACACCGATGGTCGATGCTGCCAGCATGGGGCAATTGTTGCTACACCTTGCCATCAACCTGATTTTCTGTGGATTCATCATTCACAAACTGTATTATCCCAAAAGCAAACGACGAGACTATTACTTTACCTTCGCTCTCATCAGCTTGAGTATATTCTTTATGATATTCTTGTTGGGAAGTGTGAAGATTAAGGTCGGTTTTGCTTTGGGACTTTTTGCCATCTTCGGTATCATCCGTTACAGGACAGAGCAGATGCCCGTGCGTGAGATGACCTATCTGTTCATCCTCATTGCCGTGTCGGTCATCAATGCCTTGGCTGTTACGTTGACCTACGCCGAACTGCTTCTGACCAACTGCCTTTTTGTCTGCTTCATTTGGTTGTTCGAGGACATTCCTTGGATCAAGCACGTGTCGGAAAAGTTGGTCAAATACGATCGCATAGATTTGATAACTCCCGAACACTATGACGAGATGAAGGCCGATCTGGAAAAGCGCTTAGGTATTCCTATCATCCGCTTCGAAGTGGGTGCCGTGGATTTCTTGAAAGATATTGCCATGGTAAAGGTCTTCTATGAAGGCGAGAGGGGAAACTCTATCAACAACATTTTTAACTTCCCGAAGCCGGGAAAATAAGAACGTAATACGTTATGATGAAAAGAATATTATTGGTTGCTGGCTTTATGGTCTCAACCGTAGTGGTGGCCACGGCGCAGAACTTTGATATCGATGATGACTTTGGGTTGGATATCTCGCTTGGAGCCGAGAAAGAATTGCTTCCCGACTTGGAAATCAGTGTGGAAGGAGACTTGCGTACACAGGAAAACTCCCAGCGCATCGAACGATACGTACTTGGCGCTGAACTTTCTTACAAGTTCTTTAATACCAAGAAGTTCGACATGAAGGTTAGCGGAGGCTACGAATACATGTGGAATCAGAAGATGGAGGAGACGAAGTATAAAAAAACTGTTGAAGCCGTTGATTGGGATGATCCGAATTTGGGGACTATCAGTATCGATGAATACAATGTCAACGAGCGCTATTGGCGTAATCGTCACCGTACTTCACTTGGCCTTTCTGCTGAGTATTCACCAAACAAACGTTGGTCATTCCAATTGAAGGAGACCGTGCAGTACAATCACTATTGTCGCGAAGACTCCATCAATCAATTGGAGTATCGTTATGATGAAGATGATGATGTGGCGGGCGACTATAAAGTAAAGAGGGATTTGAAGTCTGTTGACCCCAAAGATCGTTTTGTGCTTCGTTCAAAGTTCACGGTAGAGTACAATGTCAAGGGCATTCCCCTCAATCCCTTTGCTGCTGTTGACTACGGATGTGGGCTCAATTATACGGCCAACAAATGGAAATACACCGTGGGAGCTGACTATACCATCCAGAAGAAACATAAGTTGACCCTCTACTACCGTTTCCAAACGGAGGATGACGATGATGAACCCAATGGCCACATGCTGGGATTGGGATACAAAATCAAATTTTAAATAAAACGAATTGTGATGAAAAAGATTCTACTATTCTCGATAATGTTGGCCTCTGTCAATACAGCTCTATTGGCTGAGGACAATCATCTTTACATCCAACCCAATGCGGGTGAAACTCTTGTGTGGAGTGTCCCCACGTTACAGAAGATGACCTTTCAAGATGGTCAGGTGGTCTTGACCAAGAAAGATGGTACAACGGCTTATGCTCCTATCGCTACTGTCAAGCGCATGTACATCAGTACGCCTTCTGTTGAGGGTGTTGGGGAGGTAAAAAATGCGTTGCCTTGCACTTGGGAGGGAGGATTCTTGCGTATTCAGGCAACGGACGGTACACCTGTCACTATTTATAATGTGGCCGGCACACCTGTCGTGCGTCAAGCATTGGTGGGAGGCATAGTTGACCTTCGTAACCAACCCTCAGGACTTTATATTGTGAACGTTGGCGGAAAAGTCTTCAAAACCATTAAAAAGTAATTCGGCTGTATGAAAAAACTGATACTTTCTATTATTTCGTTTGGCATACTTTTCGCCACACAAGCTGTTGCCCAACAGCGTATATATGTATGTGAAGGCTTCCGTTACGATGTTCACGAGGTGCGTTCTACCGACGATATAGTCTTTTCTGCCGATGGATTGGAACTGAGCATCGGTGACCTCGATACGTATGAATTGGATGATATTGACTCCATCACCTTTGCCGAGCCCCAATTCCCACGTGTGGACATCCGTTTCGATGGCGCTTCGGCCACAGTCAATGTGGGAGTAGGAGTGAAGGGAGTGACCTATAAAATTCAAGGAGCCAATGTGGCACTGACCTCGACAACTACGTCAGAAGAGTATCTCTACTCTGTTTCGGGAACTTCCACTAATGGTTCGCTGGTCATCAATGGCGAGTATAAACTGTCCGTAGAATTGGCAGGTCTTACCTTGACCAATCCTAATGGTCCCGCTATCGATGTGGAATGTGGTAAGCGTATTGGTGTCATACTGAAAGAAGGTACGGTCAACACCTTGGCCGATGGTAAGGGAGGTACACATAAGGGTGCTTTTTACACCGAAGGACATCCCGAGTTTGAAGGTGGTGGCACCTTGAATGTCACGGGTAATACCAAGCACGCCATCTGTGCGAAAGAGTACTTGCAGTTCAAGAAGTCAACAGGTTCTGTAAATATCTTGGGAGCAGTCAGCGACGGCATTCATTGCGGTAAAGGAAAGAAGAACGACGATAACAGCCACTTCCAGATAAATGGTGGTGTCATCACCGTAAACAATGCCGGTAGTGACTGCATCGATGCCGACGACTACGGTTGTATGATTATCAAAGGTGGTGTACTCAATCTCAATGTGACCGCCTCGGATGGTACGGGTTTGAAGTGTGACAGCGTCATCTATATGACTGGAGGCGATGTGAACATCACCGTCAACGGCCCCCTCAGCGAAGGCATTCGCGCCAACTATGCTGCCTATTTCGATGGTGGAAACATCAGCATGGACGTCAAAGCTGATGGCACCAAAGGCATCCGTGCCAAGCGTTGCAGCAAGACTACCGACACTGTCCTCAATGGTGGATTCCTCTACTTCCGTGGTACAAATGTCAACATGAACATCAGCGGTAAAACCTATGCGGCCGACGCTACTGATTGCGTAGGTATCCGTGCCGACCGCGACCTCACCCAAACAGCCGGTGACATAACCCTTACCGTAACAAGCACCGACGCCACCCCCCTCGTCGTCAAAGGAACCGAAAACCGCACGGGTGGAACGTTGGTGGTGAAGTGACACTATATAGTTTGCGCCTTGAAACTATATAGTATGCCTGAGAATCCTCTATATTGTACGTTTCAATCGTATATTCATTCACGTCGAAAGATACGGACGATGAGCGCTGAAGATTTGAATCTTTCATGCCCATCGTCCGCATCTTAAGATACTTTGCCATTTAAGTTATATTGCAGGAAAGAATGCAGTGACATTGTCGAAAGAATAGCATTCTTTCATCACTACGAATACTATTCTTCTAAACTGTTAACTCCGTTCCCGAACCGAGTTAATAATTCAAACGGCTATATATGATACCCTATTAGTCGCCGGTAGCTCGTCATTTGTAGCTAAACCACTTTCATAAAAAACACCTGCGCCTCTCTTTCACAGAGAAGCGCAGGTTCACAATTAAATCACTATGGTGTAAAAAAAGGAGTCTTACACAATACCTTGAGCCATCATAGCCTTAGCTACTTTCATGAAACCGGCGATGTTGGCGCCCTTCACGTAGTTTACGTAGCCGTCTTCTTCGGTACCGTACTTCACACAGTTTTCGTGGATGTTCTCCATGATGTAGTGAAGTTTGTTGTCAACCTCTTCGCTGCTCCATGAGAGACGCTCAGAGTTTTGGCTCATTTCCAGACCTGATACTGACACACCACCGGCGTTAGCAGCCTTACCCGGTGCGTAGAGAATCTTGGCATCCTGGAATATCTTGATGGCTTCGGGGGTAGAGGGCATGTTGGCACCTTCGCTCACGGCAATGACACCGTTGTCAACCAACATCTGTGCGTGTTCACCGTTCAACTCGTTCTGAGTGGCTGAAGGCAGAGCGATATCGGCCTTTTCGCCCCAAGGCTTGGCACCTTCTACATATTTCACATTGTATTTCTCGGCATATTCGCGGATACGTCCACGGTAGAGGTTCTTCAACTCCATGATGTAGTCGAGCTTTTCGCGGTCGATACCATCGGGATCGTACACATAACCGTCAGAATCTGACATAGTGAGTACCTTACCACCCAATTGGAGAACTTTTTCTGCGGTGTACTGAGCCACGTTTCCTGAACCTGAGATGAGGACTGTCTTGCCCTTCAAGTCCATGCCTTTGGTCTTCAACATCTCCATCAAGAAATATACGTTACCGTAACCGGTAGCTTCGGGACGGATGAGTGAACCACCAAATTCGCGGCCTTTACCTGTGAATGTTCCTGTAAATTCGCGGGTCAACTTCTTGTACATACCGAACATGTAGCCAACTTCGCGACCGCCTACACCGATATCACCGGCAGGGATGTCCATATCGGGACCTACATGACGCCAAAGTTCCAGCATGAAAGCTTGGCAGAAACGCATTACCTCAGCGTTGCTCTTACCGCGGGGAGAGAAGTCTGAACCTCCCTTACCACCACCCATAGGCAGGGTAGTCAGTGAGTTCTTGAAAGTCTGCTCGAAAGCAAGGAACTTCAAGATACCGAGATTTACAGATGAGTGGAAACGGATACCGCCTTTGTAGGGACCGATGGCATTGTTGTGCTGCACGCGGTAACCCATATTGGTGCGGATTTCGCCTTTATCATCAGCCCATGTCACACGGAACTGGAATACACGGTCGGGGATGCAGAGGCGTTCAATCAGGTTTGCTTTATCAAATTCGGGGTGTTTGTTGTATTCTTCTTCAATAGTACCAAGTACTTCTTCTACTGCCTGATGATACTCAGGTTCATTGGGAAAACGACGCTTCAAGTCTTCCAAAACTTTTGCTGCATTC
>JAFXDG010000035.1 GCA_017521285.1 Bacteroidaceae bacterium | reverse complement strand
CTATGAATTTGCATCGGTACTGAGTAAGGGACAGGCTCGTATCATCAAGGTTGATGCGGCCTTTAGGGCTCGTGAAGACAGCATAATGCTGGCCAATGACATGAAGGTGGCAGGAGAAAACTCGCCTTCGCTATGGGGACAAATTGCCGTCCTGCGAAGAACAGAGTACAACTTTGAGCATTTCCGCAAAAATAAAGAGGAACTGAAGAAACTGGTGGACCTTCGCCGCGAAATGTTGGAGCATCCCGGTCTGCAAGCCAATCTCGACCGCCTTTATGCCAAGGAACTGGAGCGACAGACACTGACCTACAGCCTGCCTGACACGGAAGCAACCCATATCCTGCGCCGCATGACGGACAAGTACAGGGGCAAATACCTGCTCATTGACTTCTGGGGAATGGGATGCGGCCCCTGCCGGAGCGCCATCGAACACTCCAAGGAATTGCGCAAGACCTTCAGAGACCATCCCGAGGTGGATTTCCTCTTCATCGCCGCACCCGAGTCAACCGAAGAGGCATACAACAACTACGTGAAGGAGAATCTGGAAGGGGAAGACTGCCACCTCATCACCCGCGACGAGTACAACAAACTGATGGAACTCTTCCAATTCAACGGCATTCCCCACTACGAGACATTAGACAAGAATGGCAACGTGGTGCGCGAAGGACTGGAGTACCGCCTTTACGACACCAACACATTTACCGAAGAACTGAAAGAGTTGAAAAATAGATTAGAATAATCGATTGCGGCAAAATGCCATTCAAAAAAAGCAGAATTTAAACTTTACTTTTGCCACAAAGATACGCTTATATAATATGAGGTGTCTAAAATTAGACATTCTGGCATCGGAAACAGACGTTTTTTGACTTTACCCTTGGAGGAGAGATGGGAAACGACTATTTTTGCCACAAAGAATAGTACCAGGAAAAAGTAAGACAAACAAAAATATAGAAATTATGAGAAAGAAAAGTATCCTGATGGCGGCACTGATGATGGCCGCACTATTGTGTGCTTGCAACCAGGCGAAGAGAGTGGTGGAGTTCCCCCTTGTGGGAACGGCCAATACCACCAGTATTGTGATTGAACGGGTAGAACATTCCGACACGGCCACCCTGCTGACTGTGCGCGGATTCAACTTTCCGGGGTATTGGATCAGGATAGCTCCCGACACCCGTATTGTGGCCGAAGGAAAGGAATATCGGCTGAAAGGTAGCAAGGGCATCGCCATCGGAGAGAGACTGTCCATGCCCGAGGACGGTGATTCGTGCTTCACGCTGATAAGCGAACTGCTGCCCATGAGCTGCCAGTCGTTTGACTATATCGAAGGGTATGCAGAAGGAGACTGGAGGCTTTACGACATCGACCTGACAGGAAAAACAGGAGAGGAATATCCCGCCAGTCTGCCACGCGGACTCAAAAAGATACCTAACACAGATGGCCTGCCCACTCCACAGTATGCCTATTCCATGGGAGAGACCACTATCAACGTGCATCTGACGGGCTATCGCAAGGGGTGTTGCGAAGATATGCTGTTTGCCGTCAACACCACTTTTGAAGGACAACAACAGGTGGCGGTAAAGATTGATTCTCTGACGGGGGAGGGTACGGCCAAGTTCATTCAATACGGCACTTGCGAACTGTTTCCTATTGTCAACAGTAACGGATACGGAGAATTTCTTGCAGCACCGGGCGAAACCGTGGATGTCTATGTCAACCTTGCTTACCTCAATCGGACAGCACGATTCCAATACAGGGAAGTAAGTGACGGTAAAGTGATGCCGCCCTCCATCAAAGGATGTTGGACAAAGGGAAGTGTGTATGACGCTCTGAACAACCTGCCGTCTGTGGATTGGTTTTATTGTATCCCTGATTCAATAGAACCCACTTCCGGTATCCGTTACGACATGACGGCGGACGAACTCTACACCCATCTCACAGACAGGTATCAGGTTCTCTGTAAATACATCGATGAACAAGAAGTACCCGATTGGAGCAAAGAGATATATAAGGCCAGCAGGCTGAATAATCTTTTCTATTGCCTTTCGGTTGACTGCAGAGGCTTTGAAATGCGGGATGAAAAACTTCCAACCGATTACAAGCGTGACCCCATCCTGCCCAAGCATTTTGACCAACTGTTTGCCAATACCGACCTTGACAACCCGTGGCTGTTGCTCGACAAAAGTAATTTCCTGATGGAGGCTGCTATGAAAATGACTCCTGAAAAGCGAAATGAAACACTTTCCCAATGGATTGTCGCCCTCGAAGCCGTACAAAAAGCGTACAGAGGAGAATTGCCCGACAGTGTGCTGAACTCGATGCGTTCGTGGAAGAATCCCTTCTATGCCAACATGTGTGCCGATATACAGAAACGCACCCTGGAGGCTATTGAGAAGAGCGCCAAAGACATAGAAAACATTGAAGATATTGCCCCCGAAGCTCTCTTCCAGACTATCATCGCCCCACACAAGGGCAAGGTAGTGTTAGTGGACTTCTGGAACACATGGTGCGCTCCCTGCCGCAATGCTATCAAAGCAATAGAACCGTACAAGTCAAATCAGTTGGCTAGTGACAACCTTGTGTGGATATACATCGCCAACGAGACTTCGCCCATCAACACCTATGCCGAAATGATTCCCGGAATCAAAGGACTGCACTACCGTGTGAATGATGCCCAATGGCGCTACCTGACGGACAAAATGTTCGATCTCGACGGTATCCCCTCCTACGTCCTCGTTGACAAGGATGGCAACTACAGCCTGCGCAATGACTTCCGCGACCACTCCAAAATGGTGAGCACCCTCAAAGAGATGATAAAGGATTAACATTAAGTTAAAGAACTATGATGATGAAAAGAAAGAAAAACATCCTGATGGCAGCACTGATGATGGCCGCCGCAAGCCTGATGTCGTGCACAGCGATTGGGCAGGAAAAGAAAAATTTCACTATTACGGGAAAGGCTTCTGACTTTGCCGACGGGAAGAAAGTGTACTTAATCAAATCCGTAGAATCCGAGGAGATTCCAGTGGTGGATTCCACGATTGTCAAGAATCACTCTTTCGTATTGGAGGGACAGGTGGAAACTCCGTACATAGCAGTAGTCGGGGTTGCCGATTCGTTGATGGCTCAAGAAGTTACATTCATTGAACTGATTGTAGAACCAGGAAATATCCAAATCGGAGCATGGGAAGACGACAAACACCATGTGGCTACGGGCACTCCGCTCAATGATGCCAATATGCAATTCAGTCAGGCCGTGGACAGCCTTTTCAGAAGCAATCCGTCTGTACGCCCCGAAACGCTCTATCCTTTCGTATATCCATACATTAAAAGAAATGTCGGTAATGTATTGGGTATTTACCTGTTTGAACGGTACGAAGCATCCATGTTTGACGAGATGAGATTGGAATTGGCCAATGATCTGTACACCGCACAAAAGGAGGAGAAATATGCAGACCTTGTCGCAAAGATAGAAAAGAAGATGGAACGGGAAAGACAAATGGCTGAACTTGGAAAGACCGTCCAACCCGGCAACCCTTACAAGAACATATCGGGGGAAAGCACTGACGGCAAGGAACTTTCGTTGAAGAGCGTTATAGAAAGAAAAGGCAACAGATACGTGCTGCTGGAGTTTTGGGCTACTTGGTGTGGCCCCTGCATGAGGGAGATACCCCACCTCAAGGAGGCTTACACCAGATTCCATGGTAAGGGATTTGAAATATACTCCATGTCCATCGATAAGGAAGACGACAAGGACAAATGGATGCAGACTATAAAGGAAAAGGGAATGGAGTGGACAAACGTCCTGCGTACGGACGCAAAGAATACCACCGAAGCATACGGTGTGCAGGGCATACCCGCCAATTTCCTTATAGATTGCTCAACCGGTCAGATTGTTGCTACAAATTTGCGAGGCAATGCCTTGACAAAGAAATTAGAAGAATTGTCAGGACAAGATTTGTAACTTTCACGCCTCTTTTACTTTTTCACAAGAAGGTGTGTTGATATGTCCTCATTTCATTTTCTTTATCGCATGGCGAGGGCCTGATTCTCGGCTGCTTCCATCTGTTCGCGTTCACCAGGGCCTTTGTCGTTGATGCCACAGAGGTGGAGGATGCCGTGGATGATGACACGGTACAGCTCGCGCTCATACTCCTGTCCGAACTGCTCGGCATTAGTGCGCACGGTGTCGAGACTGATGAAGAGGTCGCCACTGATGACATCGCCTTCGGTGTAGTCGAAGGTAATGATGTCGGTGTAGTAATCGTGTTGCAGATACTCGCGGTTCACTTCTAAAATCCGTTCGTCGTCGCAGAAGATGTAGGCCACGTCGCCCACACGTTTTCCGTACTGAGCCGTAACGGCCTTGATCCATGCATTGTTTTCGCGTTTCTTGATGGCGGGGAGGCGTACTCCCTCGGTTTGATAGGTAATCACTTTTTATGAAGAATTATGAAGGGTTATTAAAAGAACAGGTAACATATAAACAGTGCCGCCGTAATGCCTGCCGCGTCGGCTAACAGACCGCAGGGGACAGCATGGCGTGTCTGGCGGATACCTACACTGCCGAAATAGACGGCAAGGATGTAGAAGGTGGTGTCGGTGGAGCCTTGGAAGAGACAGGCCAACCGACCAACAAAGGAGTCGGCGCCGTAGGTCTGCATGGCATCGACCATAAGGCCACGTGCTCCGCTTCCGCTCAGCGGCTTCATCAATGCTGTAGGCAGGGCGCCCACAAATTCGGTGTCGAATCCCATGGCGGCAACTCCGGCTTCGATACCATCGAGCAGAAGGTCCATGGCTCCCGAAGCACGGAAAACACCGATGGCCACCAGGACGGCTACCAGATAGGGGATGATGCGGACGGCTGTCTGAAATCCCTCTTTCGCTCCCTCTATGAAAGCGTCATAGACGTTCACTCGCTTGCGCATACCGGCCAGAATGAAGCCTATTATAATAAGGAATAGGAAAATGTTGGCAACCAAACCGGAGTAGAGGTCCATCTGTTCGCGAGAAAGCTGGCTTACGCCCCAAATAATCAAGGCTACGATGGCGCACATACTGCCCAAGATGGTAATCATAGTACGGTTCAACAGGTTGATGCGTTGGTAGAGACAGACACTGACCATGCCTACAAAGGTGGAGAAAAAGGTGGCTAACAGGATGGGGATGAAGACATCTGTCGGTTGGGAGGCTCCCATTTGGGCACGATAGACCATAACGCTGACGGGAATCAGTGTCAGTCCCGACGTGTTCAGCACGAGGAACATAATCATGGGGTTTGTGGCTGTGTCTTTCTTGGGGTTCAGTGTCTGCAACTCTTCCATGGCTTTCAGTCCGAGGGGGGTGGCTGCATTGTCGAGACCCAACATGTTCGCTGCAATGTTCATAAAAATGGTGCCTGTGACAGGGTGTCCCTTAGGAATGTCGGGAAAGAGACGACAGAAGAGCGGGCTCATCCATCGGGCCAGGAGATTCACCACACCGCCCTGTTCGCCAATCTTCATGATGCCTAACCACAGACTGAGTACACCGGTCAGCCCTAAAGAGATGGTGAAAGCCGTCTCGGCCGAACTGAACGTAGATTCCATCATGGCGGGAAAAACCTCCACGTCGCCCATGAACACCAACTTGACCACCGCCACCACAAAGGCAATGAGGAAAAATCCTATCCAAATGTAATTGAGTACCATATTTTGTTTGCTCTTTCTTGTTCTTGCGGGACAAAGATACAACAAACCGTGAGGAGAAGAAAAGAATATCGGCAAAAAACATCGCTACGTGCAGAAGTTTGCGTAACTTTGGACCATCTTTTCAACAATTCGTATGATATGGAAGAAAACTTTGATATACGCGAGGAGCAGATGACGAGCCGCGAGCGGGAGTTTGAGAACATCTTGCGCCCGTTGCGCTTCAGCGACTTCAGCGGACAGAACAAGGTGGTGGAGAATCTGAGCATCTTTGTACAAGCTGCCCGTTTGCGCGGTGAACCATTGGACCACACCCTGTTGCATGGTCCTCCGGGACTGGGTAAGACAACCCTCAGTCAGATTATTGCCGCTGAATTGGGGGTGGGGTTCAAGATAACGAGTGGCCCCGTGCTGGACAAACCGGGCGACTTGGCCGGACTACTTACTTCACTGGAGCCGAACGACGTGCTCTTCATCGATGAGATTCACCGACTCAGTCCCATCGTGGAGGAGTATCTCTATTCGGCGATGGAGGACTACCGCATCGACATTATGATAGACAAAGGACCCTCGGCACGAAGCATACAGATTGGACTGAATCCCTTCACATTGGTGGGGGCGACGACACGAAGCGGTCTGTTGACTGCACCTTTGCGTGCCCGTTTCGGCATCAACCTGCACTTGGAATACTACGATGCTGAGGTGCTTACCCGCATCATTTTACGTTCAGCCAAGATACTGAATGTACCGTGTGATCCCAAGGCGGCGGCTGAGATTGCCGGACGTAGCCGCGGAACCCCGCGTATTGCCAATGCCCTGCTGAGGCGTGTGCGCGACTTTGCCCAGGTGAAAGGCAATGGTCGCATTGACACGGAGATTGCCCGCTATGCCTTGGAGGCATTGAATATCGACCGTCACGGATTGGATGAGATTGACAACAAGATACTGAACACCATCATCGACAAATTCAAGGGAGGCCCCGTAGGTGTGAGTACCATTGCCACTGCCATTGGCGAAGACAGCGGTACGGTGGAAGAGGTGTATGAACCGTTCCTTATCAAGGAGGGATTTATCAAACGTACACCCCGCGGACGTGAAGTGACCGAATTGGCTTACCGTCATTTGGGTAAGACTCCCCTCAGAGGAGACAGCGGAATGGAGAGCCTGTTTTAGAGGCTTTTGTTTTCAGGAACTTAGGCTTTATAGTCCCTATAATTACGATAATTATCTACTATGGCAAATCTGAAATCACTGGCCAAAGAGACGGCCATTTACGGCATGAGCAGCATTGTGGGAAGGTTCCTCAACTATCTGCTTGTTCCCCTGTACACTGCTAAACTGAGTGCCGCTTCGGGCGGATACGGTGTCATCACCAATGTCTATGCCCTGACGGCTTTTATGCTCGTGTTGCTTACGTATGGCATGGAGACGGGTTTTTTCCGCTTTGCCAACAAGCAGGACGAGAATCCGACGCGTGTCTATAGCACCATCCTTATTTCGGTGTTCACCACTTCGTTGCTCTTCTTTCTGTTGGTCTATAGCAACTTGGACAGTGTGGCCGCTTTTTTGGGCTATGCCGACCATCCCGAGTATATAGGCATGATGGCTGCTGTGGTGGCTCTTGATGCGTTTCAAAGTATCCCTTTTGCCCGCTTGCGTTACCTGAAGAAGGCGATGAAGTTCGCCGGACTGAAACTGCTGTTCATTGTCATGAACATAGGGCTGAACCTTCTCTATTTCCTTGCATTGCCAGCCCTTTACGAGAGTCATCCTGAGTGGGTGGGTTCTTTCTATAATCCCGGTGTGGGCGTGGGTTACGCCTTTGGTATCAACTTGGTGTGTACGGCCTCTATTACAGTTCTTTTCTGGCCTGAACTGACCGGCTTCCGCTACGTCTTCGATTACCGTCTGTGGCGGCGGATTCTTGCCTATTCGTTCCCCATCCTCATTTTAGGATTGGCCGGTATCTTGAACCAGACGGTGGATAAAATCATTTTCCCCTTTGTCTATGAGGGGACCGAGCAGGCTGCGCGTGCACAGCTTGGCATCTACGGGGCAGCCAGTAAGATTGCCATGATTATGGCCATGCTTATCCAAGCTTTCCGCTATGCCTACGAGCCTTTTGTCTTTGGCAAGTCAGCCGAGCGGGACAATCGTGATACCTATGCTCAGGCCATGAAGTACTTTGTCATCTTCTCCCTGATGGCATTCTTGGCTGTTGTGCTCTATATGGATTTGTTGCGCTACATCATTGCTCCCTCTTATTGGGAAGGGTTGCGTGTGGTGCCTGTCGTGATGGTGGCCGAAATGTTCATGGGTGTCTATTTCAATCTCTCCTTCTGGTATAAACTGACCGACCAGACCCGTTACGGGGCATGGTTCTCACTGATGGGTTGTGCTGTCATCGTGTTGTGCAATTTCCTGCTCGTTCCCGTCTATGGCTATATGGCTTGCGCTTGGGCTGGTGTGGCCGGTTACGGTGTCTGCATGTTGCTCTCCTATTTCGTCGGACAACGGAAATATCCCATCCATTATGACCTTCGTTGCATAGGCCGCTACACATCGTTGGCCGTGCTCCTCTATTTCCTCTCCATTTTGGTGCCGACAGATTGGGACCTCTTTGTCCGATTGGGTATCAATACACTGTTGATGGGACTCTTCGTGGCTTACACGGTGAAGCGGGATTTTCCCCTCAGTCAACTTCCTGTAGTGGGGCGCTGGTTCAAGTGAAAGAAGATGCATTGAAGGCCTACCAACCAGGGCTTCCGATAGGGATTTCCATTGGTGCAGAAAGAAAAGATACAAGAGGGCGTTTCAGAAATAAATTCAGGCGCGGATTACGCAGATTATACGGATTTGTATTTCAGTTTTATACCGAAGGGTAAATTTATCCGTGTAATCCGCGAAATCCGCGCCTAAAGTTTGGAATGGCATCATTCTGCCATATTCCTTGTTTTGTAGGTTTGGTCAAGCAGTCTTTGCTTGGCAGTTACTCATTACTTTACTTCCCACTCGTAGAGACCGATAGAGAACTTGTCGGGTTGGTCAATCTCCAACTTGAGGGCGGTGGTAGAGATGGCATCGAACTGTACGGTGTTAGGCTCGCCCTTCACGCAGGTGTAAGGACTGATGGCCTTCACGGGTGTCCATCCTCCCTGTTCGTTGCGGTAAGAGAGACGCCATGCTTTGGGTACACGGCATCCGCCCCAAGGACCGTCGTCGAACCAATAGATGGTGCAGGCTGACACCTTCATAGCTTTGGGGAAGGTGTAGGTAATCCACTCGGTACCACCCTGCTTGGGCCATGTGTGGTAATAAGGTACAGAACGGTCATCGGCATCGGTGGGCACCAGTCCGTCTTTGATGGAAGAGAGGGCTGAAGTGCGTGTTGAAGCATCTATCTTGCTCTGTGAAGCTGCTGTAGCAGGTACTCCCGGACGGGCTGCACTGAGGTTGCTGGGGAGCCATACGGCCATCTTGCCGCTACCGCGGTGTGCCCAAGCATAGTAGGGGATGAGGGTCAGTTTCACATCCTTGGCTTGCAGGCGTCCCTCCTTGTCGTAGCTCAATGTCTGGGCATCGGTCTTCAGTTGGGTGATGCCGTAGAGCAGGTCGTCGCGACGTACTTCCTCAAACTTCGGGTCACGGTTGAGCAGCAGTGTCATGATGTCGAAGTTGTTGTCGGGCCACTCGGCGCAATATACGATGGGGCCTCGCTCGATGGCCAAGCGTCCGCGGTCGGCAGCTACTTGGGGATGAGCCTTCACGGTGCGTGGCTGCATGTCGAAGTTCAACTCGATGCGGTCGCCCTTCTTCCAACGGCGGCTGATGGCCAAGTAACCATCTTCACCTATAGTCTTTTCCACTTCTTCACCATTGACAGTGACGGTGTAGCTGAGGCGCTTGTTGTCGGCATAGCTGTAGAGGTCAGAGGGAACAACCTGTCCCTTCACCCAACCGGGAATACGGAGTTTCAAGGTGAAGTCCTTGCCGGTAGCACGGTCAACTGTCAGGCCTACGGCACCATCCCACGGATAGTTGGTATCTTGTGACAGAGTCAGTTTCTTGCCTTCAACCTTCACAGTCGCGGTGTTGCTGACAAAGAGGTTCACATAGACGTTCTTGTCTTTTACAGCATAGACGTAGCCGGGCAATGAAGGAATGAAGCGGCAGATGTTCGACGGGCAGCAGGCGCAGCCGAACCAGGCCTGACGCTGGTGCTGGCCCATAGACTCCAAAGGATTGGGATAGAAGAATCCGTTTCCTTCAAGCGATACACCCGAGATGAGGCCGTTGTAGAGTGAGCGCTCCAATACGTCGTAGTACTTGCTCTCGCCATGCAACAGGAAGAGGCGGTAGTTCATATAGACGTTACCGATGGCGGCACAAGTCTCGCAGTAGGCCGACATGTTAGGCAGTTCGTAGTTCTTGCCGAAGGCCTCGCCACTGGCTGTGGCACCGATACCGCCGGTGATATAGAGCTTCTTGTTCACGATGTTGTCCCAAATGCGGCCAATGGCATCGATGTAGTCCTTGTCGCCGGTGAGGGCTGCAACGTCGGCCATACCGCTGTACATGTAGGCAGCACGCACGGCATGTCCCACAGCCTCGTCTTGCTCCACTACGGGTTGGTGAGCCTGGCTGTACTGGTCGCGGCGGGATGTGTAGCCACGTTTGTCGAGGAAGAACTTGGCCAGATCGAGGTATTTCTTCTCGCCTGTCACCGTGTAGAGCTTGGCCAAGGCCATTTCTGCAATCTGGTGGCCGGGCACATAGACCTCTTTGCCCTCTCCTTCACCGATTTCGTTATACACACAGTCGGCATAGCGGATGGCGATGTCGAGGAAGTTGCGCTTGCCTGTGGCCTGGTAGTGGGCAATGGCACCTTCGACCATGTGGCCCAGGTTATAGAACTCGTGGCTCAGGTCTTCCACTTTGACCCAACGCTTGTGGCCTGCCCATTCGTGGGGGGCGGCGGGGTTCTGTGTACGCGAGGTATAGAGGTAGCCGTCCGGCTCTTGTGCCGATGCCACGATGACGAGCACACTGTCGATGTACTTCTTCAGTTTCTTGTCGGGGTAGGTCTGCAACAGGTAGCTGGCTCCCTCGATGGTCTTATAGACGTCGGTGTCATCAAAGGAGTAGCCTTCCACCTTCACGCCCTTGGCCACTTCGGCATATTTGGGGTCGTTCTTCAAGGCGGGGTTTTTCTGCAGTTCCATCATCAGCGCCGAGCGGGTGAAGTTGTCATAGCGGCCTGTCTCTTCGCACTTGCTGAAAGCGAGGGGAATGGTCACTTCACGGCTTGCCTTGAGGCGTTGGCCCCAGAAGTTGTCGGTTACTTTCACGCTGGTAAAAGGTACAGGGTTAATGGGATAGCCTCCTGATGCAGAGGGTTTCTGCTGTGCGGAAGCAGGGCCGGCGGCCAATGTGAGGCACAGCGCGGCGGTCAGTAAATGTTTGCTTTTCATGAGTTATACATTAGTTGTTGTTAGTTTGTTCAGGGAAAGATGACAACCCTTCCTCTTTTCTGCCTTTGGGACAGGGGAAAGGGGAGGGGCTGTCAGGTTCTTGTTCTTTATTCCTTCGTTCCGCTGATGCTCACTTCGATGCAGTTACCCTGCTTGATGAGTTTCTTCACGTACTTCTGGATTTCCTTGCCTGTGATGTTGTTCACCATCTGTTCGTAGTTTTTGGTGCCGTCGATGCCGTTCCAATAGTACTCCTTCAGCTGGTTCATCCAGTAGGCATTCTCCTTCTGGTTCTCCTGGTACTTCTTCAGCATGAACTCCTTCACGCGGGCCAGTTGCTCGGGGTTAGGACCGTTCTTGATGAAGTCGTCCAGACCTTGCTTGATGACCTCAGTCATACGGGCGCGGCGCTCGGGGTCGGTGTCGAAGGCAATCTGCAGACGCACTTCCTCCTTCGGGTAGTGGTTGATTCCTCCGCTCACTCCCACACCATAGGTGCCGCCTTCCTTCTCGCGTACGCTCTCGGTATAGACCATGTCCATCACCTGTGCGAACATGCTCATAATCATCTTGCTGCGAGCGTCGTATTTGCCTTTGCCTGTATAGAGGAGGAATACGGTGCTCTTGGGAAGTTGCATGGTGCGGTCGAAGTTGTTAGTGTAGGCTCCCTTACGGATGGTGGGGTTAATCTTGCCGTCGTACTTTTCGGCTCCCTCCTTGACGGGCAGGGCACCCAGGTACTGCTCCATCAGCGGGAGGGCAGTAGCCTCGTCAATATTACCTACGAACATGAAGGTGAAGTCGTCGCCATCAGCAAAGCGCTCGCGGTACATTTCCATGGTGCGGGCATAGTCAATCTGATCGACCATCTCCTTAGTGAACTTTATGGCACGCGGGTGCTTGTCATAAAGGGCCACGGTCAATGTGTCCTGGAAGGCAGTCATGGGATCCAACTCCTGGTTCTGGAGGGCTGCCTTGGCGCGGTTCTTGTAAGACTCGAAGGCGGCTTCGTCCATACGCGGAGCGGTGAACATCAGGTAAGTCAGCTGCAACAGTGTCTCCAAGTCCTTGGGTGAGCATGTGCCTTTCAGGCCCTCTTCCAACGAGTTGACGTAGGGAGTTACTCCCACAATCTTGCCCGAGAGCACCTTCATCAGGTCGGTGCTGTTGAAGTTGCCGAGGCCGCCCAGCTCACACACTTCGTTGAGCACCTCGATATTGATGATGTCTTCGGTGGGGAGCAGACTGTTTCCGCCGGCGCTGAAGGCATTCATGCGAATCTCGTCGGCCTTGTGGTCGGTGGGCTTCACGATAACCTTTACTCCGTTGCTCAAGGTGTAGATCTTGGAGTCGTACATGCCATCCTCGGTCTTCACCACCTTACCCGCCTGAGGCAGCTGGCTGATGAGCGGTTCGTTGGATACCTTATCTACGTAAGGTTCAATCTCTTCAGTCTTCACCTGTGCCACCAGTTCCAGCAGGCGCTCTTTGGTGGGATATGCGAGTCCCTCCTTCTCGGGGGCGAACACGGTGATTACCAAGTTGCTGTCGCTCATCAGAGCCTGCATTATCTGGTTGATGGCTGCGGCGGGAATCATGTTTGCCACTTGGCTCATCAGGGCATACTCGGCTTCAATGCCCGGGATAGGCTCATTGTCGATGAAGTGGCGCACATACTCTTCGGCATATTGCGTGTTCTTTGTTTTGCTGCGTTCGTTGTAGGCATTCTCCAGTGCACGCAGGTAGTTGGCCTTGGCACGGGCATATTCACCCTCGGTGAAGCCATGACGGCGGGCACGCTCCATCTCGCGCACCAGAGTGGTGAGGGCTGTCTCTATTCCCTCTTCCTTGCACACGGTGTATCCGGTGAAGGCATCCATGGTCTTGGCAATCAGGTAGTCGTCGTCGAAGACGGCAGCACCCATAAAGGGCGGGTTGGCACTCTGCTGCACAATCTCCTCGAAGCGGGCATCAAACATCTGGCTCATCATGCTCTTGGCAAAGTTCATCACCAGGTAATTCACGTCGTTCTTGGCCTCGTTGGGGATGGCGGCGTGCTTGTTCATGTACTGGATGATGACGCGCTGCTGCTCCTTGTCGGTAGCGACAGCCACGATAGGTTCCTTGTTCTCCTGTACGGGGTAGTAGATGCGTTCGGCTGCATTGGCCGGCATCTCTATGTCGTTGAAGATAGCCTTCACCTTGGCCTCCATTTCGTTCACATCGAAGTCACCCACGATGATGATACCCTGCTGGTCGGGGCGGTACCACTTCTCGTAGTAGTCGCGCAGAGCCTTGTAAGGGAAGTTGTCCACAACCTCCATCGTTCCGATGGGCAGACGGTTGGCATACTGGCTGCCGGGGAAGGTCAGGGGGAACACCTTCTCGTAGATACGCATGGTGGCTCCCATGCGGGTGCGCCACTCTTCGTGGATGACGCCGCGCTCCTTGTCAATCTCCTCTTCACCCAAGGTAAGACCGTCGCTCCAGTCGCGCAATATCCAGAGGCATGAGTCCACTGCCGCAGGCACCTTCTGGATGGGCACGTTGTTGATGTTATAGACGGTCTCGTCCATGGCGGTGTAGGCATTGAGGTTCTCGCCGAACTTCACACCGATGCCCTCCAAGTACTCGCGCAGGCGGTTGCCCGGGAAGTGCTTGGTGCCGTTGAAACACATGTGCTCCAGGAAGTGGGCCAGTCCTCTTTGTGATTCTTCCTCCAGGATAGAGCCAACCTTCTGTGCAATGTAGAAGTCAGCCTGTCCCTCGGGCAGGTTGTTGTGGCGGATGTAGTAGGTCAATCCGTTTTCCAATTTGCCTATACGCACGTTCGGGTCGGTGGGTATGGGCTGTGCCTGCTGGGCAAGCACGGGGATGCAGCAGCACACCAGTAGTGCTGCCATCAGTCCTTTGATGATTCTTTTCATTTTTCTTTTGTGTTATTTAAATTGTTTTCTGTTTCAATGTCCAAAGGGGTCTCCTGTGTCAGTTGCCAGCCTGTCACGAGAATCATCAGCAGGCCGGAAAAGGCTGTCATCAGCAAGGTTGAGATGGGGAGTATCGTGTAGTCTGTTACCTTGTGGCTGCCATCAATGGCTATCAGTTCGGCCACACTCAGCGAGTTGTTCAGCACGTGTCCCACAATGGCAGGTACCAGGCTGTGGGTCTGCACCGTTATCCAGCCCAAGACCAGTCCCATCAGGAATGCAAAGAAAACCTGTGCCGGATTCACATGGATGAGGCCGAACACCAAGGCCGAGATGACGATGCCCCGCCAAGGTGATTTGCGTCCGCGGTTGAGGTGTTGCAGGATGACTCCCCGGAAGAGCAGTTCCTCTACCCATGGGGCCAGCAGGGCTATGCAGAATATGCCCAGGACGCTGTGACTGAGGGCTGTGAAGTCGCTCTTCAACCAGTCGGGCAGGATGATGAAGCCACTCAGTGCGTTGCAGAAGAGGATGCCTCCCACCACACACACCGTGCTGCAGAGCAATGCATCGGCTCCCACAGGGCGCAAGGCGCGTCGGAGGTCGATGTACCCGAAGGCGGCAAGGTGTACCGTCATGGCTACACCCGACAGCAGCAGCGACCAGGCCAGCATGGCCGTCTGGCCGATGGGCCATACATACGTCAATCCCATCATGGCTGCTCCGAAGACCAGCTGATAGGCGAAGTAGATGAGCACAATTTTGATGGTTGTTTTCATACGCGCGTGTATTTCTTATTGTCTATTAAGGTACAAAGTAACAAAGATTTTGGCGAGTGACCCAATATTCCGCCCCTTTTTTAGGGATTTTAACAGTGGGGAGTCCTTGGCCGGCAGTGGCGGGGGCTTTGTGAAGGGTGAAAAAGTTGCGAATAATCATTACATACGGGAGGGCCTTCTGCGACATCAAGTTCTCACCTTCGACGACATCAAGTTCTCACCCTTGACGACATCAAGTTCTCACCTCGGGTGACATCTTGATCTCCTCTCAGAGGACATACGCATGTCCCCTCGGAAGAGACACGTGCGGCACCATCGATGACACACGTGTGTCACAACGAACGCCGCACGTGTCTCCCGAGGTGGGACACACGTGCGGCGTTTCAGCGGCTCCAATGAGGGGGTCAGTCCTCCACTCCGAAGCCTATGCTTTCTACTGCTTGCCGGATGGATTCTGGTGATACTTTCCCTCTGATAATTGCCTGAGCTTCAGTGAGATTTACTCCCGCGCTTTCCACCCCTGGTACGGCTTTGATGGCACGCTCCACATTGGCCCGACAGTGGTTGCAGCTCATGCCTGTGATGTGCAGTTTGAGGACTTCATCCTCGTGGCTGTGACAGTGGCAGGCTTCGTCGTGGCAGTGGCAATGTTCGTGTCCGCATCCTCCCCGATGGAAGTAGCGGCGCCACAAAGCATGGATGAGGAACAATAGTAAAAGAACTGAACAAGCGATGTTAAACCAGGGGGTATGCTCGTGGCAGCAACTCTGCATGGCTTCCAGCTGGGCGGTGAACCAGCGGCGGGGCAACAGGTAGTCGATGGTGAGTGCAAATCCGATGGCTCCACCCACGATGGAGAGCAGGTAGAGCAGCAACGTGCGCAGGCCCATCACCTTTCTTACCACCAGCATCGAGGCTACATTGACGGCCGGGCCGGCCATGAGCAGGACAAGGGCTGTGCCGGGAGAGAGCCCCTTCAGCATCAGCGCCACGGCGATGGGAATCGAGCCGGTGGCACAGAGGTACATGGGTACGGCGCAGACCAGCACCACCAGAATGCTGAGCACTGTGTTGCCAGCCAGCAGGGCAAAGACGGAGTCGGGCACGTAGGCAGTGATGAGGCCGGCAATGATGAGGCCCAACACGAGCCAGCGTCCGATGTCCTGCATCATCTCGACGAAGGCGTAGTTCAGTGCTTGTCGGATGCGTGCCCGGAATCCCGGTCGTTCTTCTTCGGCCTTCTCTGCCTGCAGGGCGGTGGTGGTGGGGTTGGAGGTCTTGCCAAACCAGTTGACCAGTTGTCCGCCCAACAGCGAAGTGACAATGGCAGCCAGCGGACGCATCAGGGCAAAGGGCAGGCCCATCAGTGAGTAGGTGGCTATGATGGAGTCGATACCCGTCTGCGGAGTGGCGATGAGGAACGAGACGCTGGCTCCCTTCGAGGCTCCCTGTCGGTGGAGCGACATGGCAGTGGGGATGACCCCGCACGAACACAGGGGGACGGGCAGGCTCAGCAGCATGGCATTCACCACCGAACGGAAGTTCGGCTTGCCCAAATAGCGATGGTAGAGGTGGGTGGGTACAAACGCGCGCATCAGTCCTGCCAACAGGAATCCCAGCAACAGGTAGGGCGACATCTCGTTCATGAGGTCTATTATTTCATGCATACGGTCAGTTATTAGTGGTTATATCAGTTTCGGGCAGCAAAGGTAAACAAACTTTTCCTAAGGAAGGTTGCCCCGACACCAAAAAAACGTGAAATCTCTTTGCAGTCCGAGTGGTTTGCTGTATCTTTGTGGCGAGTTTCAGAGAGATATATAATTCAACTTTCGCAAGTATAAGAAGTTGCAGGAGTTCAGTAGTTACAGGAGCTCAGACGATAGTTTCGACTATACTTGACATGACGTTCAAATCTATTGTCTGTAACTCCTGAGCGAAGCGAAAACTCCTGAACTCCTGAACTGCTGAAAGTTGAGCTTGCGAAACTTAAATATAATATATAAGTAAGACTATGTCATGTATCCTACATATTGAGACCTCCACTGAGGTCTGCTCGGTAGCCCTGAGCCAGGATGGTGCCACTATCTTCGCTGAAGAAGAACCCCAGGGACAGCAGCACGCTGTCAAGCTGGGAGTCTTTGTCGATGAGGCTCTCTCCTTTGCCGACAGTCATGCCATCCCCGTAGATGCGGTGGCGGTGAGTTGCGGTCCCGGTTCCTACACGGGGCTTCGCATCGGAGTGTCTATGGCCAAGGGGGTGTGCTATGGCCGTAACCTTCCTTTGATTGGTTTGCCGACGTTGGAGGTGTTGTGTGTGCCCGTTTTGCTGCGCCACGAACTGCCTGAAGATGCTCTGCTCTGCCCCATGATTGATGCCCGCCGTATGGAGGTGTATGCCGCCATCTATGACCGGGCACTCCGTGTTGTCCGCCCTACGGCGGCCGATGTGGTGGACGAGGCTTCGTACCGCGAGTTCCTCGATGAACATCCCGTCTATTTCTTCGGTAACGGCTCGGCCAAGTGTGAAGGGAAGATAGTGCATCCCAATGCGCATTTCATTCCCAATATCCGGCCGTTGGCCAAAATGATGTGCCCCTTGGCTGAAAAAGCCGTGGCGCTGGAGGACTACAAGGATGTGGCCTACTTTGAACCCTTCTACCTGAAGGAGTTCGTGGCCACCGTCTCCAAATCAAAGGTACTGTAGGACGCCCCACTGCCCTGGGGGAAAGAAGGGCAGGAAGTGCAAGATTAGTATATATAGACCAATAGAATGAAATATAACACTCAGGAACACCGCTTGCCCATGCCCGAGTATGGGAGAAGTGTGCAGAACATGGTGGACCATGCGCTGACCATCAGTGACAGGGCCGAGCGCCAACGGTGCGCCAATACCATCATCAAGATAATGGGCAATATGTATCCCCTGCTCAAGGATATGCCCGACTTCAAGCAGAAACTGTGGGACCATCTGGCCATCATGTCCGATTTCAAGTTGGACATCGATTACCCGTATGAGGTGGTGCGCCCCGATTCGCTGGCTTGCGACCCCGAACGCATCCCCTATGCCAATGGCCGCATACGCTATCTCCACTACGGACGCTTGTTGGAGGGGCTTATCAAGAAGGCAGTCTCCATGCCCGAAGGGGAAGAGAAGGCGCAGCTGGTACACCTCATTGCCATACAGATGCGCAAGAACTTCATCACCTGGAATAAGGACTCGGTGGAGATACAGAAACTGATTGCCGATCTGGAAGACTATACCGACGGGGCTATCTCCCTGCAGGCCGAGGACCTGGAGATTGCAGACTTGCAACCCTCGGCTGCCCAGCGCCACCGTGCTGCCATGGTGCAGCAGCGCCGTCGTCCTGCCCGCAAGAAGTAGTCCCTTTATTGCAAGCTTCCGCAGGCAAAAGTGTTGCATGGGTCCGGGGGCTGTTTAACTTAATAAATCTATTGACTATGGCTTCATTTGTTATTGAAGGCGGCCACAAGCTCAGTGGCGAAATCCGTCCGATGGGCGCCAAGAACGAAGTGCTTGAAATCCTTTGTGCCACCCTGCTGACGGCAGGTGAAGTGACCGTGCGCAATGTTCCCGATATATTGGATGTGAACAACCTTATCCAACTGATGCGCGATATGGGTGTAAAGGTGTCCCGCCGTGAGACGGATGCCTATACTTTCCAGGCCGACGAAGTGGACCTCTCCTATATCCAGAGCGAGGAGTTCATGCAGAAGTGTAGTAGCCTGCGTGGTTCGGTCATGCTGCTGGGACCCTTGGTGACGCGCTTCGGAAAGGCACTCATCAGCAAGCCGGGAGGCGACAAGATTGGCCGCCGTCGTATCGACACCCACTTGTTGGGTATCGAGAAGTTGGGCGCAGCCTTTACCTATAACCCCGAGCAGGGTGTGTTTGAACTGGTCGCACCCGAAGGCGGGCTGCGTGGGGCATGGATGCTGTTGGATGAAGCCTCGGTGACGGGTACGGCCAATATCGTGATGGCTGCCGTCTTGGCTAAGGGTACGACCACCATCTATAATGCTGCTTGTGAACCCTATATACAGCAGCTCTGCAAGATGCTCAACCGTATGGGAGCACGCATCAGTGGTATTGCCAGCAACCTGCTGACCATCGAGGGAGTGGAAACCTTGGGGGGATGCGAGCATACTGTCCTGCCCGACATGATTGAAGTGGGAAGCTTCATCGGTATGGCCGCCATGACCCAGAGCGAGATTACCATCAAAGATGTTTCCTACGAGAACCTCGGCATCATTCCCGAAGCCTTCCGCCGGTTGGGCATCCGTCTGGAGCAACGGGGCGATGACATTTTTGTCCCCGCACAGGAGCATTACGAGATAGAGTCCTTTATCGACGGTTCCATTATGACCATTGCCGATGCTCCATGGCCGGGCCTGACGCCTGACTTGCTGAGTGTCATGCTGGTGGTGGCTACACAGGCCAAGGGTAGCGTGCTCATCCATCAGAAGATGTTTGAAAGCCGCCTCTTCTTTGTAGATAAGCTCATTGATATGGGTGCCCAGATTATCTTGTGTGACCCTCACCGCGCCGTTGTCATCGGACACGACCATAACTTCAAGTTGAGAGGGGGAAAGATGACTTCGCCCGACATCCGTGCCGGTATAGCCTTGCTTATAGCCGCACTCAGTGCCGATGGTGTCAGCCGCATACACAATGTGGAGCAGATAGACCGTGGCTATCAGGATATTGAACAACGACTGAATGCCCTCGGTGCCCGCATTACAAGAATAAACTAAGGAAAGGAAACAGAACTGTGATACGAAAGGAAGACGTTTACCGCATAGGCCTGCTGACCAAGCCTCATGGCATCAAGGGGGAAGTGGCTTTCAACTTTACCGACGACATCTTTGACCGCACCGACGATTGTGACTATCTGGTGTGTCTGATGGACGGCATCATGGTGCCCTTCTTCATGGAAGAGTATCGTTTCAAGAGTGATACGGTGGCCCTCGTCAAGTTCGAGGGGGTGGATACGGCTGAACAAGCACGCCGCTTCACCAACATCGAGGTCTATTATCCGACCCGATATGCCGAGGAAAGTGACGAACTTTCGTGGAGCTATTTCGTCGGCTTCCGTATTGAGGATGAACAACTCGGCCTGTTGGGCGAGGTGGAGGAAATAGATGAAACGACTATCAACACCCTCTTCATTGTCCGTCGTCCCAATGGTGAGGAACTGCTCATTCCGGCTCAAGAGGCTTTCATTACGGATATGGACCACAAGCAGCGGATCATCAGGATGGACTTGCCCGAAGGTATGGTAGAGTAGGAGATAAGGATATAAGAAAAGGGGATGTGACTGAACTCAGACACATCCCCTTTTTCTTTTGAGCCTCTTGTCGGATTCGAACCAACGACCCCGAGATTACAAATCACGTGCTCTGGCCAACTGAGCTAAAGAGGCGGGTGGGCAAGCTGACTATATCGCGTCGCTACGACCTTCTACCTTTGCTGCGGTCAAGCCCTGGAGGATTCGAAAGGAGCTGACCGTATAGGACTTACCCGTTTTTGCGCTGCAAAGGTAGGGCTTTTTAAGCATTTGACCAAGAAAATCGACGGGTTTTTCACTGAAAAACTCTCTTTTTCTCCCTTTTTGGAGATTTTAGGGGGTGGTTGACGTATTATCTTATGTTAATTGCGTTGTTATTTGGCCGAATTGTCGTACTTTTGCAAGCAGTATATACCTATATTATATTAATGGAAGCAAATACTTCGACCAATCAAGTGCTGAACTGTGCCATGGTGTATGGCACATCGATGGGGGTGTTCTGGATTTTGAAATTCCTGCTTGTCCCCTTCATCTTCACGGTGCCGTTCACTTCCTTGTTCTTTTTAGGACTGACGGCAGCGGTGCCTTTCTTGGGGTATTTCTTTGCCCGTCAGTATCGCAATCGTTATTGTGTGGACGCACGGGTGGGGTTTATGCAGGCTTGGGTGTTCTGCCTGTTGATGTATGCCTTTGCTGCCTTGTTGGTGTCGGTAGGGCATTATGTCTTCTTCCGTTATGTGGATGGCGGTGCCTTGGTGACTTCCTACATGAATGTGTTGGATGAACTGCAGGCTACTGCTCCCGAAATGGAGGGTATGGTGACACAATATCGTCAAGCAGCCGAGTTGGTGGCGGCTTATTCCCCCATTGAACTTACTGTGCAGCTGATATTGAATAATTTGTTTTATGGAATGTTGTTGTCCTTGCCTACGGCCTTTATTGTTTCGTTGAAACAGGATGTTCGTGGGGATATGAATAAATAAGATAGAATCGTATGGAAGCAAAAGAAAAAGAGTTGGAGAAGAAGTCTTCGGTTGACATCTCGGTGGTTGTCCCTCTGTATAATGAAGACGAGTCGTTGCCCGAACTGTATGCTTGGATAGAGCGGGTAATGAATGCTAATGGCTTCAGCTTTGAGGTGATATTTGTCAATGATGGAAGTACCGACCGTTCGTGGGAGGTAATAGAGGAATTGCAACAGCGTTCGTCTCATGTGAAGGGCATAAAATTCCGTCGCAACTATGGTAAGTCGCCGGCTCTCTATTGCGGCTTTGAACGCGCTCAGGGGCGAGTGGTCATCACGATGGATGCTGACTTGCAGGACAGCCCTGATGAAATCCCCGAACTGTATCGGATGATAACGGAAGATGGATACGACCTTGTTTCGGGATGGAAGCAGAAACGATACGACCCTTTGTCGAAGACCATACCTACAAAATTGTTCAACGCTACGGCACGCAAGGTGTCGGGCATTCACAATCTGCATGACTTCAACTGTGGCCTCAAGGCTTATCGCAGTGAGGTGGTGAAGAATATCGAGGTGTATGGTGAAATGCATCGTTATATCCCTTATTTGGCCAAGAATGCCGGCTTCAAACGCATCGGAGAAAAGGTGGTTCAGCATCAAGCGCGTAAGTATGGTACGACGAAATTCGGCCTTGACCGCTTTGTGAACGGATACCTCGACTTGCTTTCTCTCTGGTTCCTTTCTCGCTTTGGTGTGAAGCCTATGCATATCTTTGGTCTGCTTGGCACACTGATGTTTATGCTTGGTTTCATTGCCGTGTGTGTGGTGGGAGGTGCTAAGCTTTACGCCCTTTCGGTGGGTGAGCCGGCACGATTGGTGACCGATTCGCCCTACTTCTATCTGGCATTGGTAGCCATGATACTGGGAACCCAGCTGTTCCTGACGGGATTTGTGGCCGAGTTGGTTACCCGAAACTCACCTGAACGAAACAAATATCAGATAGAGAAGGAAATATGAAGAAGTTGTTGAGAGGTGTATTGGTTGCCGTAGGTCTTTGCATCGGTATGGCGGGATGTGAGAGTAATGATTGTATGCTTTCCAGCGAGTCGTATTGTAGTATGTCCTTTGTGGATGGCAAGGGGAATGCGGTAAAGTTGTTGGATACTCTTTCTGTTCTTGTCAATCTGTATGAGTATGACGAGTATTATGTCTATCATTGTGATACAGATACGGTGGTACTCCAAGAACCCGTGGATTCGTTGGTGGAGAAGGGGTATGAATTGTCTTTGCTGACCCAACCGAAGCAAGGGGTGCTTCTCAATCGGAAAACGGGTGCTGATAGGGTGGAATTGCCTTTGTCTTTCACAGCCGAGCGCGACACTTTCTTCTTCCAATATAGTGCCCGTCTGGCTGATACGGTGTGGGTGGATCATCTGAATCATCCCTATTTCTCCTCTATGGATTGTGGCACGGTGATGCATTATAAGATAGTGGGAATCACATCCACTCACCATTTGATAGATTCCATTCAGGTGGTCTCTTCTGAAGTAACTAATACGTTGAAAGAAAATGTTAAGATATATTATACTGTTAGTCATTAATCTGCTCTTTGTGTCTGTTCCGCTATCGGCGCAAACCAAAAAAATGAGGCAGGTGACAGAACCGGAGCGGAGCAAGATTGCTGAATGGCTCGATTTGACGGATTCCATCCCTGTGTTTCAGGGGGTAAGTGTGATGACAGATTTGGTCGGCCCCGGATGGTATGCGTTTGGAGGTGACTTCTTCAGTTCCGAAGTGGCGTTGGAAGTCAATCTGCTTAACCGGTTCTTTCCTGTGTTGGAAGTGGGGTATGGGCGGACGGATGCAACCAATGAAGATACTGATTTGCATTACAAGACCGCGGCACCTTATTTTCGAGTTGGTTTGAACTACAACGTGCAATACAAGAAAAAGTCTCCTGGCTATATCTTTGCCGGTGGCCGTTTGGGATATACTTCGTTTGAGTATGATGTCGATGGCCCTCCGATGACTGACCCTGTATGGGGAAATGAGGTCCCTTTCCGTTTCAGTGGTATTAAGGGACAGGCTTTGTGGGCCGAACTGATGATTGGAGTGCGGGCTGAGATTTACAAGAACTTCCACATGGGATGGAGCTTCCGCTATAAAGTACGGCTCAATGTGAAGGACAGTCCCAATGCTTCGCCTTGGTATATACCCGGATTTGGAGCCAGTGATAATACTGCTTTTGGTGCGACTTATGACATCGTATATCGTATCCCATGGAAGTAAAGGAGGAGTGAATCGGTTTATAACTTGCTAATTTGTAAATACGAAAGTGTCTCAACTTGAAATTTGGCTTTTGGCTTTAGCCTTGGCGATGGATTGCTTTACCGTAGCCATCACCAGTGGTATCATCCAACGTCGTTGGCATGGTCGGACGGCTTTGTCCATATCTCTGTCTTTCGGCTTGTTTCAAGGATTGATGCCTGTTGTCGGATGGATGTGTACGCGCTATCTGCACGGGGTGATAGAGGCATTTGACCATTGGATAGCTTTTGGCTTGTTGGTGTTTTTGGGGGGGCGTATGTTGTATGAAGGTTTGAAGGGCGAGGATTGTACACATCATTTTGACCCCTCAGATTTCAAGACGGTGCTATTGTTGGGAGTTGCTGTTAGTATTGATGCTTTGGCCGTGGGTATATCCTTCGCTTGTGTAGGTCTTACCCAGTGGGGCAAATTGCTTGCTCCTGTACTGATTATAACGATGGTCTCATGCTTTATGGCATTGTTGGGTTATGTCTTGGGGGTAGCGTTTGGCAAGCGCCTTAATCTGCCGGCTGAGCCATTGGGTGGATTGATTCTGATAGCTATTGGATGCAGAATATTGTATGAACATTTGGTTGGATAAAAATATTGTATGATGAATGATAAAAGACGGAAACTTCGTTGGCAATTGCCTTTCTTGGCTTTTTTGGTGATAGGTACAATCTTTATTTTGAGCAAACAGGACCGTTCTCCTTATCGCACGAATCAAGGGATGGTGTTCGGTACTGTTTATAAGATAACTTATCAGTATGCAGAGGACTTGCAAACCGACATCAAAGCGGAATTGAATAAGGTGAATGCCTCTCTTTCTCCTTTTCAGAAGAATTCAGTCATTAGCCGAATCAACAATAATGATGCTTCCGTTGTGCCTGATAGTATGTTTTTGCATGTCTTTCAGTTGGCTGGTGCCATTTCGCGTGACACACATGGGGCTTTCGATATAACCGTAGCTCCTTTGGTGAATGCGTGGGGATTTGGGTTTGAGAGCAGCCAAGGGGTTGATTCGCTTACGATAGACTCTCTTCGTCAATATGTGGGAATGGCCAATGTCTTTTACGATGGAGAGCAGATTATCAAAGCGGATTCTTGTGTGAAACTTGATTGTAGCGCTATAGCTAAGGGATATGGATGTGATGTCGTAGCTGCTTTGTTTGATCGTAAGGGGGTTAAGAACTACATGGTGGAAATCGGTGGGGAGATTGTGGTAAAGGGAATTAACTCTAAGCGTAACCGTTGGACGATAGGAGTCAATAAGCCCGTGGAGGACTCTTTGGCGCAATCGTCTGAATTGCAAACAATCGTGCATGTTACCGATGTGGCTATGGCTACCTCGGGAAATTATCGCAATTATTACTATCGCGATGGGAAGAAATATGCCCATACTATCGATCCTCGTACGGGGTATCCTGTGCAACATTCTATTTTGTCGGCCACCGTTTTGGCGCCTGATTGTGCTATGGCCGATGCTTATGCAACTTCTTTTATGGTGCTGGGCTTGGATTCAGCTATGGCTATTTGTAACCGTCATCCAGAATTGCAAGGCTATTTTATTTACGCCGATGAGCAAGGAGAATTTCAGACCGTTCATAGCGATGGCTTTGAACAATGGGTGAAAAAGTAGTCTTTCCCCTCTCTTTTTTCTCCTATTACCTGGTCCTTTTTCCTCCCCCGTCCGGAAAAACATTTTCCCCAACCGGTTAAAAATTCTATCTCCGCGCTTCCCGTCGCGGATTCCCATCCCTCCCATTAACCCCACCAACCCCATCTCTCCCCCT
>JAFXDG010000034.1 GCA_017521285.1 Bacteroidaceae bacterium | reverse complement strand
TCCGTACTCAATTATTACCGTTCGGGAGATGGCCGGGTGGTATATAAGAATGCACTTTCTGATTTGACAAGCTATAAAGCTGACGATTGTGCTTTGGGAGCCAATGCCATAGAGAAAACTTTGACGCAAAGAAATGCAACGGTTCATATCTTTGGCTCGACCCTTGTTTGCAATTCTCCCAATGCCACAACATTGGAAATCTACACCATGGATGCCGTAAAGATAAGCGAAGCACGTTTCACTAATGGCGAAGCAACCGTAACGGTTGGTAAAGTTCCCGCCACGTATCTCTACATCGTGACCTATCCCGACGGACGGCGCGAGAGTGGGAAGGTGATGATGAAATGATTCTCCGCACCATGTCTGAATTGCCCTTTTTCACACAGCTGGCTGTGATGGCCGATGGAGCTGGCTGTGTTGGCCAATGCAGCAAGCTGCGTGAAAAAGGGGAAAATATGTTGTCGCCATCCCTTCGCGTTGCGAACTCGGATGGACAGGAATTTCAAGCTATTCGGGTGATTAAGGTTCAAAGTTCCAAGTTCCAAGCCATCGCCATAGCCATCAGCCATCGCCAATAGCCATAGTTTCAAGTTCAAGGTTCAAATGTTGCATTTGTGGCACGGGAGGGCGAAATGGTTTCATCTGTCATAAGGGCATCACACTTGAAATAAAATGAGTAAACTGTTTCATATATCCGTTTTTATACCTACATTTGCAACATCAATTTAATACCAATGCTTATGAAAATCAAGAAAATGTACCTGCGAACGTTTTTCCTGCTTGTCATCGCATCAGCCAGTCTTACCAATGCAACAGGACAGACTTTGACAAAGACTTTTTCTTTTGAATTTTCAAGGGAAAGTTTGCCTGTTAAAAAGGATCAAAATGGATGGGATTATATCCAACCAGACTCATCACTATATAATTTTTCATTGGAAAGTGACACATTAAAGCCTGAACTGCCGTCCATCAATTATAAAATTCTACTTCCTGACAACTACAGGGTAAAAAAAATCAGAGTTTCAGTAGAAGATGTGATAACTTTCGGGGGGTACAACATTACGCTCAGACCCAATTCATCAAGAACTACAATTTTGACCGCGAATAGCGATGACAAAGTTGTAACATATCCACTTACTTATTATCGCATGAAAGCAACTTGTGTTTCAGAAGAAATAACAAATGGATACAGAGTTGCCAATCTTAGTATAAACCCTTTTGAGTATTATGCTGAGGACAAAGGACTGATATTAAACACAAATCTTGATATAGAAGTCACTATAGAACCAGTTGATGAGGATGAAGAACTATACCCCCAAAAGGATTCCGAATCCATTAAAGAAATAGTTTATAATCCGGAAGACGTAGATGCGGGAACAGACAATTGGACGAAGATAGAAAACCCCTCAACACAATGTACAGTAGGCAATATTTCTATAAACGGATGGGATAAGATTGAACACAGATACACCAAGGACTGGAATATTCGTTTTGCTGCACCTCAAACTTTGATGGAGAAAGTACAAGTGGGTATTTTGGTAAATAAAGATTCAATCCACAATGGTACAAAGTATCAAGTGATAGAGCGGAAAAAGAACGGCTATGTAACCGATTCACTGCTATATCGGCAAGAGGGGAACAGGGTATATCACTACTCTGAAACGGAAAAGAAGGATATACTTCTCTTCGATTTTGGCCTGAACGAAGGCGATGACTTCATTGCACCTGATGGAGAAGTATGGACGGTGGACGAAATCAAGGAAACCGCAGAATACAATGATTGGATGGAAAAGAAGATGGTCTTGAAAGGAAAAGAAGACGGAGCAGTCAAAGATGTATGGTTAGAGCATGTAGGTTCGCTTTACACCGGTATATTGACTTACGATGACCTTGGCGGAAGCAGCTCATTGCCCCAATTGGTCTATTGTCGGCAGGGGGACACTACCCCTTGGCTGTTCGATGTCAATACGGAACATTTCAAGATTGTATATTTCTATCGCTTAGATGACATCGAAGAGTATAACTTCATCCAATCATTATCTCCCGAAGAAGCTGCATACTTTGATCAACATGGAGAAGACGACAAGCTGTATGCTCATTTTGAAGGAAACACATTACATATTTACGGAAAAATGGGAATGAACTGCTACCGCTATCCGATGGAGTGTCGCATAACAGATAATGAGATTTTACTGAAAGTTGATGAGATTCATTATGGAGAACAGTTTGATTGCGTTAGTGGCAGTTATGTAGATATAAGAATTCCTAATGTTAAGGCGGGTGGCTACACTATCAAGTATGCTCCCATGTTCTCTGAATATAGTGGTAAAGAACAGATTTTAAAAGCATCTCCTTCAACAATTGACCGCATACCAAAAGTGAACTTCTTTGTAAACGGTTCTACCCTCACTTTTACCTACCCCAATGCCGTGAAACTGGAAATCTACACCCTTGATGCCGTAAAGGTAAGCGAAGCCCGTTTCACTAATGGGGAAGCAACCGTAACGGTTGGTAAAACTCCTGCCACGTATCTCTACATCGTGACCTATCCCGACGGACGGCGCGAGAGTGGGAAGGTGATGATGAAATGATTCTCCGTCCCGTGTCAGAATTGCCCTTTTTCACACAGCTGGCTGTGATGGCCGATGGAGCTGGCTGTGTTGGTCATCGCAGCCTGCTGTATCGGCCAATGCAGCAGGCTGCGTGAAAAAGGGGAAAATATGTTGTCGCCGTAAATCCGGAAGGTGTGCCATAATTAACTTTTTAGACGCAGATAACGCGGATGACGCGGATTTTTCTTGATTATTATACCCGATAGGTTATAATTTATCTGCGTTATCCGCGTCATCCACGTCTAAAGAATGAAAAGAAGGCATTTTGACGCACCCCCCGGCGATTTCAAGCTATTCAATCAGCTACGAGTGACGAGATAGTTCCAAGTTCAAGGTTCCAAGTTCAAAGCCATCAGCTATCGTTTAAGGTTCATGCTACTGACGAAGGAAGCATCTGTGAGCGTATGCTTGACAATTGTTTTGCAGACGTTTACAAATCCTTCACTCCGCAAACTCCGTTCAGGATGACAGAGACGGCATGAACCGTGAAGTCAGAATAGCCGTAGTATTAGTGGGCACTGATAATTGTTATGCCTGTTCTTACTTCAGGTTCCTCCACAGGCCGGGGAGGAAGCGGTAGTACAACAGGTGTTTCCAGGCCACCAGGTCGTGGGCGCCGTTGCTGCCCACATAGTAGTCGTGCTTGATGCCCATCTTGTCCAACTCTGCGTGAAGCTTTTCGTGACGGGCCATGAAGCCTGTTTCGTGGGTGCCGGCACCTACAAAGAGGTAGTCAATCCGGTCGTTGATGTCCTTGTCGTACAGAGCCGGAGTCTCCTTGATGTCGATGGCCGAACTCAGCAGGCCGAAGTTGGCGAAGAGGTCGAGGCAACGGAATCCCACGTACTGCGACAGACGGCCACCCATGGACAAGCCGCTGATGGCACGTGCATGACGGTCTTTAATGACACTGTAGCGCGACTCGATGTAGGGGATGATGCATTTGCGATACTCCTCTTCCATCAGGGGGAAAGCCAATTCGGTGTGCTTGGGATGGCTGCGTGTCACCATCTGGTCGTTGGGGAAGACGACAATCATCGGCTCAGCCTTTCCTTCGGCAATCAGGTTGTCGAGGATGAAATTGGCCTTGCCGTGCATGACCCATGTTTCGGTCAGGTCGCCCGAGCCTCCCATCAGGTAGAGGGTGGGGTACTTCTTCTTGGGGTCATAGTCAGCCGGTGTATAGACAATCAGGTCGCGCACTCCCTTCGTCACCTCCGAATAGTAATAGTGTGTGGTGAGGGTTCCGTGTGCCACATCAGGCTTGGCATCGTAGAAGGCAGGCTCGTCGCCGTGTACATGCAAAATGCTGAAGGCCGGCATGGCAGCATGGCCGATGTAGGTGTTGTTGGGATCGACATTCTGTACCCCATCGATGATAAAATAGTAGAAATAGATTTCGGGAGCCAACGGACCGATGGTGAGTGTCCACAAACCGTCGGCATCTTTGGTGAAAGGTACGCGCTTGCGGGCATCGGAGCCAACGAACATGTTACCAGTAAGCAACACCTCCTGAGCTTTGGGAGCACGCAGACGGAAAGTTACCGTATGGTCGTCGTGCACTTCGGGTGAAATGACATTACAACTGAACGGAGTGATGTTTTCCGTATTCTTCTGGGGTGCCCAATCTACATTGACGTGTGACTGTTGGGCCGAAAGAGTGATAGCGCATAGAGCCATCCACAAAGATAATGCATACTTTTTCATACGATTTGGTAATAGATGTTTG
The DNA here is from genome assembly GCA_017521285.1 of Bacteroidaceae bacterium. Lineage (GTDB taxonomy): Bacteria > Bacteroidota > Bacteroidia > Bacteroidales > Bacteroidaceae > Phocaeicola_A. Next base: position 3,497 of record JAFXDG010000034.1, on the reverse strand, counting down.
AGTTGTTCTATTTTTAGGAGTTCAGGAGTGTTTTTTTTCAAGGAGTGTAGGAGTGAAGGAGTGACGCTTCGCTTAGGAGTGTAGACAATGGTATAGCAAAACATTCGTCTATACTCCTCTACTCCTACCTCCTACACTCCTTAAGAACATCACTGCTTATTCGCCCGCTTGCGCTCCAGTTCGTCAAGGATAATCTTACGCATACGCATGCTCTTGGGCGTAATCTCTACGTATTCATCCTCCTTGATGTATTCCAAAGCCTCTTCGAGCGAGAATACGATGGGGGGCACGATGCGGGCCTTGTCGTCCGAACCGCTGGCACGCATGTTGGTCAGCTTCTTGCTCTTGGTGACGTTGATGACCAGGTCGTTGTCGTGAGCATGTTCGCCTACCACCTGACCGGCATACACCTCTTCTTGGGGGAAGATGAAGAACTTTCCACGGTCCTGCAACTTGTCGATGGCATAGGCAAAGGCGGTACCTGTCTCCATGGCAATCATCGAACCGTTGGTACGGCGGTCGATGTCGCCCTTGTAGGGCTGGTACTCCTTGAAGCGGTGAGCCATGATGGCCTCTCCGGCCGAAGCGGTGAGCACGTTGGTACGCAGGCCGATGATGCCTCGTGAAGGGATGTTGAACTCGATGTTCACGCGATCGCCGGTGGTTTCCATCGATGTCAGTTCACCCTTGCGGCGGGTCACCATGTCAATCATCTTGCTGGCAAACTCTTCAGGTACGCTGATGGTCAACTCTTCGATAGGTTCGCAACGCTGGTCGTTGATGGTCTTGTAGATTACCTGCGGCTGGCCCACCTGCAGCTCGTATCCTTCGCGACGCATGGTCTCGATAAGAACCGAGAGGTGCAACACACCGCGTCCGAAGACAGTCCACTTGTCGGTGGTCTCGTCCTTCTGTACGCGCAGTGCCAGGTTCTTGTCCAGCTCCTTCATCAGGCGGTCGTGGATGTGGCGGCTGGTGACGAACTTGCCTTCCTTGCCGAAGAAGGGCGAGTCGTTGATGGTGAACACCATGCTCATGGTAGGCTCGTCGATGGCAATGGTAGGCAGAGGTTCGGGATTCTCGAAATCGCAGATGGTGTCTCCGATTTCAAATGCCTCCAGTCCGACGATGGCACAGATGTCGCCCGAGCTGACGCTCTCCACACGCTTGCGACCCAATCCTTCAAAGGTGTGCAGTTCCTTTATCTTCGCACGTGTCTGGCTGCCGTCGCGATGCGAAAGGGTGATGTTCATGCCCTCGGTGAGGGTGCCACGGTGTACACGACCTACAGCGATACGGCCCGTATATGACGAATAGTCGAGCGAGGTGATGAGCATCTGCGGTGTACCCTCCAACCGCTTGGGAGCAGGGATGTGCTCGATAATCTGATCGAGCAGGTAGTTGATGTCCTCGGTCGGAGTCTTCCAGTCCTCGCCCATCCAGTTGTTTTTGGCCGAACCATAGACCACGGGGAAGTCCAGTTGATCCTCCGTAGCATTGAGGCTGAACATCAGGTCGAACACCATTTCGTACACCTCTTCGGGACGGCAGTTGGGCTTGTCCACCTTGTTCACCACCACGATGGGTTTCAGGCCTATCTGCAATGCCTTCTGCAACACAAAGCGGGTCTGCGGCATCGGCCCCTCGAAGGCATCCACCAACAGGATGCATCCGTCGGCCATGTTGAGCACGCGCTCCACCTCGCCTCCGAAGTCGCTGTGGCCCGGCGTGTCTATAATATTGATTTTCGTATCTTTATAAACGATAGAGACATTCTTTGACAGAATGGTTATACCTCGTTCACGTTCCAAATCGTTGTTATCCAATACCAGTTCGCCGTTTGTCTGGTCGCCACGGAACAGGTGTCCGGCGAGCATCATCTTGTCAACCAACGTAGTCTTTCCGTGGTCAACGTGTGCAATAATCGCAATGTTTCTTATATCTTGCATATTCGTTTCTATTGTCTTTTTACCAAAAACGCGGCAAAGTTACAGAAAAACAACGGAATATTCAACGGAAAACGGAATAAAGGTGTGTATTACCCCTCTATTGTCAAGTTATAAATGATGCTCATAGTAGTTATTTTTTGTTGAAGCATATTGCCTTTCTGACTAAAAAGTGCGATATTTGCAGACGAATTAAAAAAATTAAAAACAATTATGATATTCAACATAACAGAAAAAATCAGATACATAGGTGTAGATGACACCAGTCTTGACCTCTTCGAAAGCCAGTACATTGTTCCTAATGGCATCTCATACAATTCATACTTGATCATGGATGAGAAAATAGCCATTATGGATACCGTTGATTTGCGCAAGAGCGAGGAGTGGTGGAGCAACCTCAACACAGCCTTGGAAGGCCGCACCCCCGATTACCTGGTGGTGCAGCACATGGAGCCGGACCATGCCGGAAACATAGCGGTCGCAATGGAGAAGTTCCCCGCCCTGAAAGTGGTGGCTTCGGCACGTGCCATACAGATGTTGCCCCAATTCTTTGAACACACCGATTTCGAAGGTCGCACCATTGCGGTAAAAGAGGGTGACACCTTGAATCTGGGCACGCATACCCTGCAATTCTTCATGGCGCCTATGGTACATTGGCCGGAAGTGATGGTCACCTATGACCAGACGGACAACGTGGTCTTCTCTGCTGATGGATTCGGCAAATTCGGAGCCTTGACCCATGAAGAGGATTGGGCCTGCGAAGCCCGCCGATACTACTTCAATATATGTGGCAAATACGGAGCGCAAGTACAAGCACTCTTGAAGAAACTGGCCACACTTGATGTGGCTTGCATCTGTCCCTTGCATGGGCCTGTACTGACTGAAAATTTAGGCTATTACATCGGCCTTTATGACACATGGAGCAAATACGAAGTGGAAACCGAGGGCATCTTCATTGCGTACGCCTCTATCCACGGAGGGACCGCCGAGGCGGCCCATAAGATGGCCAAAATTCTCCGCGAGAAAGGTGCACCGAAGGTGTCGGTTGCCGACTTGAGCCGTGACGATATGGCCGAAGCGGTAGAGGATGCCTTCCGCATGGGAAAACTGATAGTGGCAGCAGCGTCCTACGATGCAGACGTGTTCCCCCCGATGCACGATTTCTTGCACCACCTCAAACTGAAGGCTTACCAGAAACGCCGCGTAGGCATCATCGAGAATGGTTCGTGGACACCCTGTGCCGCCAGGGTTATGACCACTATGCTGGAGCAGATGAAAGAGATTGAAATTGTACAACCTGTCGTCACCATCCGTTCGCGGATGAAGCAGACCGACCTTCCCACGATGGAGGCATTGGCCGATGCCATGCTGGCCTGACACACGCAGGTGGAGTCATACTTATAAAAAAGGAAGGGGGTGTGTCAAAATGCCTTCTTTTCATTCTTTAGACGCGGATGACGCGGATAACGCAGATAAATTATAACCTATCGGGTATAATAATCAAGAAAAATCCGCGTCATCTGCGTCATCTGCGTCTAAAAAGTTAATTAT
>JAFXDG010000003.1 GCA_017521285.1 Bacteroidaceae bacterium | reverse complement strand
TTTGTAAATCTCAAAAAAATATCTTTCCTGCGCGCGCGAAAGAGTTTATATTAATGAGGTGGCATCCTTGTCATCTGATTCAATTGGCGGACGATGTTGAAGTGTTGCTGAATCTCTCTGAGGAGGTATCTGTGTTTGTAGGTTATAAGACATGTGGCAGAATCCCCTTTTTCACGCAGCAGGCTGCATTGGCCATCGCAGCAGGCTGTGTGAGCCGATGCAGCCTGCTGTCTCAGTCATTGCAGCCAGCTGCGTGAAAAAGGACCGTTTTGTCTTTGGAATAGGAGTACTGTTTTTGATGTTTTTTCTCTCTTTTCAGGCATTTTACTTTGTTCTGCATACATTTCTTTTGATTTGTTTTGCAGAATAAAACATTATGCGTATATTGCAAGCGTAATACAAACTGATTGCTATATGAAATATTTCAAAATATATAAAAAAAGGATGGTAATTGGCATAGTAAATTAAGATGGACTACCGTTGCATTTATTGGAGGAAGCATTTTAGTGGAAATATTTGGAATTGTTCTTTTGTTAATCACGTATTGTATGTAAAAATAAATTTAGTATGATTTGTTTTTTGAATAAAATTCATTATGGTCTTTTCCATTTCCAATTAGCAGTGGATTCAAAACTCAACAGTATCCTTTTGAAAATAACTCCGAAGAAAAAGGAACGGGTTGTTCAAGCAAAAATAAATGAAACTGAAAGTTTTATGAAATCCTTCCACATGGGGCTTGTTAATCATTTTTTTGGTTATTGCTATTCTGGATATTTTTTGTTCTTTTCTTTTATCTTATTGGGGGTAAAGGATGTATTCTTTGATATTGACAATAAAATAGTTACATTACTTTTGATGGGGTTGCCAATTTTGGTGGGATATATCCCTGCCTATAAAGCCGTGTTGTCAAATGACGTTTATTTGAATTATTACAAAAAGTTTGAGAAGAAAGATGCCCGATGGCAAAGAAAGTGTAAATGGATGGCTGTGGCTTTTTGCATTGGAGGTTTTTTGACTACGATTTTAGGTTTGTTCGCATATTCATTTATTGTGGAATATATGAAGTCGTAAAACATGTAGTGGGTTCACTGCTGGCTGTGGTTGTAGGAGCCTTTATATTGTTGAATCTATTAGCAAACAACATCCGTTAGGAATGATTATATGCGGTCTGTTCAATTGGTATCTTGATAAGATTCCCTTTCCGGACTTTTGTTTTTTATTGGACAGATGTAAAACAAAAAAGGAACCCTAAGTAGGATTCCTTTTTGCGGTGCGTACGGGACTCGAACCCGTGACCCCATGCGTGACAGGCATGTATTCTAACCAACTGAACTAACGCACCTCTTTGTGATGAAAGAGGCGGTGCGTACGGGACTCGAACCCGTGACCCCATGCGTGACAGGCATGTATTCTAACCAACTGAACTAACGCACCAATTGTTTCTTATTTTTGTTGAATCACATCTTTGTGTGATTGCTATCTCTCTCGATTGCGGGTGCAAAGGTACTGCTTTTTTTTGAAGTGGCAAACTTTTGCGGAACTTTTTTCAAATTTATTTGGAAGATATTTTAAACATCCTTGATAGTCAGACGATTATTTTTTCTTCGAAGTAAGCCAAAATTGGAGATATTGCCGGGCTACCTTCACGTGGTCGTGATGGCGGGCTACGTAGAGGCGGCTTTCGGCAGACAAGCGTTCAAGGCGTTCGGGGTGGAGAACGAGTTGTTCCAATTGGTGATAGACATCTTCTTCGTTGGGCAGGACGTTGATGATGGGGCGCAATTCCTCCTCTTGGATTATCTGATAATTTTCCGGTTCACCTCCACCGACGAGTATCAGTCCTTTGCCCATTGCTACGAGGGCGTTCATGGCGGGGGTATAGGAATAGAGCTGGTCGAGGATGGCATCGGAGGTGTTCATCAGGTGCTGGTATTCTTCGTAGGGCACCGATTCAGCCTTGACAATCTCGCATCTGTCAGGGTATGCTTGGTGGAGCCGTTCGAGTGCGCGTAGCATGATGTCAGTCCCCTTGTATTCGCTGCGGGTACGCTGGATGCCGATGAAGAATCTGACGGGGCTTCCTGCCTGGCGTGGTTCACGCGGACTGAGGCTGCTGATATTGATAGGGAAGGGGATGAATGCTGTCTTTTCCGGGAAATGGGGGTGATAGCAGGCGTAGTATTCGTAAAGGCCGGTAGGGATTCCGTCGCAATCTGCTGCAATGTAGCGGTTGAGGCGGCTCTTCTCTCCGTGAATCCAGTCGGCAATCTCGTGGCGTATGGCTTCGCTGTCGCGAAGGGTTGTCCCGAAGTTGAAGTCCGAATAGCGGAACGTCTGTGTTGTCGTACATGTGTGTACCCAATAGTAGTCCATGCCGTATCCGCCCAGAAACACTTTGCCGTTGTGGCGGCGGAGGTATCGGTACACGGCATACAGCCGCTCGGCCTTCAGCTCCAGAAAACAGGGATTGATGAGCTGTACGATGTCATACCCGCGCAGACGGGGCAGGGTGGCTATGACTTTGAACAGATAACGGATGCCGTCCCATTTGCCTTGTGTGGGGCGCACCAGGGATATGTCGCGTGGATAGTTCTTCCAGAAGTCGCCGTTTGAGACCACGCAGACTTGATGCCCAAGGGCGCGTAGTCCTTCGGCCAAGGTCCAGTGGACGTTGCTGTATTCTCCGATAAATAATATCTTCATAGTGCCGGTGGGAGAGTGGTGGGTTTAATGGATGCCGAGGGTCAACAGTGTCCGCAGGAGGGAACGGCCCCATGAATGGTTGGACAGACGGCTGAACATACGGTATTTGAACGTGTAGTCGCACCCTTTCAGCGGAAGCAGGTGCAGCGGTTGTAGGAGGCGTTCATACTTTATCCATTCCAACTCCCAATAGTCGTTGGTAAGGATGCGCCTGATGAGATCGACTGTGAGTGCGTTCAGTTTGCGGTCTATGCCTTGGGTGGGGAGTTGGTCGGCATACAGCACACGACGGAAGTCATATACATCGTTGATGGCTCTGAAAAGTCCGTAACTCAATTGGGACTGCCTGTCAAAGGAGCGGTTTTGTGTGATGGAGCCGGCCCGTTTGTAGTAGGCATATACGAAGGTGTTGCTTTCAACAACGCTCCGTGCCCTGTAGTGCAGGATGGTCGTGAAAGCTTCGTCCTCGATAAAGCCCTTTTCCGAGAAATTCAGTCCGACATCGGTACGTAGCGTTTTGCGGAACAGATAGACGCAGGCCATACCCGGCAGGTGATGGGTCTGCATGTAGGTGTTGCCGTCCACGGGCTGTGAGAATGTTGGCGTGGCAGGTTGTTTGGGGTGTTCTTCCTCTATCGACGTGCAGAAGTGGTAGCCGAAGCGCATGATGTCGCAGCGGCTTCTGACGGTCTCTTCCCATACAGGGAGGAATGTTCCGGCATAGAGGTAATCGTCGGCATCGAGGTAGAGGATGTATTCGCCTCGTGCCTGCTTGCTCCCGTGGTTGCGTGCGGCTCCCAGTCCTCGGTGGAGCATGGGACTCCAACGGATTTGCCGGTTGTCGATGAAGTACTCCTCGGTCTGTACGGGCGGACGTTCCGAGCCGTCATCCACGAGGATGATTTCGTAGTCCTCTTCGTTCATGCCTGCATTCAGCACACTGTTCACGCATCGGATGAGGAGCTTGTCTTCTATATTATAATAAGGTATAATGACAGATAGTAACATAGTCAGTTGGGGGTTAGCGGATTGGGTACCATCGTCTGCTGTAGAGGAAACAGTGCCATCTGACGCCGAAGAGTGCCAGGGTGAGGTTCTTCACCTTTTCTCTTGTCCCGTCGGCGGCTTGCATGACATGCTTTTTTCCGGGGTTCAGCCTCTTGAGGTGCTTGTGTACCTTCTTGATGAGGGCTGCCTGCTCCTCGTCCTGCATGTCAGCCTTGTCGAGCTTTCTCAGCAGGTCAATGAAGAGGTTGGTCACTTGGATGAAGTAGCGTCCGATGCTCCGTGGTGAAACGGAGTAGGTCGTATAGGTCAGTTCTGACATGAGCGGGCAGTGGTGCCTCAGTGCATCGTTCAGTGTGCGTCGGCCGGCAGCGGTGGTGATGGAGCTTTCGCGGAATCGGTAGTAATAGCGCTCTTCCGCTGTTGTCGGTCCGCAGAAGGTGACAGTCCTTGCCTTCTTCATCAGTTTGGGAATGGTGTGAAGGTCTTCGAAGGTCCGTCCTTCGGGGAAACGCAGTTTCCTGAACAGCTTGCTCCGGTACAGTTTGTTCCAGGCATAGGTGTGTGTGATGCCTTCCGTTTCAATCCATGTGGTCCACGATTGGGGGAAGTGGCACGTCAGGTCGTTATCCAGACTGTCCCCATAGAGGTAATGTCGGGTGGGGGAGTTGTAATACACTTCTACGGGCATTTCAATGATGTCGGCAGGAGTTTCGTCGGCATCGGCCAGCTGCATGGCACGCGCGAGGAACCCTTTCCCTATATGGTCATCGGCATCAACAAAGGCGATGTATTCCCCTTGGGCTGTGTCCAGTCCCGTGTTGCGTGCGGCACTCAGTCCTCCGTTTTCGCGATGGATGACCCGAATCCTGACATCCTTCCTGGCGTAGTCGTCACAGATGGTTCCGCAGCGGTCAGTCGAACCGTCGTCAACCAATATCAGCTCATAGTCTGTGAACTTTTGGCCAAGAATGCTTTCGAGGCATTCGTGCAGGTACTTCTCCACGTTATATACGGGGACAATTATGCTCAGTTTCATCCAAAAACGAAATGTCAAATTGTAAAAACTTCACAAAGATAGTGGAAATTCGTGAATAAAGCACTATCTTTGCCCGATATTGTTCGACAGAGATGCATAATAAAGGGGAAAAGAAACGGAATACGGCGTATGACCATATCATAAAGTACACGGGCCTTTTTGGTGGTGTACAGGGCATTAGCCTATTGACCGCAATCGTGCGCAACAAACTGGTGGCCGAAATCCTGGGACCTGCAGGCGTGGGTCTTATCTCGTCGTACAATGCTGCGGCCACCCTGTTGAGCAATTCTACGAATTTCGGTATTTCGTTCAGTGCGGTGCGCCGTGTGGCTGAACTCAGTGAACAGAACGACGAGCAGGCTTTGTTGCGTTTCATCCAGGTCGTACGTTCGTGGAGCATTGCCACGGGAGTCCTGGGCATGTTGATTTGTTGCCTGTTCTCTGTCTTTCTCAGTTATTCCTATTTTGAAAATCCCGATGAGTGGCTCTCGTTTGTATGGCTCTCTCCCATGGTAGGGCTGATGGCCTTCACGGGCGGCGAAATGGCCATCTTGAAAGGAGCACGCCGGCTACGGCGTGTGGCCATGCAGTCGTTGCTCAACTCCCTGTGTGCGCTGGTCATTTCTGTACCATTGTTCTATGTGTGGGGCGAAAGTGCCATTGTCGGTTCCTTGGTACTTGTGGCCTTGTGCACGATGCTGACCACCATCTTCTTCTCGTTCCGTTGTTATCCCTTCTCTCTTTCTCAGGATAAGAAGTATTCCTATGCGGAGGGGCGGCGGATGGTCACTTTTGGAACGGCTTTCATTTTGGCCGGCATCTTGGGGTCGGGAGTAGAGTTCCTGATACGTGTCTATATGATGCGGACAGGCTCCGAGGCCGATGTGGGTATGTACAATGCCGGTTATCTGATAACCGTAACCTATGCCTCTATGGTGTTTACGGCTATGGAGACTGACTTTTTCCCCCGCCTGTCAGCCGTGAACAACGATGTGGTGAGGGCCAACGATGTCATCAACCGTCAGATAGAGGTTTCGGTACTGCTTGTGGCTCCCATGTTGGTGGCCTTGTGGGTAGCTTTGCCCATTTTGTTGCCATTGTTTTACAACGAAGAGTTCATGCCCGTCATCGGTATGGCCCAATGTGCCATTTTCGGAATGTATATGCGTTCGGTGGCTTTGCCGATTTCCTATTTCTCGTTGGCAAAAGGGCGCTCGCGTGTCTATCTGTTTACCGAAGCGGTGTATGATGTGGCTGCTGTCTGCCTGATTGTCTATGGATATACGGTGGCAGGGTTGCGTGGGGCAGGTATCGCCCTGTCTGTAGCTGCGACCTTTGATTTGGTGTTGGTGTGGCTGACGGCACGCCGGTTGTACGGATTTGTCTTAATGGGAAAAGCCGTGAAGATGCTGGCTCTCCAGCTCCCGTTCGGTGTGGTTGCGTTTCTTGTCACCACCCAATTGGAAGGGGCGGCCTATTGGATGTTTGGCGGCCTCTGTATATTTTTCTCCACAGTGGTGTCAGTCCGTATCCTGTTGAGGGAAACCACCATATTGCAGGAGTTGTGGAACAAAGTACGGCGACGTATAGGAAGATAAGGCTTTGACGATATGAAAGTTTCAGTACTTGTGGCGGTGTATAATGCCGGACCGTATTTGCGTAAGTGCTTGGATTCGCTGGTGAATCAGACACATCGGGACATACAGATTATCTGTGTGGATGACGCATCGACGGATGACTCGTGGCAGCTGTTGGAGGAGTATGCAGCCAAGGATGAGCGTATCGTATTGCTGAGACAATCAGAGAATCGTGGTCAGGCCGAAGCCCGTAATCGTGGACTGCAGGTGGCCGAAGGGGAATATATCACGATGCTCGACAGTGATGACTGGTTTTCGCCCGATGCCATCGAATCCGCTTGTCGGATGGCACGGGAGGAGGGGAATGCATGTGACTGTGTCCTTTTCGACTTGTGTTATCACGACGATTCTACGGGAAGTGAATGGGGATATGCTTACCGTACCGAGGCACGCCATTGGACAGGCGAAGAGGCTTTCCGCCTGAGCCTCGACTGGAGTATTCATGGCCTCTACATGGTGCGCCGCGAAATTCATCTCCGCCATCCCTACGACACCGGTTCGCGTCTCTACAGCGATGACAACACCACCCGTCTTCATTACCTCGATTCCCGCAGCGTGGCCCGTTGCGAAGGTGTCTATTTCTATCGTCAGCACGCCGCGTCGATGACCCACACGATCAGTCCGTTGCGTTTCCTTTACTTGGATGCCAACTACACCATGAAACAGACTTTGGTGTGTTTGGGCGTTGCCGATGAAATCATAAGCCAGTACGAACAGCACCGGTGGCTGAATCTGGTCGGTTTGTGTGTCTTTTATTGGACGAACCGTCGTGCCTTTACGTCCGGGCAGCAGTGCGAAATCTGTCAGAAACTGCTGCATTTCCACTCCACCATCGAAGCATGGCGGCTTCCGGATTCAGCCGTCCGCAAGTTCGGGTATTGGCCGCTCTCGTCGTTTCCTCGTCTTTTCCTTTTCCAGACTCGTGTCTATACCGCTCTTCGTCGCTTCTTCTATCGTCTCTCCGGCAAAGAACTTCCCGAGGCGTAATCATTGCGCCCGATAACTATTTGTTTCCTTTACCCTTTTTCTCCGATGCCCGATGAAGAAAACGGAATAACTGTTTCATTTCTTCGTTTCACGTCGCGAAACGACCATTTCACGTCGTGAAATGAATATTCCAAAGCGTGAAATGAGTGTTCCACGACGTGAAATGAAGAAGTATGAAGGTTGTTTGCTCTTTTTTTGCCTGATATTCCATCTTTTATGAGTCTCTTTCAGTCATGTTTCTGACCGGTTCCTCTAACCGGTAGGGTAAGTGGTTTTTAACCGCCTTTCAAATGTTATAAAAATGGTATTATTATGCAAAAAATAACTGAATAAAATGAAAAAAAACTGTCATTGCGTACATTATATAACCATTTCTTTGATACTCTTGTATAATATTTGTATTTTTGCAGCATAATTATGTAAAAATCACTATGGCAATGAACGATGAGGTCTAATGCGTGGGTGCACGTGTTACTCTCGTTTTTGTGTGTATGTGCCTGAGGGAGAAAAATTAATATTCAAATACAAATTTATTCTATGAGAAAATTTACTCTGAGAGGTCTTGTCCTGATGCTCTCTTTGTCTATGGGAATCAATGCTTCTGCTGAAAGCATTGGTGTAAAAACGAAAGCAGTATATTCATACGGTGCCATGCTTGATGGCGGGTATAGCCAGCTCCCTACGGGAGTAGTCCGTTCGTTCTACGATGCCGACAACCGTTTGGCCCGTGTCGTAGAAGCGGACATTATGCTGGCTGACTCGGAAGGAACTCCCGAAGTGGAAGTGCCCGGGCAGGAGATTCCTAAATTGTATTCAAACTATGAGTATGATGCTGAGGGACGCTTGCAGAAAATACGGACCCGTAAGTATGGGCTTTACAGTGCCTTTGATAGAGCTTGGACTGACTATGCGGATGCCGAGGTGTACGAGTATGACACGAATGGCAAACTGGTAAAGAAGACTGATGCCACCTACATCACCACATACAAGTGGGAAGGAGAGAATTTGGTGGAAGAGACGGCTCACTATACCAAGGATGGCGCTTGGGGAAGCACCATCAGATATACGGCCTTTGCTGAAGGAAAAAACAATCAGCCCCTGAGTGCCCTGTTCAGCGACAAGTGGAAGAACAATCGTGTGCATGAATACGCATACGATGAAGTGGGCAACAAGACTCTCTTCAACGAGTACAAGGTAACCAATGCCGAGACGGACGAAACGGGTGCTGTGGTGAAGGGCGACAAAGGAATGCTCTACAAGCAGACCGTTTGGACATACGCCGACGGTGTCTTGGCAGAAGAACAGATCGGATTCTGGAACAGCAGCAAGAACGAGGTGGAGCCTGATTCAAAAGTTACCTATACGGTTAATGGGGATACTACAAGTGTTGCCACTTTCAGATACTACAACGGACAGTGGAGTACCTTTGGAGGCGTGAAGAAGCATGTCAGTGGTGTTGTGGATAATGCTACAGCGGCTACAGGGGTGGTTGCGCAAATAGTGGAGGGAGCCCTCAACACCGTGGCTTTGTCTGCTGATGCTCCTGCCGGTGCCTCTGCTGATGGATGGAACGTGTATCGGAACGGTATGCTGATAGGCGGAGCCATTTTGACCGACGGCAAACTGATTTATCAGGATAATGAAGTGCCTAATGGCATGTGGGACTATTTCTTCCAACAGGCTGACGGAAATGTCAGCAATGTGGTGGAAACTACCTTGAATACAGAACTCGTGGGAGTGGAAGGAGTGAAAATGTTGAAAAACTCTCTGAATGACACGGGCGACTACGAAGTGATATTCACGTGGGCGACTCCTAATACGACCCTGCCCATTCTTGGATATAATGTGTATGCCGACATACAGTCGTACGAGACCAATCCTGCACCGGAAAACGGTATGGAGCTGATTCCTGTCGAATTAGCATTGGATACGATGATTTGGATGGCTGCTGAGACTGATATGCTTCACGATATTTACGTTGAAACAGTCTATAGTATCGGCAAGGTACGCAGTCAGGCCATTCCCTTGATGTTGCAGACGGAGGAGAAACCATTGATCAAAAAGGTGGTGATGACAATGGGGGATGCCATGGGACAGGCTGCAGACGATGTTGCAACAAAGGCCGAGACTTATTACTATGACACGGACAACAGACTGGTCCGCAAGATGATGTATGGCAAACTGTTGGCTACCGATCCTGATGACCCCGACCAACTTTATGGTGAGGGCGATTGGATTCCGATGACTTATACGGCCTACGATTATAACGGTCAGGGACAATTGGTGAAAACCCGCGAGCGTCAGTATGGTGTCTTCAGCGGATACAACAAGGCTTGGAACGAATTTGAAGAGACTGGCTCGTTCAGCTATTATGAAGATGGCCGCATCAAGGAGGACACTACCACCAACCGTGTGTACCACTATGAATATGAACGTGACAATCTGGTAAAGGAGACATACGCCAACAGCCGTAATGTAATCATCTACCACAAATATTTCAGCAACTTTGTGGAAGGACTGGTGAACTGCCCCCAGTATGCTTTCGCCAACAGCCCTGCTGGATTGACAACCAATGACCGTATCTATGAATACGTTTACGACAATCAGGGCAATATGGTTTCTTGCCGTGCCTACAAGTATGACAGTTCGAATATAGTGAAGGATGACGAGGGTAACGTGATTGGTGCCGATAAGGGTACACCTGACTATGAAGAGATTTGGACGTACGACCACGGTATTCTGATAAAATATGAAAAGAATGTGTGGAAGACCAAGAATAATGCCTACGAGGCAAGCAGCCGTATCGAATATACGCAGACTCCTATGGGTACCAAGGCTGTGACGTGGAAATACTCTGTAGGCATCTGGGCCAAGGGAGGAACACCGCAAATAACATGGGAGGTGCCCTTTGACGGAGTGGCGGCTAAAGATTTGAGTATTGAAGAGGTGGAAGGTAAGGTGAACACCGTGTTGCTGACTGCCACCAAACCTGCGGGAGCTTTGGCTTCGACAGTGTGGAATGTCTTCCGTAATGGTGTGAAGATTGGTCAGGCGAAATCATCCGGTCGTTCATCCCTTACATACGAGGATACCAATGTGCCTAACGGCAATTGGGATTACTTCATTCAGGCAGAGGATGCGCATGGGCCTGTGGGTGTGAATGTATCCAATGTGGTGGAGAAGACAATTCATACAGAGCTTCCTGCCGTAACCAACATCAAAGTGATGAAGAACGAGTTCAACGACGTGCAGGATTATGAATTGGTTCTCAAATGGAAGTCTCCCAAGACGGATTTGACTCTTCTTGGATATAATGTGTATGTGGATGTGAAGGATATCACCAAGAATCCTTCACCCGTCAATGGATTGCACTGCTTTACCGATACAACTTATACCTTTACGTGGGCCAATGATGTGAATCCCGAGAAGAACATCATTGTGGAAGCAGTATATAACATAGGTAAAGTAAAAAGCAATCCGCTGAAAGTGACCTTGATGAAGCAAGCGCTTCCCAAACAGGTGAAAGCCCATATCACACTGGGTGATGCCATGGGGAATATGAGCGATGCACAGCCTTCCAAGTCGGATGTCTATTACTACGATGCCGACAACAAGGTGGTGGCTATGGTGCGCTATGGAAAGTTGGTGGGGGATGACCCTGATGACCCCGACAAGATTTACGGTGCCGGTGATTGGATTCCGATGAACTATGTGGCTTATGACTACAATGAGAAGGGACAGCTGGTTCATACGCGTGAGCGCCAGTATGGAATCTTCAGCGGTTACAACAAGGCTTGGAATGAGTTTGAAGAGACCGGTTCGTTCAGTTATTATGACGACGGACGCATGAAGGAAGATACCACTACCAACCGTGTGTATCATTATGAATACGATGGCGACAACCTGGTGAAGGAAACCTATGCCAATAGCCACGATGTCATTATCTATCACAAATATTACAGAGACTTTGTCGAAGGATTGGCCAATTGCCCGCAGTATGCCTTTGCCAATAGTCCCTATGGTCTGACAACCAACGACCGTATCTATGAATACGCGTACGACGAAAAGGGTAACAGAACCCTCTGCCGCGCCTACAAGTATGACAACTCGACCATCGTGAAGGATGACGAAGGCAATGTCATCAATGCAGAGAAGGGTACTCCGGATTACGAAGAAATCTGGACTTACGAAGACGGAGACCTGGTGAAGTATGAAAAGAACAAATGGAATGCCAGCAAGAATGCCTACATCGGTGACAGCCGCACGGAATATACTGAGACAGAATTGGGAACAATGTCTGTTACATGGAGATATTCGGTAGGTATTTGGGCCAAGTCCGGAAATCCGCAAGTGGTAATGAATGTTCCGTTTGAAGGAATTGCCGCTTCTAACCTTACTGTGACGGATGTGGAAGGAAAGGTGAACACCGTTCTTCTTTCAGCGCAAGCCCCTGCCGGAACTACCGCCTCTACGGTTTGGAATGTCTTCCGTAATGGTGTGAAGATTGGTAAGGCCAAGGTCAGTCGTAGTACACTGACGTATGAAGATGCCGAAGTGCCCAATGGCAATTGGACTTACTTCATCCAGGCTGAGGATACCCACGGTGCAATGGGCGTGAATGTGTCCAATGTGGTAGAACGGGTGATTTATACTGAATTGCCTGCTGTCGGAGAAATCAATGTCGTAAGCAACCACTACAATGATGTGCAAGACTATGAGCTGGTGCTCGATTGGGAAGCTCCTGTCACTGATTTGCCCATCAAGGGATACAATATGTTTGTTGATGTCAAGGAGATGACAAAGAACCCGTCTCCCGTCAATGGACTTTATCCTTTTGAAGAGACAACTTATACTTATACAGCAGCCAATGATGTGAATCCCAACAAGACATTCATGGTAGAGACTGTATATAATATAGGTAAGGTAAAGAGCGAGGCTATTGCCGTTGTTTTGCAGAAAGAGGAGTCGCAGGGTGTCGGAAATGTTACTGTGGCCAATCTCCTGATGCTGGTAAACAGAACATTGATGGTGAACGGTGAGTATAAGAACCTTGGACTCTACACAACAGATGGTGTGGAAGTGGGAGCCTACAACGGAGTAAGCCGCATCGACCTCTCTTCTTTGCCGGAAGGTGTATATGTGGTGCGTGTAAATACAGCCGATGGTGTGCTGACAGGAAAAATAGCATTGAAATAAATAAGAAACAGAGAATGAATATCAAACAATTGTTTTCATCAGCCTTGATGGCATGGTGTGTGCTCCCTACAGTGGGGCAGGAGGTTTGTCTGGAAACTGATTTCTACGATGGCATCCCCGAAGACTTTACACTCGTTTGCTATGATGAAATGCCGGTCAATAGTGTTGATTTCAAGAAAATCAATACCAGCATGGAGTGGAGCATTTCTGTGGTGGACAGTGAAGACGGAGTGGCGGCTGTCAGTACATCACATCGTTTGTATGATATGCCGACGGATAATTGGATGGTGACACCCCGACTGACACTTCCTTCTGAAAATGTTTGTCTGAAGTGGACGGCCCGTGCCATTCATTACCATCTTCGTGACGGGTATAAGGTGATGATTTCTACTACAGGGAAAGAGTATTACGATTTTGAAGAACTTTATTCTGTGGAGGAAGAGGAATACCTTTGGACGAAGCATTATGTCTCGTTGGAAAAATATGCGGGACAGAAAGTGTATATCGCTTTTGTACATGACAGTCAGAACAAGTTCCTGTTGGCTATCGATGATATGTTTGTGGGACAACCCACGAAAGCCGATTTCATCGTGAAGGATGAAACTCCGCGTTTTGTCGGCAATGTGGGAACTGCCAAAGTGCAGGGCTATGTCCTCAACAGTGGAATGGAACAAGGAGGTCATAACTTCACTTGTGTGATTAACGGTACTGACGTGTTGGAGCATCCGGCTTGGCAAGATTCCTGGAAACAGGGAGACGGATATCCGTTTGAGTTCGAGGTGCCTGTTCAAGTGGGCAAGGCTACTCATTACAAGGTGATGAATGGTGAGCACACGATTGTGGAAGACAGCATCATCTGTTCTTATTACCCTCGCACCCTCCTTTTGGAAAAAGCTACGGGAGCCTGGTGTGTGAATTGTCCTGAAGTGATTTCTTTCATCCAACAGATGGAAGAGCGTTACGGACATCAGATTGTATGCGTGGAGGCTCATGCTCATTACGGTGACATCTTTGAATATATGCCTTATGTGACTGGAATGAAAACTAATTCTTTCCCAACCGTCTATCTCAATCGTAACCGTAGCAATTCCATCGGTGGAGGATCGTCGGCGCAGAATATGGCCAAGTTGAAGAAATTGTTCACAACACCGACAGTGGCCAAGATTGACCTGGATGTGACATACGAAGGTGGTGATTCGGTTCAGACTTCTGCGAAGGTAACTTTTGCTCAAGACACTGATAATGCAACAGACAAATACCGCGTGGGGTATGTGTTGATTGAAAAAGAGGTGCAGACCGATGCCATGCGCCAAATCAATGGAGTTGTCAATATTAGGCAAGGTGAGTTCTATTACATGTCTTCTCCTGTTGCTCCTGATTTGATGTGGTACACCAATGTGGTGCGTAACGATAACAAAGCTTTTGTGGGAATCAAGAATAGTCTTCCTGCTGCTATTGAAGCCGGCGTAGAGTACACTGTTGATGCTAAAATGGGTATTCCTTCGTCTGTTTATGATAAAAACAATCTGGCAATCGTAGCCATTGTGATGAACTATTACACGGATGAAGTGCTGAATGTCGTGGAGGTGAAAGTGCCTGATGACCAGACGGGTATTCATCCGAGTGAGATGTCTCGTCCGGCAGATGGAGTACAATTGGTTTTGGATAAAGGAAAAGAGGTACAAGTGATTTGTCCGGCATCTGCTCCCTTTACTGTTGAAGTGGTAGCAGTTGATGGCCGACACATGGCTACATGGTCGGGTGAGGGTAGTGGACGCTTCAACTTGTCAGCGATTGCCCAAGGTGGAATTTATGTATTGCGTATCAGTCAAGGCGATTGTGTCTGGACAAAGAAAGTGGTACTTTAACTTGTAGGAAACAATAAAACATAAAAGAATAAAGAAAGATGAAAAAACTGAATTTGCTTTTTTGTGCTTCTCTCCTTGGTTGGGGGGCTGTAGCACAGAACAACAATGTGCAGATACTCGTCGGTCCCGATGTATTGGTCGAGTATCAAGTGGTGAGTATGTCTGCCAACGGTCGGTGGGCATGTGGTAATGTGAACGATGGGGAAGGCCGTGGATTTATTTGGGATATCGTAAATAATGAGATTACTCAAGTAGCACCTATCGGTCATTCAGCTCCTGTGTTGGATATTGCCAACGATGGTACAGTGGTTGGACTTTTCACTACTGATGAAGCTACCGAGAATGGTGCCTCAATGGAAGTGGGCGGTTATTTCAAAAATGGCAAATGGCATTATCTCCCGAATTGTGGTATGCCTAATGGTATCAGTGACAATGGTAAGTATGTGGCTGGTGTTGCTCAGTTCAAAGTGGCTGGTAAAACTGTATATAAAGCTGCAACTTGGACGCTTGACGGAGAAATCAAACTGTGGGGAGAGGAGTATAATGTAACGGGTGGAGGTTATGATGTGAACAATGATGGAACCATGGCATGTGGATATTCTTATCATCCGTTGAAACCTAATCGTACTCCGACATTGTGGACTCCGGATTCTGTGTTGTTGGATTATACAAATATTGGCCCTTTTAGTGTTGCGTATTCTTTTTCTCCTAATGGGAAAAAAGTTCTTGGGGACAAAATTATCTATGACATAGAAACGAAAGAAACAACTTACATTGACTTCTCCAATGTTTTTGGACATGAATTTTATCGTGTTACCAATGCAGGAAATGCTGTAGGTAAATATACGGCCAGCATGGAAGATTATATGCATGCTGCTTATGTGAAGGATGGTAAAGTAATTGATTTGCAGAAATATATCGAAGACTTGGGAGTTGACCTTACGGGTTGGACTCTTTTACAGTGTGATGGAATTTCAGAAGATGAGCGCACATTTGCAGTGAATGCCTACGATTCCAATAATATTCCTCGTCCGCTGATTATTCGTTTGGATGCCAACTTGACCAATCCGTCTCCTACGTCGTTGAAAGCAACCCACTTGGAGGGTACAGATGTTTGTCGTTTGACATGGAAGGCACCACTCGCTAATGTTGAAGGAGTAAAGGCATACAATGTATGGCGCAACGGCGAAAAGATTGCAGAACTTGCAGCTACAGAGTACTGTTATTACGACCGTTCGATGACTAACGGTAATTATGAATATGCACTCACTGCTGTATATTCCGATTCAGAATCGGAAAAGACAGAAGTGGCTGCTGTTGAAGTTGCTGATTTTGTTGTTCGTGCTCCTCGTAGCTTGAATGCAGTGCAGACTGGTGTCCGTGATGTGCGTCTTTTCTGGAATGCTCCTCTTGCCAATCGTCCAGCGTTGAAGTATGGTTCGGCTGATGACAACATCATTGCTTTTGGTAGTGGCGATTATAATTTCGAGCAAGCAGTTCGTTTCGAAGCATCCGATTTGGCTGTGTATGGTAAACAGATTACGGATGTTTCTTTTTATCCTATGAGCAAACAGAATGGTTGGGCGGTTAATTTTTATACTGCAAAAGATACTGTTCTTTTTGCTTCTCGTAAATTGGACGACTCCAAGTTGGTTTATGGTGTAGAGAATACGGTACAGCTAAGTGAGCCTGTGACTGTTCCTGCAGGGGAAGATATTTATGTCGGTATTTTTGTTGATGTGACAGGTTATGGTGGTTACGCAACATTGGGTGCTATTTTCAATACTTGTCGCCCCGGTTATACAGATTTGCTTCGTCGTCAAGGAGAACCTGCATTCATGTCACTTTATGAAGATGGTATGTCAAGACCGAACGGTGCGTATGAATATCCGGTTACATTCCCTGTTGGAATTTGTTTTGGTGAAGCTTCTCAGTTAGATAACAATAATGTCGCTTCATATAAAGTGTTTGTTGATGACAAAGAAGTTGGCACTACCGATTTGTTGAGATTCCGCCAGTATGATGTGGCAGATGGTGAACATACGTTCAGTGTTGCAGCAGTTTATTCAGACGGTACTGTGACAGAATCCGTGAATACCTCTTTGGCTGTGGCTGAAAATTTGGCTGCATACAAGAAAATATCCAATGTATCTATCAATTATGTTGACGGTGAGACAATTTCTGCATCATGGGAAAATCCTTTTGATGACGATGAAACCAACATCGGTTATTCCAGTGATACGAATGCAGGTGGTCTGGCTCCTTCAGAGAAAAGCGGTTACAGTGCCTTGTATGCAGCTTCATACGACAAGGACAATTTCAGACTTTACGACGGTTATCAGATTACCCATGTTCGTTTCTTCCCCACATCAGATGCCGAATTTGCCATAGCTTTGCGTGAAAATGGTAAAGATGTTGTCTGGAAAGAATTGGAGCGTGGTGTTGACTATACGAAGGGAGTGTGGAATACGATAGAATTGGATAATCCTATTACGGTGAATGCTGCTTCGGAATATTTGCTTGTACTTGATTGCTATGATGTAACTCCGGGAGAAGCTCCTATCGGCATGGATAACCTGACTCCTTTTGAGGGAGAGTCTGACCTTTTCTCCGATGACAATGGCGAGACTTTCACTTCTATTTCAAAAATGGAAAATGCTAACCGCATGGGTAACTGGATGATTGGTTTGGTTATCCGCTCGGCCGATGCCAAACCTCTGCCTGTAAAGGGGTACGACGTGTATGTTGATCGCAAGAAGGTGACTGACGCACCTATAACCGAGACTACTTTCACTCATGAAGTGGGTACAGGAACCCATCAGTTGCGTGTCGATGTATCTTATGAAGGATTGGAGAATCCGGTGCAAGGTACGATGCAGTTCATCAATATGGCTGCTGGCATTGATGACGTTGAGACTTCACTTGTCACCCTTGATGTTACGGCTACAGCCATTACTGTGATTGGCGGTCAGGTGACGGATGTCGCGTTGCATAGTGCCAATGGCTCGTTGGTAGCCCACGCTGAAGGTGCTGTACTTTCTGTGGCTCATCTGCAACCGGGAGTGTATGTGCTGAAGGCGGTAGTTGATGGAACCTCACTGAGCCGTAAGTTGGTAATCAGATAAACCTTATACAAACAGCCTCTTGTGCAAGTGCCGGTATCGCGGTTCGTGTACGAGAGGCTTTTTCATTGAACTCATCTAAAACTAATTGATATGACAAAATGGACGAACATGATGCTGCTGGCTGCAATTCTGATGATGGGAGGAACGGCTGTAGCACAGACTACCGTTGGTTACACCAATGGGACCTTGAACCGAAATGATATTGTGCGCTTCGGTAACACTGAGAAGCAGGGTATGGCCGTGTATGTGGATGCTGAAAAGGCAGCTTTGCTGAAAGGGGCCACAGTGAAGAGTTTCCTTACCTACGTCAGCACTACGCAAGTTGAACGCGGAACTCTTTTTATCACCCGTGAGTTAGGTGGAACGCCGCTGTATGAGCAGGCCTTCAAACCTACATCTTCTCGTGAGCGTATGACTGAATATTCTTTGGAGAGTGCCTATGTGCTTGACGGTGAGCCTTTCTTCTTCGGGCATACTGTAGAGGTTGGAACTTCATACAAGCCGCTGTCCTTTGACCAGAGTAACAATACAGAGGCCGGTATTTCGTGGGCTTACGAGAATGGGATGTGGATTGATGTCTCAGCAGAGGGGTACGGTGTGCCTAATATCCAGATGAAGTTGGATGGCGTGGCCGACTTTACCGACTTGAGTGTGCGCCCCATCCTGGCGGAAGGTTATCAGGTGGCGGGCGAGCCGCAAGTGTTCAAGGGACAGGTCTTCAACTTCGGTAACCAGCCCATTACTTCGTTTGACCTGACTTGCAGTGTGGGTACGGCCGAGCCTGTTGTGACTTCGGTGACCGGAGTGGCCTTGGCCAGTGGAAAGTCCTATGATTTCACGTTGCCCGCCTATACTACCAATGAGACCGGCACCCTTGATATGAAGGTGAGTGTGAGTAACGTCAATGGTGCGGCCGATGCTGAGGAGACGGACAACAGTGCTGTCAGCAGTGTCTTCTTCTATCCGTCAGATATAGAGAAAAAGATACTCATTGAGGTCTTCACTGGTCAGGCATGTGGAAACTGTCCGGCAGGGCACGCCAATCTGGCCAGTGCCATTAAGGGTATTGAGAACGAGTTCATCGAAGTGTGTCATCATGCGGGTTATTATCCCGACCAGTTCACACTTGCTGACAGCTATACTTACACGTGGCTTTACGGCAATGCCGGCACTTACGCTCCAGCGGCCATGTTCAACCGCACGGCGGTGCCTTCCATCAGCACTACTTCGCCCGTGTTTGCCAGCACCGACGGGGCTGCTGTCCGCACGGCGGCCCAGGCTTTCCGTCAAGTGCAGCCCTACGTGGGCCTGAAGCTCTACAACCAGATTGATGCTGCTACCCGCAAGGGAACCTTATTGGTGGATGTGGAGACCTTTGTGGTTCCTTCTGATTCGATTCATACGCTGAACGTGTGGTTGTTGCAGGATGGTCTGGTAGGTATGCAGGCCAATGGCGGTACTAACTACGTACATAACCACGTCTTCCGCGGAACCATGATTGGCAATACTTGGGGACAGCAGATTCAGCTGACACCGGGCAAGACTGTGCGCTACTCGGTGGAGTATGAGATTCCCACCGTTGTTACGACAAACTTCGGAGACTATACGGGAACAGAGATTGAGACAGTCTTGTCCGACATGCAGATTGTAGCCTTTGTGAGCGACTTCAGCAGTACGAGTCCCACGGCTTGCAACGTTTATAACGCGGCTAAGATTTCCCTTATGACAGACAATCTGGCACAGGGGGTTGAGGAGACGGTGGCAGGACGTGCGCCGTTCTTCACCTTTGACGGCAGTCAGATGCACATTGTGGGCGATTTCCTGCGGGCCGACATCTATACCGCATCGGGTGCCTTGGCTGCCAGCCTGAAGAATGGCGAACAGACTTTCCTGCTTCCTCCCGGCCTTTATGTGGTGCGCACCCTGTTGCCCGGCGGTGGCACTGACGTGCAGAAGTTGATTGTCAAATAAACAGTTCCTTTCCTATGAAGAGACTTATCATTGTATCAGTGGCCTTGCTCTCCCTCACCATGGCGTGGGGGCAGGGCAAGGTTTCGCCTTTTACGGCCCACTACATGATGGGCCGGCAAGCAGCCACCCGTTCGGCTGTTTCGGACGAGGTGCTCAGTGCATACCTCCATGTCGGGGGAGAGCCCGATGTGGCAGCCTTGGAGGATCTTGGGGTGAAGGTCACCCTTTGTCTTGATGGCATCCTGACGGTGCGTTTGCCTCTGAGTGCCATTCCCGCGTTGGAGCAGTTGCCTTTTGTGAAGTACATCCAATTGGGTACTCCCGTCCGTCCCATGATGGACAAGGCCCGTGCCGTTTCCGGTGTTGACAAGGTGCTTGCGGGCGAGGGACTGGCCATGCCCTACACGGGCAAAGGTGTGGTGGTGGGCATCATCGATGGTGGCTTTGACTACACCCATCCTGCCTTCTTCGACGACGCGACAGGTTCGCTGCGCATCAAGCGCGTGTGGGAGCAGGCCGGCACGACGGGTACAGTGCCCGCCGACTTCGGGTATGGCATCGAACTGACTACTCAGGAAGAGATTCTGGCCGCCAAGGCCGACCTGACCACCCAATCCCATGGTTCCCATGTGGCCGCCATTGCGGCAGGATCACATCGGGTGGATGGCAATCCCTACTTCGGTGTGGCGCCCGAGGCCGACATTGTATTAGTGAGCAAGGGAGCCATAACGGCCAACAGTGCCAACATATCTGATGCCATTGCCTACATCTACAAGTATGCCGACTCCGTAGGTAAGCCTTGTGTGGTGAACATGAGCCTGGGATGGCATCAGGGGCCTCACGATGGTACCTCGCCCTTCGACCAAGTGGCCGACCAACTGCAAGGAAGCGGCCGCGTGCTGGTCGGCTCGATGGGCAACTATGGCAATGATGCTGTCCACGTGAGCAAGACCTTCACCGGCTCGGGCGATGCTCCGCTGAAGGCGATGGTGAACTACAAGATTACCCCCAGCCTGAGCCAGATTGGAGGCGAGGTGGACATCTGGGGTGACAAGGGCATGGAGTTCGATGTGCAAGTGGTGGTCACCCGCAGTTCCGACGGTTCGCAGTCGGCTGCTTCGGAGGTGATGCCCGTCACGGCAGACGCTGCCTCGGGTTCAACACAGGAGTTCACCCTCTCGGGGCGAATCAAGGGCAAGGTGCTTATAACCACCGAGGTGAATCCCATTAATGGCAAACCTCATGCCTTCTTGACCCTTGGGGTTGAGAGTCGGGGCATGGGCATGACGGTTGGCTTCATTGTCACTCCGCGTACTGCGGGCACTGTACATGCCTGGGCCGATGCCGCATACACCACCTTCGAGACCGAGGTGCCCGAGGGATGGACAGCCGGAGACAAGCAGCATACCTTGTGCGAGATTGGCGGAACAGGACGTAAGATTATCTCCGTAGGAGCCTATGTCAGCAGCAACACCTACACCGAGGCGGGCAGCTCGCAACCCAAACAGACCGACGAGAAGATGGGCACGCTGGCCACCTTCAGCAGTGTGGGACCGACCATCGACGGGCGCATGAAGCCCGACGTGATTGCTCCGGGAACCTTCATCGCTTCGGCTGTGAACTCCTATGATGCCTACCGTTCGTCGTATCCCACGGCTTCCATTCTGACATGGAACGACAATACCTACTTCTATTCCTACATGCAGGGCACTTCGATGGCTGCCCCCTTTGTCAGTGGTGTGGTGGCCACTTGGTTGCAGGCCAACCCTGCGTTGGACAATGAAGCCATCCGCTCCCTGCTCCAGCAGACGGCTGTGAACGATGCACACACCAATCCCGCCACTTGCGGATATGGCAAGATTGATGCCTATGCCGGATTGAAAGAGGTGCTCAACTCGCTGGCGGCGATAGAGGGACTGGAGGCTGAGGGCGGCAATCAGGTGGTTGCGCGTAGGACAGCCGGAGGCCTGATGCTCTGTTTTGCCCGTCCTATGGGGCAGGTCGGTGTGGACCTCTATAATGCTGCAGGAATCCGTGTGATGCACCATCCGTTGGTGGTTTCCGAGGCCGGACAGACCTTTACCCTTTCCTTGGCTGCTTTGCCCGCAGGTCTCTATCTGCTCCGTGTGGGCAACCAGGTGCTGAAGGTGATGAACTGACATCATTCATCCTCTGAATCCCCCTCCTTGAAGAGAAAGCCCTCTCCATCAGCGTGTGCTGACGGAGAGGGCCTTTTTGTTTCTGTTCGAGCCGTCGGACAGGAAGAATATATAGTAACTTTTTCTTATGATATAATCTGTACGCAAGTGGGGCTGGCTGGCTTCAGATTCCTCCTTGCTGTGACATCAAGTTCTCCCCTTTGACGACATCAAGTTCTCATCCCCGACGACATCAAGTTCTCCCGATGGACGACATCAAGTTCTCCCGATGGGCAACATCAAGATGGTGCGTTGCCTCTTCTCAAGATTGTCCTGTTTTTTGCATATTGGCGAGTGTAACTGGTTGATAATGTTTTGGTTTGTGTTTCTCTATTGGTGTGGGTGGAAACTCCTTTTGGTTCAAGGTTAGAGGGAGTGTTGCATGTAAATGCCAAAAGCATCTTCCCCTTGCCTGCAAGGTTTGCTTGCCTGTCGGGGAAGATGCTTTTTGTTGTCTGAAATATTTACAAAGGTTGCTTTCTTGTGTCTCTCCTTTCATTCCTTTTCCACCCGCTTGCGGAAGAAGCGGAAGCGCATCAGCCACCGGAAGAGGGCGGGCTGTAGGCTGTAGGTGATAAGGATGGTGGCACTCATGCCGATGAGGGTGCTCAGGCCAATGGAGTGGATGGCCGGGTGCGTGGCAAAGAGCAGCGACCCGAGGACCACTATCAGCACCAGGGCTGAGAAGAAGATGGCCGTTTTGTGGTAGGTCAGCAGGCTGTCCCCCTGCTTGCGTGCCTGGGCCAGGAGACCCGTCATGACGAAGATGCTGTAATCCACTCCGATGCCGAATATGAAGGTGGCAATGATGATGTTGATGAGGTTGAACTCCAGTCCCGCCAGCCCCATCACACCGCGTACCACATACCAGCTGAGACTCATCGGGATGAAGGCCAGCACGGCTTGGCTCAGGCTGCGCAGCGAGACGAGCAGCACCAGGAAGACGAATACCGACGAGATGCTCAGGATGGTATTGAAGTCGTCGTTCAGCAGGCGCACCATGTCGCTGGTGTAGAAGAAGGGGTCGATGACCACTGCCCGCGGACAGGCGGCTACGGCCTGATTGACCAGTGTCTTCACCGAGTCGGGCATCTGCACCGAGGTGAATACCAGGAAGCGGTCGTCGCTCTCCTCGATGAAGTTGCTCAGCAGACTTTCGGGCAACACCCCGGCTTCGTAGAGCGAGGTGGGTTCGTACTCACTCTCCACCATGATGTAGAAAGGCTCGAACATGTCGGGGTTCAGTCCGTGTCGGCGGGCCGAGGCTGTCAGGTGGGTGCGCACTTCGTCAACTCGCTGGGGTGTCCAGTAACCGGCCCATCGGGCTATGCGCTCCTCCTGTTCGGTGGTGGGGATGAAGAGGGCCGACGAGCGGGAGAACTGCTTGACCACGCCTGCCTGCTGGAGTGAGTCGAGGGTGGCCGTCACTACCTTATTATATATAAGGGCCGAATCCAGGGTGGGTGCCGTGGCGGCATAGTACATCGAGGCCTGCCCATGGTTCACCTTCCCGGCATACAGTTCGTTGGAGTGGATGACCTTCGGCTCGTTGTAGCCTATGTTACGCAAGTTGCTGTCGAAGGTTACCCACGAGGAGGTGAAGACGGTGACCACACACACTGCCACGATGGCCCAACGGAGCGGACGGTGGCGGTCGATGGGGTAGGAGTTGATGCGGTCGAGCAGGCGGAAGGCACGTTCGTTGCGGCGATTTGATTCGGGACGGAAGAAGTGGGGGAGGAAGACGAGGGCAAACACCGTGGTGCCCACCATTGCCAGTGAGGCAAACAGGCCGAAATCCTTCAGCAGGTCGCTCTGGGTAAAGAGGAGGCCGAGGAAGGCTCCGATGGTGGTGATGCATCCCAGGCAGACGGGGGTCGATTGGTCGCGAAGCACCTGTTCGGGGTCGCTCACGTATTTGTAGTGGGTGAGCACATGCAGACAATAGCTCAGCGCAACACCGAGTACGATGGCACCGATGCCCATGGCCATCAGCGACATGCCGCCCTTGAGCCACCAGATGCAGGCAAGGCCGAAGAAAGCACCGTATGCCACAGGGCCGAGCAGCATCCACAGGGTGCTCTTGTTGCGGAAGCAAAGGCCGATGGCCACACAGATGACCAGCAGCGAAAGGCCCACGGTCAGCACCAGGTCGGCCTTGATTTGCCGCGAGTTGAACACACTCTGTACGGGCGAGCCGTGGAAGAGGACTTCAACCTCGGGATGACGCTTTTCGAAGGAGGCAATCTCCTCCTCCAGCATCTCTATCAGGTAAGTTCCTGCCTTGGAGTTGAAGGCATTGAAGTTGGGTGACAGGAAGGCCAGCGCCACCGTCGAGTCGGGGGAAAACAGTTGTCCGTCAATCATCGTATAGCCGCCTATGCCACCGGCCAAGGCTTTCCCCTCGGGGAGCAGTGCCAGCCGCAGGGCTGCAGGGTCTTGACCTACCATGGTGGAGGTGTTTCCTTCTTCATCCTCCATCACGAGGGTGTAGTTTTCGGCCATCTGCCGGTCTATGGCCTCGGGCGTCAGCAGGCTGTCGAAGCGGGCATAGCATCCTTCGTCAACAAAGACCGGCACGTTCATCAGGGCATAGTCGAGGCCGTTTACCAGCAGGTCATCGTCGATGCGGCTCAAGATGTGGGCTATGTAGTGTGTGGCCGTGTCGCGTGTCATCAGTGCCTCCACCAGTTCGTCGGTGCAGGCGGCCAATGTCTGGTTGTCAATCTCCTCCGGGTTTCCTTCTTCCCGGGCATGAAGCAGGATGAATATCTTGTCCTTCACCCGCAGGTTGCCGAAGGCAAGTCCGCTCTCGGTGGCCTTCTCCGTTTGGGGGAGCAGTTTGGCAATGTTCTCTTCGTACTCGACCTTGAGACCGAAATATACAAACAACACGCTACTGAGTATGAGCTGCGTGTACATCAGCCACCTCCTCCGGCTGAGGAAGCGGTATAGGGGGATGAAGATTCTTTCCATGAATTCGTGTAGTTGATGATGGGTTGGACATGGGGAGGGGCGAGGCGGGAGGCTCAGGCAAGTTCGGCCTTCATCTCCAGGTAGGTGGCTTCGCCGTTGCCAAGCGAGGCACGCAGCTTATAGGCGCCATCCTTCTCGTCGATGATGAGGGTGGCCGTCATCGTAGGATACTCTTGTGGAGTGACGAGGGTCGTCAGTCGGCACAGGCTGAGCTGGCTCATGAAGAGGCGGTGTCCGACCGTCTGTTCGGCCAGTTCCTTCAGCATCTGTATGTTGCATACTCCGGGTGAGACGGGTTGTCCGGGGAAGTGTCCTTGATAGACCTTGCACTCGGGGTTGAGGCGGATGTGGAAGATGTGGGCACCTTCGTGGGTGGCGGTGCCTTCGATGGTGTAGTATTCGTTGATCAGCATAGTTGGTGCTTCTTTTTCCATTCGGTGAGAAACTCGGGACACGATGCCTCCAGTTCTCCCCGCAGGTTGGTGAACAATTGGGTGGTTTCGGCCGTCAGTACCAATGAGTTGTCCGACTCCTTGCGTATCTCGTAGTCGAACACCAGCTTGGCTCCGCGCGAGGGACGGTAGGTGATGGTGACAAGCAGGACATCATCGACGGTGGCCGTCTGGTGGTAGCGCATCTTCACGTCGAATACGGGAGCCATGTAGTTGTTCCTGTAGATGGTCATGTACTCCAATCCGTATGTGCGCCCAAAGGCTTCGCGGGCATCCTCCATGTACTTGACGTAGTGGCCGTGCCATACCATCTTGATGGAGTCCACCTCCGAGAACCGTACTTGCACCCGCACGGTGGCGGACAGAGGGGCTGTGGGGGCTTCTTGTTGCTTCTTCATTCCTTAATAAATATCTTCATCTGGCCGGTTGCCACACATTCGTCGCCCACCCGTGTCTCGGAGGCAATCAGGGTTACTCCTGCCGCTTCGCCCAACACTTTCAGGGTGGTGCACAACTCTTCACCCACTTGGGGGAGGCGGCTTATCTTGAACTTCTTTACCTCGCCGATGAAGCCCAACTTGGGAGCTTCGCCATGGGTGTAGGGGGCATAGCCGGCAAAGGCCGCGGCCGACTGGGCTACGTGCTCTATCAGGCCCGGCTCCTGCAGGTGGCCGTCAAGGCAGAAAATGTTGTCGGTGAGGATGGTGAGGCCGGTAGTGGCGCTTGTGGCATCAGCCTCGTAGAAGGTGTCCACCATGACGATGGGCGGACGTTGGGGAATGAGCTTGTAGAGGCCTTCGCCCGTAAGGATGGGTTGGTTCATTCTTGTTTGAATTGACAAGGTTGGCACAGTTGGCAAGTTGGCGAGGCAAAGTTTCGGATGACCTTGCCAACCTCGCCAACTTGCATTTTCCCAACTGCAAATACTTACTTCTGGTTCTTGCTTACGAAGTCGTAGAGGGCAGCGAATGTCTGGATGTTGATCAGTTCGCTGCTTTGAATCTTCACACCGAACTCCGATTCAATCAGAGCCACCATATCTACCAGGCTGAGGCTGTCCAGTTGGAGAGTATCCTTGATGTTTGCCTCGGGGGTGATGTCCTCCACCTCAATTTCAAACTCTTCTGCCAATACTTCGTTGATCTTCTCAATCAGTTCGTTCATTTCCATTGTTACGTTTGTTTTTGTTTATTGGTTAGTTATTATAAGTTTCTTACAATCAATGTTGAATTCGTACCTCCGAACCCGAAGGAGTTGGAGAGGAAGGTGTCAAAGTGCTTCTCCACGCGTTGGCTAGGGATGAGCAGCTTGGCCGAGTCCTCGTCGGGGTTCTCGAAGTTTATATTGGGGGCAATGAAGCCGTTTTTCATCATCAGCATGGAGTATATGACCTCGCTGGCACCGGCCATCCACATCTCGTGGCCTGTCTGGCTCTTGGTGCTGGTCACTTCAATCCGGCGGTCGCCGATGACGTTGTAGATGGCCTTTGCCTCGTTGGTGTCACCTACGTGGGTGGAAGTGGCGTGAGCATTGATGTAACCTATTTCGTTCACATCGATGCCCGCACGGCGAATGGCCATAAGGAGCGACTTGGTGGGGCCTTCCACGTTGGGCGATGAGATGTGGTCGCCATTGGAAGAGAATCCGTAGCCAAGAATCTCGGCCAAGATGGGGGCACCACGGCGGATGGCCGATTCGTAGCTCTCGATGATGACCGTAGCGGCTCCTCCTCCCGGCACGAGGCCATCGCGGTCGCGGTCGAAGGGACGGCTTGCTCTGGTCGGTTCATCCTCGCGGACAGAGAAGGCCGAGATTCCGTCAAAGGAACCGATTGACCAAGGGTTCACCTCCTGGGCACCTCCGCATACAACCATCTCCTGAAGCCCGTTTTGGATGAGCAGGGCTCCCAAGCCGATGGCGTGTGAACCACTGGCACATGCACCACTGACGGTGAGGTTGATGCCCTTCAGTTTGAAGATGCATCCGAGGTTCATCGTTACCGTAGAGTTCATTGACTGGAAGATGGCTCCTGAGCCTACGAGCGTGGTATCTTTCTTCTCGCGCATAGTATCCACGGCCTTCACATTGGGCACGGTGGAGCTGTCGTTGCCATAGAGCAGACCCACGTCGTGGGTGTTCAAATAATCTTGGTCGATACCCGCATTGCGCAAGGCATCGGCAGTAGCGCAATAGGCATACTGGGCTTGTTGGGGCATATAGACGCGCTGAGAGCGGCTGAGCACCTTTTTCAAATCGGGGTCTTCAAGGTGGGCAGTCAGTGCCGAGCGGAAGCCCATCTCTTTTCGGATGGGGTCGAAGATGATGCCCGATTTGCCATGATAAAGCGAGTCGCGCACCTCATCCAGGGTCTTTCCAAGGCATGAGTAGATACCCATACCGGTGATTACAACTCTGTTTTGCATTTCTTTCTACTTTCTTGTATGGTTTTCAATGA
Organism: Bacteroidaceae bacterium; assembly: GCA_017521285.1. Taxonomy (GTDB): domain Bacteria; phylum Bacteroidota; class Bacteroidia; order Bacteroidales; family Bacteroidaceae; genus Phocaeicola_A. Next base: position 10,177 of record JAFXDG010000003.1, on the reverse strand, counting down.
TTATTTCTTTAATAGTATATTCAGCTTGTTGCCGATGCGCTGCTTCAAGGCACGCATTTTGCTGATGGTATTCGAGGGGGCCATCTGGTGACGAAGGTCGCGGATGGTGGCCTTTACCCATGCGATATACTTCCATGCGAAGAGCATGAGGGCGGGGAAGAGTGCTATGTACACAAGGCCCGACCACCAATTGACGTTTACCCACATGACGATGAACGTAATGAGGGCAAACAGGGGCAGTAGCAGCAAGGCGTTGAATACGAAGAGCATTGTGCCTTCAAACATAGGGTCTTTGAACTTCTTCTTGAAGAACGTCATAGGAATAGCATAGGCGGGGAGGGAAGGCCATAAGGATATGATCCACAAAGGGAGCAGGGCCAACAATCCCATCAGTTTGAACGAACTGACGATAGGGGTTGTTGTCAGGTCAAGTTCTTTCAGGGTAAAGCCAGCTTTCTCCAGCAGGTACTTCAATTCGCGTGCGTCGGCATAGAGGGCATCCACCTCTTCGGGTGTTTCTATTTGTGCGGTTTGTATAGCAGCTACAATCTCTTTTTCTGCCAACAGACGGTCAGGCAATGCATTGGTGTCCAATCCCATTTGTCCGGCCACCTCGGCCCCCCAATTGAGGCGGATGAAGTCAACGGCATCGTAGTTTTCCACATCGCGGATGTCCAACATCAGGTCTTCAATCTGCTTGCGCACCAAAGCATTCACTTGGCGTTGTGCCGTGCGTGGCTTCGTCTTGTAGAGTTCATAGAAGGGTTTCAGCGAAATCTTTTCGCCATATTTTACCATGTATTCATTCTGAATGCCGAAATAGTGGGAGTAGTGGTTACACGATGGAAGAATGAAGATATCCTTTTCAAAGCCTCCTGCTTCTGCGGCTTCAAAGGCCATCTTGGTATAGCCGAAGGAGAAGGTGCCCAACCAGTGTTTGTCCTGATGTCCCGCTTCGGGAAACATCATGATGGTGGTGCCGTCTAAGAGGGCTTGTTCGGTAATCTTGAAGGTGTCCTGATTTTTGTCCAGATTCTCGGCGCCATCGTATTGAAGGCGGAAAGCAGGCAACAGCCCTATGGAACGTAGAAACTTGTTGGCTAACGGATGCAGGGCAAACACGTCGGCGCGGGTGATGAAGTTCGGCTTGCGGTCACGAAAACTGACTACCACACCCAAGGGATCGTTCAAGCAATTCTGATGGTTGCTTACAATGAGCAGGGGTGTGCCGTCTTCGGGGATGGCTTGGGTGTTTACGTGATAAGTCTTCTTGTAATATACATGGTCGTGCATGAATCGCAAGTATCTTCTGAACAGGCGGTAGATGATGCCCGGCTTCTGCACGTTGTTATTCCTTTCCATATAGTCTTTTCTCCTCTTTGTTATAATCTGCCTGCCCCCGAAGATGCCTCCGAAGGCAAAGGAAGTTGCAAAATTACAAATAAAAAGAGAAATATACTCCTATTTCTGCACATTTGTTTCTGCTTTGTGCAAAATAGAGTGCTAAATACGACTTTTCGGACAGCCTACTTCCTGTTTCTGACATTGGAAGCCCCGTTCTTTATCCCACATCTTTCATCAAGAGCTTTGAGGACTTCTTTTATCTGCTTTACCCCTGAGTTTTTTCCGGCACGTTTGGGAAAAGTTTTTTTCAGGTAGGGAAAAAAATATGTGGAAGTATTGGTGTATTGTTCAAGAAAATATTCGTAGCTTTGCGGACACATTTGTGTTATTGAAAACACGTTTGTATATAGAAAGGAGAAGAAAGATGCTTGAACTCAGTGAAATCTATAAGGCAGCGCATGTTTTGCGCGATGCCATCCGCCATCCTCATTTGATAGCGGCTCCCTTGATAAATCCCGAAAGTGAAATATTCCTGAAGCCCGAGAATCTGCAATACACCGGTTCGTTCAAGTTACGCGGTGCTTACTACAAGATTTCCCAACTCTCCGACGAGGAGAAAAGTCATGGTGTGATCGCCTGCTCGGCAGGCAATCATGCACAGGGAGTGGCTTTGGCGGCAACCAAGAGCGGCATATCCTCGCTCATCTGTCTGCCCGCCGGTGCTCCTATTTCGAAGGTGGAGGCAACGAAGCGCTATGGTGCCGAGGTGTGTCTGGTGCCGGGGGTCTATGATGATGCTTACCAGCATGCCCTCCAGTTGCGCGATGAGAAAGGCTATACTTTTGTCCATCCTTTTGATGACTTGCATGTGATTGCCGGTCAGGGCACCATCGGCCTTGAGATGTTGGATGAGATGGGCGATGTGGATGTGGTTATCGTACCCGTGGGAGGTGGAGGCCTCATTTCGGGTGTGGCGTGTGCCATCAAGCAATTGAAGCCCTCGGTGCAAGTGTATGGCGTGCAAGCCGAAGGGGCACCCAGCATGGCCGAATCGTTGAGGAGGAAGCAGATTGAGCGTCTCGAATCAGTATCGACCATAGCCGATGGCATTGCCGTGAAGGAGCCTGGAGTAAACACCTTCGACTTCTGCCAACGCTATGTGGATGGCATTGTCACCGTGACGGACGATGAGATTGCCGCTGCCATCCTGGCCCTTATCGAGCAACAGAAACTGGTGGCCGAGGGTGCAGGAGCCGTGGCCGTAGCTGCTGCCATGTTCAACAAAGTGCCAGTCAAGGGAAAGAAGGTGATTTGCTTGGTGTCGGGAGGAAACATAGATGTGACCATCCTCAGTCGCGTCATTACCCGAGGACTCAGCAAGTCGGGCCGTATGGAGACCCTTACCGTTGACCTCTACGACCAACCTGGCCAGCTTTCGGCCGTGTGTGGCATCATTGCCCAGTTGGGAGGAAACATCATCAGTGTCAGTCACGAGCGCACCAATGCCAGTGCTCAGGTGAACGGATGCACCTTGCGTGTGGTGCTCGAAACCCGCAATGCTGAACACATCTGCCTTATCCATAAGGGATTGGCAGATGCTGGCTTTGTGATATTGTGATGGGAAAATCCTTGTTAATCAGTTGGTTGATTGTTCTTATAGGAGCGTTGGGAGAGATCTTCAAAAAACTCACGTGTAAGTTCTTGGAAACTCACACGTGAGTTTTTTTGAACTTACACGTAAGTTCGAGGGTAACTTACGTGTAAGTTTTTCCGAGCCTACACGTAAGTTCCCTCGCGCCTACACGTGAGCTCAAAAAATCTCACATGTGAGTTGGGAAAAACTCTCGTGTGGTTTCCTTGAAACTCTCGTGTGAGTTTCCTCAAACTTACGTGTAGAAAATAGGTGTTATAAAAAGAGCCGCCCCGGTGATACAAAGACCGTCGGGCGGCTCTTGGCAGATATAGTGTGCGTCACGTGATGGGAAAAAAGTGCACGCTTTCTCTGTTCAATTTTTCCTCTTTTCAGAAGGCGACTCCGAGTCGGAAGCCGAGTGAGTTGATGCAATTCATTTCGTAGGTCATCAGGCTTCCCTTGTTGGTGGAGATGCTGTAGTAGAGGGCAGCGTGGAAGCCCATGCTTCCCTCCCACGGATAGAAATGCACTCCCACTTCAGGCGAAGCGAAGAATCCCCATGTATCCTTGTCACTCTCGAAAATGTAGTAATCCGATGTCATCTGTGCATACGCCGCACCGAGCTTCATGGCCACGTAGGGTTGCAACTTGTCGTAATTGAAGCGGTAGTGTGCCAACACTCCGAAGGGCAATTGGAAGAGCGAGTGTTGCTGGTCGGTATTCAGTGCCGTAGTACCCATGTGTAATGTGGTGCGGTCGAAGTATTCGTTGTTAGTGTGGTAGCTCAGGAAGGCACCCAAGGCCAACTCGGGAGTAATGTAGTAACCCATTTCGAAGTTCATACCCCATCCGCTCGCATGGTTGGAGAAATTGTTTCCCAAGGGTATGTTGAATTGCCAATCGATGTTGTAGTAGGCATCTTGTGACACTTGTGCCTTCATGGGCAGGCAAGCAAGGGCGGCTATAGCCAATACGGCAGCTGCTCTTTTAGCAAAATATTGGATAGTTTTCATATTACATTAATTTATTATTCTTTATTTTAATACACTCGTTTGTCTGAAAGCCTGGTCGATGGCTGCTTCCGTCTTCTCCAGGTTCAGCTTTCCTTGTGAGTTCAATATACCACTGATGTAGGCACTCCAGATGACAGGTAACTTCTTCTCTTCGGGCACACTCAGGTTTACCATTTCGGCAATGATGGAGCCGGTGGTGTAGCTATAGACAATAGGGTAGGGATAGTACCATCCGCCCCAATATCCGCCCCAGTATCCGGGTGTCCAATAGTAGGGATAACCATACCACCACGGGTCGTTACCATAGTTGGTAAAGGTGTAGGTGCTGGCCACATAGCTCAGTTGGAGGCCGATGTCGGCATCTTCCATGTTATCTACGCGGGTGTAGTGTTCGTTCATGTTTTCGATGAACTCCATGCGCACGGCTTCAGCCGCATCTCCGCGCCAATACTCCTTCTTGTCGCCCGTGTTGATGTAGAGGATGCTGTCGGGCACATAGTAGGTCTTCAGAGCGCCGAAATCGGTGTTCTTGTCATAGTCGGTGTACACCAGGTAGTGGTTGTCCAGCTTGTCCGTGTCGGGCTCTTTTTCGCAAGCCGTCAGTGCGATGGCCGCGAACAGGATAGGAATCATTCTTTTCATCTTTTCCGTTTTTTAGGGGTTATACAAAATGATTTTTTCAATGACATAAACACAAAGCAACGGAGAATGTTCTGCAAAAATTTCCTCATCCGAGAAAATAATCGTACTTTCGCGCCAAACTTATAAACTTGATAACTTTTAAAAACTCAAAAACAGAAAGAATATGAAAACCGTAGATGAATTGATTGACTCGTTGATTGACCTCGCTTTTGCTGAAGATATAGGCGATGGTGACCACACAACCCTTTGTTGCATCCCCGCCGATGCAATGGGCAAATCGCGTCTGTTGATAAAGGAAGCCGGTGTGTTGGCCGGTGTGGAAGTGGCTAAAGAGATTTTCCACCGTTTTGACCCTACGATGAAAGTGGAAGTCATGATTGAGGACGGCACCGAGGTGAAGCCCGGCGATGTGGCTATGGTGGTTGAGGGTAAGATTCAATCACTTCTGCAAACCGAGCGTCTGATGCTGAACGTGATGCAACGCATGAGTGGTATTGCCACCATGACACGCCGCTATGTGAAGCAGCTCGAAGGTACACGCACCCGCGTGCTCGACACCCGCAAGACAACTCCGGGCCTCCGTATGTTGGAGAAGGCTGCCGTGAAGATTGGTGGCGGAGTGAATCACCGCATCGGCCTTTTCGACATGATTCTTTTGAAGGACAACCATGTGGATTTTGCCGGAGGCATCGACAAGGCTATCCAGCGTGCCAAGGAGTATTGCAAGGCTCACAACAAGGATTTGAAGATTGAAATCGAGGTGCGCAACTTCGACGAGCTCAACCAAGTGTTGGCCATCGGAGGTGTTGACCGCATCATGTTGGACAACTTTACTCCCGAGAATACACGCAAGGCCGTGGAAATCATTGGTGGACGTTTCGAGACAGAGTCTTCTGGTGGTATCACTTTCGACACCTTGCGCGATTATGCCGAGTGTGGTGTTGACTTCATCTCCGTAGGTGCACTCACACACTCAGTCAAGGGATTGGATATGAGCTTTAAGGCATGTTAGGAGTAAGCTCCCCTCAATCCCCCCAAAGGGGGAAAGTTCAGAAGAAGCAAACATTTCCTGTTCCCTCTCCTTTGGGGAGGGTTAGGGTGGGGCTTCTTCTCCTTTTCCTTCTTCCCTTTTATATGTTTGGGCAAGAGGGGCTTTTCCGTGTCCCCTTCGACTTCCCTTTGTTTCTGAGTGGAAATTTTGCGGAACTTCGGAGTAACCATTTTCATGGAGGGCTTGACTTCAAGACACAAGGTGTGGAAGGGAAACCTTTGTATTGTCCTGCAGATGGGTATATCTCGCGCATCAGTGTGGCACCGGGCGGATATGGTAATGCCCTCTATATTGCGCACGATAATGGTTATACCACCGTACACGGACATTTGCAACGTTTCCTTCCCGAAGTGGCTTCCCTTGTGCGCGAACATCAATATAAGTACGAGACTTTTGCCCTTGATACAGTGCTGACCCCTGACTGTTTTCCTGTTAAGCGGGGGCAATTGGTGGCTTGGGCAGGCAATTCGGGTTATTCCTTTGGCCCTCATTTGCACATGGAGGTGCGTTTGACGGAAACAAACGAGCCCGTCAATCCGCTCACTTTCTATAAGGACAAACTGAAGGACACACGTCCGCCACGTGCCCACCGTATCAAACTCTATCCTATGAAAGGGAAGGGAATTGTTGGTGGTGCGGCAAAGGATGGTGTCTATTACTTTGGCAAAGGCAACCGCATTACCCAATCCATCACCGCTTGGGGGGATGTGGGCGTGGGGCTTTCCGCCAATGACTATATGGATGGCACACACAATACCTATGGCGTATATAGTGTGCGCCTGTTGGTGGATGGTGTGGAGGTGTTCAGTTCTTGTGCTGACCGCTTCCTGTTCGACGAGAACCGTATGATAAACTCGTGGACAGATTATGCTGAATATCAGACACGTCGCCGATGGTATATGAAATCGTTCGTCGCACCCGGGAATCCCTTGCGTATGGTGCACGCTCAAGGGGCGGGCAGGGGCATTGTCACCATCGACGAAGAGCGTATTTACCACTTTGAGTACATCCTTGCCGACCTTCACGGAAACACCTCAAGATACACCTTTGACCTGAAGGGACAACAGGCCATGGTTAAGCCTACCTTAACCCAGGGCTGTTCTTACCTTAAGTATAATGTGGATAATGTAGTGACCTGTCGCCCCGGTATGACGTTGGCTATTCCCCAAGGAATGCTTTACGAAGATACGGAAATCAACGTGACGGCTTCGCCCGATGCTGATGCTTACTCAGCCGTATATCACTTTGCCGGCGATCCGCTTCCCCTCCATTCCTATTGTCCGTTGTCCATCAAGGTGTGGCCGGAGGAGAGTTGGAATCGGGTAGATGCCAATGAAGAAGAGTCTTTTGTCCGTCCATGGCCAACTTTGCCTCCCGCATACGCTTCCAAACTCTACATCGCCCAACGACGGGGCGGATGGACAGGTTCGGTGGGTGGCCGTTACGAGAAGGGATGGATGAAGGCAAATGTGCGCGAATTGGGTGGTGACTTTTTCGTTGCTATCGACACTATATCTCCCACGCTGACCCCTCTTTCGCCTGCCCATTGGAGCAAGACCGGAGTCATTCGCTTGAATGTGGCCGACTCACAAACGGGGCTTTCACATTATCGGGCCACCCTTGATGGCCGATGGACACTGATGGAGTACACCAGCAAGAACCGCCAACTTATCGTTCGTCTCTCCGATTCCCCCTTGAAAAAGGATGGTTCAATCCACAACCTTCGCATCATCGTCACCGATGGTGTGGGCAACATCGCTACGTTTGAACACAAGGTGAAATATTAAATGGTTGTAAATATTTTGTGGTTCGCCATGTAAAGAAATAGAAAAGGCACCCTTTTTTGCGGACATCATCCCATGACTAAGCTCATCTTAACCCAAGGCTCAGGTGGGCTTGTCTATGAGTTAAGTATCAGTGACTTACGGTGCGATTGAATTTTTGTCCATTATTTGAGCGAAAGAAAATCCGTGTGCATATACGCGATTCTCGTGCGGTCAGTTTTGCATATTTATACAGTCAGATTGTATGTTTATACATTTCAACTGTTTCCGGTCACATCTTCATCTGTCCGTGTGCACACCCTCTGTTGACCGTAAGTACAACTTATAACAGAGTGTCTGAAGAAACTTCACCGACCGTGTGCACACGGTCGGTAGCATGTGTGCACACGCCCTTCCCGTTTTCAGTTTTTACCTCTTGTCTGTTTGCATATATATGCAAAAAAGTACCCCTTGCAAAGCATCACCCTCTGAAGTAATAGAGGGAGAATAGAAAAGTGAGAATTATTACCAAAGGGTGTAAAGGAAAACGACAAATACAGCTGCCGGCTATGGCTGCCGGCTATGGCTGATGGCTATGGCTGATGGCGATGACTGATAGCGATGGCTAATGGCGATAGCAGATAGCTTCGACCTTAGTCCTTAGACCTTTGACCTCGCACTCAACGAATCAACGAATATTTGCCTCAACGTCGAACGTTTCAACGCATCAACGAATAAACGCATCAACAGGAGCTATCTTCTCCAGCACTTATAGCAATCTTGTTTGCCCCGAGAAGCAATCTTGTTTGGCCAACTAAGTATATCTAACGCAAACAACCAACTGTAATAGCCAACAGCCATCGTTGCGAAACTGCCTTATATCAACCTCTCAACGAATAAACGTATCAACGCATAAACGAAAAACATGTTTTCCAACATATTCCATTAAATTCTTCACTCTTCGTTCTTCACTCTTCATTTTATTTTGTACCTTTGCCCCATCTTCACGCCGAATGCCCTCCGTCGGGAGGGAGCAGGGTGGGGACACATATTGAAAAGGGCGTTTACTTGACGCTTTGGTTTTGACACTATAGGAATTCTCGCAAAATTCTACATCGAATCAGAAACAAAGCAACGGTAGATGCCTCATGGGTATGTACATATCCCTGTACCTGTCTTTTCCTGTATTTATATATGGGAAAGATGGGTTGGGTATATATATGTATCGGCGTGGGGCTTCTTCGTTGTTCGTTCCGATTTGATGGGCAATGCGAGAAGCCTCTATAGTGTGGGACGAGCAACAGGCACAGTCTCCACGTCTTTTTTATATATGTAGTATCGAAATAATCAAAATTTAGAAGGCTGAATCGAAGGGAGATAGAAGAGGCGGGAGAAGGAGGAATATACAATGAATGTATATCATTACACCAGTTTAGATGCTGTCAGAGGTATTTTACGAGACAAAGACATTTGTTTTTGGGGCACGCGTTACGACTCTTTGAATGACCCGACAGATTGCGCTTACGCAGAAGAAGACATTTTGCCTGAATTCAAAGAATTCTTAAAAGAAACGGGCGCGGATGAGAATGAACTTGAGGATATTGAAACATATCCATACGTTGTCTCATTCTCGAGAATTGAAGATGATTTTAATATGTGGAGAATGTACAATGCAGAAATCGCAATAGAACTTGATGCCGAGGTCATTAAGAATATGGTTGAAGCAAAGTATGAGAAAAACAGCATTGCAAGTCAAGACGAACTCTTTTGGGGAGAATGTAAATACCCGAAAGGTAAGAAGGAAAAACACAAAGTGTTTACTGAACTATATAACAACACTCAATTAACAGATAAACCTGTTATGGAAGCAAGGGAAATCCTCCCTTTAATAAAACGACCTGAATTTGCTAATGAGAATGAATACAGGCTTTACGCATTTGATTATAATTTAGGTGTAGGTGATGGTGAAAACATGCGTAAATGCGAGGTTCCACATAACATATACACAAAATGTATTCGAAACAAGGATTTCATTTTATACAAAGAATTCCATTTACCTGTAGATTCTCTAAAAGGATTTATTATAAATGTGCGTGATGATGTGTATTTTGAAAAAGTAAAATCACATTTGCAACTTATTTTATTGTCTTCAAATATTATGAAGGAGATGAATATAAGGAAGACAAAGACTGGACAATTTATCAATTTAAATATTTAAACTACATGAAAACATTTAAAACCAAGCTGTTAACGATAGTGGTACTGTTGTGCAGCACAACAGTGAGTGCCCACGATTTTGAAGTGGACGGAATTTATTACAACATTACGTCAGAAACAAATTTGACGGTAAGTGTAACGTACAAGGGTAGTGATAATTCCTCTGCTGTCTATAGTGGGAATATTACTATTCCAAGTTCTGTAGAATATAACAATATAACCTATTCTGTAACAGTTATTGACTGGTCCGCGTTTTATGGTTGCACAGGTCTTACGAATATCACCATTCCCAATTCCGTCACAAGCATTGGAGTTTCTGCGTTCTGCGGTTGTAATTAGATACATACAAACAACCACAAACAAAAACAAATAACACGAACTAAACTCCTGATAATCAGTGTTGCTCAAATTTTAACACTTCGCAGTCGCTATTTGGTGATATGCATTTTTGATGATAATTTTGCCACGTATTTCTACCGCAGAGAAATTACGGGGCTTATTTTTTGTCATATCG